>CAYTUB010000145.1:0-5465 GCA_964441145.1 uncultured Acidimicrobiales bacterium
ATGTCCGTTGGGTCAGCTCGGCCAAAGGGGTCGGTATCCCCGAGCTACGAAACGAGATCCATGGCTTCCTCACCTCCGAACCCGAGGATCTGTGAGTGTTTTTCGACCAATACGGTCTGAAATTGCCTACAAATCTCTCGTAGGATTGAGTTGATGAAGAAGCTCATCCGCTGGCTCGCGATCCTTGGCATTATCGGCGGGGGAGTGGAGCTGTGGCGCCGTCAATCGGAGACCGGCGAGATCGTCAGCTCGGTCGACAGCCTGGGCCGGAACGCAACCGTGGCAGGAATGGGTGTGCGCACCGGTAGTCGCTGGGCCACCACCCAAGCGCGCAAGACGTTCGCTTCGGCGGAGCGTCGTGACGAGCTCGACGCCGAGTTTGAGATGAAGACCACCGAAGATGTCGTTGCCTCATTGGGCAATCTCAAGGGCGCCATGATGAAGGTCGGCCAGATGGCCAGCTACCTCGACACCGGTCTGCCGGAGAACGCCCGCCAAACCCTCGCCCAACTCCAAACCGATGCGCCACCGATGTCGGGTGAACTCGCAGCGTCGGTCATTGCCGAAGAACTCGGCCAACATCCGGACACGCTCTTCGCCGAATGGGACTCGACACCGATCGCCTCAGCATCGATCGGTCAGGTCCATCGCGCCATAACGCACGACGGTCAGGCGGTAGCGGTCAAGGTGCAGTACCCAGGCGTGGGCGACGCGATCGAATCAGATCTACGCACCAACGACACCATCTTCGGTGCGCTGCGCTTGATGTTCCCGGGCATCGACACCGAGACCATCACCGAGGAGCTGCGCGAACGATTGACCGAGGAACTCGACTACGAACTCGAAGCGCGCAACCAACAGCACTTCGCTGATCACTTCGATGGACACCCATTCATCAACGTGCCAAAGGTGATCGCCGAGTATTCGACAGCCAGGGTCCTCACCTCAGAACTTGTCGTGGGTGCCAAGTTCTCCGAGGTGATGACGTGGCCTCAGGAGGAGAAGGACCTCGCCGCTGAGACGCTCTTCCGCTTCACATTTGGATCGATCTACCGCCTCGCCGCCTTCAACGGCGACCCGCACCCGGGCAACTATCTGTTCCACGCGGGTGGTCGGGTGACGTTCCTCGACTTCGGTCTGGTCAAGCACTTCGACCCGAGCGACACTGCGCTGTTTGAATCCCTGATCACAAACATGGTGCTCGATATCGATTACGGCGCGTTCCGCAAGACCATCGAGGACGCCGGACTGTTGAAGCCAGACCAGCCCTTTACGAACGAGGCGATCGGTCGCTACTTCTCGTACTTCTACGACTTCGTCCTGGAGGATCAGGAGTACACCTTCGATGCGGACTACGCGCAGGCTGGGGTGAAGGCGATATTCGAGACCGGGGGCGAGTTTGGTGAGCTGAAGAAGACGCTCAACGTTCCGCCGTCGTTCGTGGTCTTGCAGCGAATCAATCTCGGAGTCATCTCGCTGTTCGCGCAGCTCGAGGCCACAGCCAACTGGCGACGGGTCGCGCAAGAACTCTGGCCCTTCGTCAGTTCAGGGCCAAGCACGCCAATGGGCGAGACCATCGAACGATGGGGCCGTGCTTCGGGCCGTCGCGCCGAATATCAAGGGTTGTAGACCATTCGGTCTAGGCCGCATGCAGGCCGATCGCCCCCTACGTGAGGTGAAATCATGGTGACATAATTTCACTATGCGTAGGATGAGAGAGATCTTTAGTGTTCTGTTGGTGGCGGTTCTGGCAGGTGGGACCTTAGGGATATCGCCGGTAGGCGCTGCGGAGCCGACCATTCACGGGCAATGGAGCGACGTGATTGATTGGTCCTTCATTCCCATCCATGCATCCGTTGACGGGGACGGCAACGTGGTCACCTATGGCGGGCGGCGAAACCAAGACAAGTTGCTTATCGATGTTTGGGATCCCTCCGACGGTTTGGGCGAGGACGCACACGTCACAGTCGCCCATGACCTTGGCTCCAACTTGTTCTGTTCCTTTGCTGTGTCCGACCCAAACGCGTCTGGAACGGTGATTCTTGGTGGCACGGTCACCGAGTCGCGCGGCCTCCCGAACTTCGTGTCCCGCTATCGCAGCGGTGAGCTTGCCGACTTCCCTTCGATGAACAACCCGCGTTGGTACGGAACGGGTACGACGTTGCCCGATGGGCGCATCCTCATGCAGGGCGGAATACCTGTCGAAGGCCAGTCAGACAATCCAATCGTCACCGCCGAGGTGTACTCGCCCGAGGATGGGTGGGTCGATCTCACCGGAACTACTCCGTCGGGAGTTTGGGAAGGCAGGGGCTGGTCGTATCCGAAGTCGTTCGTGACGCCTGCAGGACAGGTGTGGAACATGGCCGAAAGAGAGATGTTCTATCTCGATCCCGATGGGGCCGGTGGCGTCGACCGGATCGGAAGGTTCCCGACGTGGCTAAACACCGGTGAGGCATCGAGCGCCGTTAACTACGCTCCCGGCAAAGTTCTGATAATCGGTTTTGACCGGGCATCGATCATCGACCTGAACTACGAGCCGCCGCGACTCATCGAAGCCGCGCCGATGAACTCAGAGCGGTACTGGGCAAACGCTGTTGTCCTTCCGGACGGACGGGTTTTGGTCACCGGTGGATCCGGATCTCCAAATCAGGAAATCGATGTTGCCTACGCCCCAGAGATCTGGGATCCAGCAACGAACACCTGGACGCTGTTAGCCGAGAGCCAAGTTCCGCGGCTGTACCACTCGACAGCCCTCCTTATGCCCGATGGCCGCGTCTTTACCGGTGGTGGCGGTGCACCAGGGCCAACAGATCAATACAACGCTGAAGTCTTCTCACCTCCGTATTTGTTCGATGCTGACGGTGACCAAGCACCTCAACCGTCCTTCGACGGTTCTCCAGCGTCGCTCGAATACGGTGAGCGCTTTACGGCGACTTCTGATCAGGCTGTCGATCGAGTGACGATGATGCGCGTGGGAAACAATACCCATTCGATGAACACGCAGAACTTCTTGGAGCTGCCGTTCGCGCAGGTCGGAAACCAGCTCACGATCGACGCACCGAGCATTGCAACGTTCGCTACGCCGGGCGATTACATGCTGTTCGCGTTGAACGCTGACGGTGTTCCGTCCCAGGCGCAAATGGTGCATATTTCGGGCGAGGGCGAGACCCCACCTCCAGCCCTGATCAATACCGCGGCGCCCGATGTACAGGTGCCATGGTCGGCTACGGAGGATGCCCCGGCTTCATCTCCAGATCGCCTTGAACTCCCGGGCCCCGATGGGCCAACCGATCCTGAGGAGCCAGTCGTTCCTCCGCTTCCTGATGTTCCCGATGTCACCATCCCGGATCGTCGCGATGATGTCTTGTGCGGCGGGCTCGTGGCCACGATGGTCGGCACAAGTGGTGATGATGTCCTCGTTGGTACACCAGGACAAGACGTGATTGCTGGTCTCGGCGGAAGCGATGTGATCGATGGCCTTGGGGGAGACGACGTGCTGTGTGGCGGCTCGGGGGCTGATGTGATCGCTGGCGGCCTTGGCTTTGACATCATTCTCGGTGGCAAGGGAGCTGATGAACTCCACGCCAACAGCCCTGACGATCGTAAAGACGATGCTGGTGCCGAGATTGATGGCGGCGCTGGTGCTGATCTGCTGGTTGGTTCAAACCGAGTAGATCTTCTTTACGGCGGCAAGGGTAGTGACGAGGTGCGCGGCTACGGGAGCGCTGACACGTTGCGTGGCGAGGCCGGACGCGACCTGTTGGTCGGGGGCGCCGGTGCCGACAACGTTCGTGGTGGGCGCGGTGACGACACCATTTTGGTGAGTGCCGACGATGTGGTTCGCGGAGGCGCTGGATTCGATGTGTGTACCGACAGCGAGTTGGCAGACTCCTCGGGGTCCTGTGAAGAGTGAACCTTCTTGGCGGCAACTGGCTGCCCAAAGCCGGCGCTAACACCCGGCATCGGAAATTGGTTTGGGCCTCATCATGAGACCGTCTTGAGTTAGCGTTTAGGGCATGGAAGGCAATGCAATGGACCCGACCGATGCCCCTCGTGTTGCCCCGGATCGACCCAAGGCATCAGGAGACAAAGGTCCTCGGGTTGCGGTGGCGCTGCTTCTCACGGTGCTGACAACCATCTTGTTGATCGTCAGTAGCGTGCTGATTCTGTGGCTCTTGTAGGTCGCCGCCGAGACGCCCGCATCGACATCGGCCCGTTTGGGAGCTAAAGAAGAACCGTGCTGATTGTCATTTCCCCGGCAAAGTCGCTCGACTACGAGTCGCCGCTTGCCACAAAGAAATTTTCCGAACCCGAACTGCTCGACCACAGTGCCGAGCTCGTGTCGGTCATGGCCGAGAAGTCGCCCGACGAGATCTCATCGCTGATGAGCGTGTCGGACAAGCTCGGAGATCTCAATTTCCAACGCTTCCAAGATTGGGAGCGCCCGTTCACCACCGAGAACGCTCGACCAGCACTCTTGGCTTTCGATGGCGACGTGTACACGGGTATGGACGCTGCGAATGCGTTTGGTGAACGCGACTTCACCCATGCCCAAAAGACACTGCGAATACTGTCGGGCTTGTATGGCGTGCTGCGCCCACTTGACCTGATGCAGCCGTATCGCCTGGAGATGGGCACTCGCCTCTCGACTGAGCGAGGGTCGAACCTGTACGACTTCTGGGGTATGACGATCACGGATCGGTTGAACGAAGATATCGCTGCGAGCCCGGGCGCAAAGGTGCTCGTCAATCTGGCATCGCAGGAGTACTTCGGGTCGGTTCAAACCGGCCAACTGGAGGGCGACGTGATCGCACCGGTGTTTCTTGATGCAAAGGGAGACGGCGATTACAAGATCGTGAGCTTCTTTGCCAAGCGTGCCCGCGGAGCGATGGCCGGCTGGATTATCCAGAACCGTGTTACCGCTCGATCAGGGCTGACCGATTTCGACGGAATGGGTTATCGGTTCGATTCCGAGCGCTCAACGCCGACATCGCCTACTTTCATACGCAGATCGGAAGGTTAAGGACATGTCCAATAGCGCACAACCGGGTTGGTACCACGCTCAGGGAGATCCTCCTGGGACGGAGAGGTTTTGGGATGGCTCCGCATGGACCGAGGGGCCGCGCCCTATCGGGGGAATCCCCGGTGGCCCGGCAGACAGCCCGCTAACTCCACCCGCACAACCGCAAGCTTCCGACGCCGCTTTTGGTGGAGCGCTCAGCGGGGGCCTTCCCGGTAGCGACGACACCGCAAATCTTCCGGGCAGTGGTGATCTGCCGGGTACTGGTCTTCCGGGTAGTGCGGGTACTGGTCTGCCTGCGAGTGGTGGTCTTCCGGGCAGTGGTGATCTGCCGGGTACTGGTCTTCCGGGTAGTGGTGATCTTCCGGGTAGTGGTCTGCCTGCGAGTGGTGGTCTTCCGGGTAGTGCGGGTACTGGTCTGCCTGCGAGTGGTGATCTTCCGGGT
>CAYTUB010000146.1:0-5414 GCA_964441145.1 uncultured Acidimicrobiales bacterium
AGCTCCAAGCCAAGCGAGATGGCAATGCCGCCCAAGACAACGATTGCCACGAGCGGCGAAGGCACGGCCTTGGTGAGCATCGGCAAGCCGTAGATGATCGCCAATCCCGCAGCGATGAAGATCAGGTTCATTGGAAGCTGATCGCGATTTTCTTCGCTGAGCACAATCTGGGGCACCTGCGCCAAGAAGATCAGGATGGCGAGTGCGTTCACGAAGCCGACCATGACAGTTCGGGGCACGAAGCGCATCAGTTCGCCGACGCCAAGTACGCCGAATATAAACTGGAAGATGCCCGCCATGATCGTGGCGGCGAAGAGGAACCCGACACCGTGATCGGCTACGAGGTCGACAACGACAAGGGCCATGGCGCCTGTAGCGGCGGAGATCATTCCTGAACGTCCGCCAGCAAAGGCGATCACGATGGCGATTGAGAACGAGGCGTACAGCCCAACCTGAGGGGCGACGCCGGCGATGATGGAGAAGCTGATGGCTTCTGGGATCAAGGCGAGAGCGACGACAAGGCCTGACAAAATGTCGGCTTTAGGGTTGGTCGTCCACGAGGCGATGAAACTGCTGACGTCTTTGGTAGGCGCGGATGTTGGCGCACTAGACATGGGGGGCCTTCCGGTCATGTGGCCGTGTGGCGGAGCTACAGGCCTTGCTTCCCATCGGTTAAGGGTACGGACCTCTACATAGGCCAACGGAACATTCCTTGTCGTAAAGGTCACATTGTCGCAGGAGTCACATTGCCCGGAGAGCCATATTGCAGAGCCATATTGCAGCAAGGCCAGATCAGCGCGTCGTGGTTGTCGCGCCCTACTATCGACTCATGGCTGTTCTTGATGATCTCGCTGCTTGCCTCGGCGAAGAGACTGCGATGAAAGTCAACCAAGCAGTGCTGTTGCTATCGACTGACGATGGTATTCCGCGTGCTCGCATGACCGGCAAGAAGGTCCGTCATCACGCATTGTTCGCCGGGCCCGCAGGCCTCTTCTTCTGCGATCTACATGTTTCTGGTAGCGCCGAAATTTTCGCTGCCGTTGCCGCTCGAGAGATCGAGGTCGACTATTTCGAACGTCTGGACGCGACGATTGAGGACGCTATTCGTCTCGAAGGAAACTGGCCGTCTCGCAAGGTGCTGATCGACGATGAGTACTACGCACTCCCCCGCAACTTCGCCGGACCGCTGCGGGAACTCCTCGATCGACCGAAGGACAAGAAGCGTCGCCGCTAAACGTGTCGCAAACCCGGACGCGGAACTCCACCGGACCGCCCCGAATCGCTGGCATGATCAAGCCATGAGCCTCGAACGCTTCTATCCAATCGGTACCCCAGGCCAACCATGGGGCGATGCCGAGAAACAGGCCTGGTTCGAACAGCAATCGATACAGCGCAGCTACGAAGACGAAGTGCTCGACGCACTGAGCGATCTCGACCCTCAATTCGACGTCATCCAGTACGGATCGCTGCCGATCGACCCTGAGCGGTACCCACTGCTGGCCGTCACGCTCGCCTCCACCAACCCCGATGCACCGTGGGTTTTGGTCACCGGCGGCGTCCACGGTTACGAGACAAGCGGCGTGCAGGGTGCTCTCGCTTTCCTGAACCGAGAGGCTCTCGACTATCGGGACGACATCAACCTCCTCGTGGCTCCCTGCGTGAGCCCTTGGGGATACGAAACAATCAATCGCTGGAACCCACAAGCCGTTGACCCAAACCGTTCGTTCCACGACGAAAGCCCCTCTGAAGAAGCGGCTGAGCTCATGGTGCTCATCGAGCAAAGTGAACTCGACTTTCTCATGCACATGGATCTCCACGAAACCACCGACACCGACGAGTCGGAGTTCCGCCCGGCACTCGCGGCCCGCGATGGCGTCGAGTTCGTTCCGGGCACGATTCCCGATGGGTTTTACGGGGTTGGCGACACGGCCAACCCTCAGGCGGATTTCCAGGCAGCGATCATCGCGGGCGTCGAACCTGTCACCCACATTGCACCGGCAGACGACAACGGCATGATCATCGGATCAGAGGCCACTCAGTACGGCGTTATCAACTATGACTTCACCGACTGGGGGTTGTGTCCGGCGATCACGAGCGCTCCCTTCACGTCGACGACCGAGGTCTATCCCGACAGCGAAAGCGCCACTCCAGCCGTGTGTATTGACGCGCAAGTTGCAGCGGTTCGGGCGGGTCTCGATTTTGTCTTGAGATAGGCGCGATATTTTCGAACGTCGTGGTACGTTAAATCTCCTTCGGCGGAACGAAGGAAAAGCGGCATGGGCGAAGATTGGCTGACACGCGAGCAGTACGAGCGGTTCTTTTGTGATGTGGAGACATCGCAACAAAGCACTCACGAGGCTCCAACACAGACGGCACCAGAGCCGTTCTCGATTCGATCACCCGAGGCGGACCCCGAGTCCGACTCAGGCCTGTTCGCTCGATTCCGCTCTCGCAGCCGCCCCAAGCGCTAGTTCTCACTACGAGAACGGGCGCTTCCAAGCGATGCCTGATTTTGGCTCTCGCCAGGCCTCGCTCTAGTGCAGGACCTAACGCGTTCGGTTGATGTCTTCGACGAGTTTGTGGAGTCGTGCCCGGGCGACGGCGGTTTCTTCTTGTTCTCGGCGGTAGTCGTCGGCTCGTTGTTTGACGGGCGGGGGTTCGGGC
Organism: uncultured Acidimicrobiales bacterium; assembly: GCA_964441145.1. Taxonomy (GTDB): domain Bacteria; phylum Actinomycetota; class Acidimicrobiia; order Acidimicrobiales; family SHLQ01; genus SHLQ01. Next base: position 2,665 of record CAYTUB010000146.1, read on the forward strand.
TGACCCCACACTCCCCTAGTCGTGTCGTTGCCGCGCCATCCGTTATCGGGCTCGCACACCGGTCGAGTATTGGCGACCGAGGTGTCTTTCGTGTGTGACCACGGCGTGATGTGATCACCGTGGAGCCATGCAAAGGGCGCATCACATACCGGGTTCGAACATCTTCCGTTTGAGGTAATCAGGCTGAGTTCTCGCATCCAATCCGGGATCTTGCGAGTGTCATAGGAATCATGGAGCGGTCGACCCCGAGCCGAGTACACGGTTCGTCGGAACTTTGCCGTTAACGAGGCGGCTACCCCATATGCCGGATGGATTGGGGTGCCATCGATGAGCTGACATTTGGCGTCCACGTTCGAGCGATCGATCTTTGGAAGTTCGTTGCGGGCCGGGTCTTCAAGCCACGCCAAGGTCTTTTCATAGACACGCTGGCTCATCACAATGTGGACCCGAGGTCGAGCCTGCGTGCCGTCGGGGCGTGCAGACCCTCGGCTGGTCAGGTTCAGCAACGCCCGAAGACGTCGCTTCCGGACGGTTGAGGAAACCCCTTCCTCTTGTTCTTCGCCGCGGAGTCGTTTGCATTCGGAGTCGAGGTCGCCTTTGAAGGCTGCGCCTTGGATCGGGTCCATCAAGATCTCCACCTTGACCATGCCGCCAAATAACGTTTGGACTTTCACACCAGCCTGGGGGCATTGCTCGTTGGGCGCTGCTCCATCGGGATCGGCACCCAAGAGCCATTCGTTCAACAGCACCTCGAGGTCGCGGAAGGCCACCGTCTCGAACCAGGAGACGAAACGCTCTTGCGACTCGATCATTTGCGAATGGACTCGAACGTTGTCAGAGCGCCGCAACAGTTCGACGTGAGCAACCGAGATCTGACCCGCCCGCAACGCGTCCGCGACGACCGGCATATCTCGCAGCCAATCCGAAATCCGCTGATCGAACCGCACCGCAGCCGGGTCGGCATTGGAAATTGCGGCGACATGGTTTGCAACATTGCGTTGATCGGACAGCTGACCAACGTCGCATGCTCGACCAGCCGCCACTGCATCAACCCGCAGCGAAGCGAGCTTTGCCGTCAGCGACTGCAACCGAGCCAAGCGGTCGGATACCTCGGATCGAGACAGGCACGACAGCGGCACAGCAAGACATTCGTCGAGTGCTGCGTCGAGCACATCCAAGTCAGAATTCGGTGCCGCTACACCGCCGATATCCATAGGAGCAGTATAGCGAACACCAGTTCGTTTCCCAAGCCGAAAACCTAATTCCCACGGAACTTTCGCGATAGGTTTTTGGCCGCCCGCGTGTGCCCCGAACGCAACCAGCATCCATCAGTGAGCTACCGTGTGGCCCATGTTCGGACACCGCAAGAAAGCCCCGAAGGCGGGCAAGCAAACCCCTAGCGAGGGGCCTAAGCGGCAACGGGACAGTGAAGAAAACTTGCCACGCGACATCGACGTGCAGGAGTACATGAGGCGCCTGGTCAACGACTCGGAGTAGCCGCCCGTCAACGAAGCGAGGTCGACACCATCTCCACGGTCTATTCGTACTGCGCCGCTTCAGAGGCACATCCGGCGTGATGTGTTTCGCCTGCAGCCCCGAAGGGCAAGCCACAGTCAGAGCAGATCCCGTCAGCTACTTCTTTTACTTCTGGGCCGTCGCCTGTGTCGATTCGTTGACGAGCCTCAAACCCAGGGAATCCCATCGATGCCTTGCGACCTTCGTGGTTGAAGCCATCGACCCAACTTCCCTCGAGCGTCTCGGCTCCCCTCGAAGCGAACAGCCACCACAGAGCTCCAACGATTACGGCGGCCACCACTGATGTTCCGATCAATGTGCTGAGCGAAAAGCCCGACGCCACGAACGACAGTGCGACGTAGGCAGCCCCTGCCAGCGCAACACCGGAGACCGCACGACGGTTCTTCTGCAGTTGCGCCTTGGAGTACTTCGCCACGCCCAAAGGTTACATGAGGTCTGCTCAACCCAGATCGAGGTCTCATGGTTGAGCAGACCTTCGGCTGCCGCCTATGACAGCGAGGACACGATCGAGGCAACCACGTCTTGTGCGCCAAATGCGTGCGCTGCGACCGTCGTTGTGAGGCCACCGACGAAACGTCTGGCTGGACGCGGGAAGTCGCACCAGCCCGAAACGGCCCAGCGGAGATCGTCGCCAAAGTTGTGTATGGCGCTCGCCCAGTGCGGGCGTTGACGCTCGTGTTGTGAGTGCTCTAATTCCACGGTGGTTCCTCCTTCCTAAGTTCTCGTACAAGGTCGCCACAGGGACGCGAGCAACATGTCGGAGCCCAAGCGCAATCGCTATAGCAAGCAACTGAGCGCAAAGGACAAGCAACATGAGAGACGGGCACGCAGGAGTCGCGCCCAGAAGACCGATGGTCAACTAGCGAGTCGCTAGCTGTTTCGACCTCCAAAAAATGAATATGGCAGCATAGAAAATCCCATCGGTTGGGAACCGGCGCGAACTGCACCGAGCGATCAGAGTAGAGAACTCTCCAAGCCTTGACAAGGGCGCGTGCGGCGCCACCGGTCACGCGATGGGCAAAGCCGAACGACGACTCCATAGCGACACCGAACTAAGCAGCCCGATGGCCTGCGTGGTCAATCCGTCAGAGCACATGATGGTGTTGCTAGGTTCGCAGTTGACGCAACGGATAAGGCGGTCTGCAACAACCGCCGGTGGACCAGCAACGGTCAAACTAACCCCGGCGCTTGCGGACTTCTTCGGTGATGGCGGG
>CAYTUB010000147.1:0-5295 GCA_964441145.1 uncultured Acidimicrobiales bacterium
CCTCGACCTGTTCTTCTTCTTCGTCTTCTTCGAAGTGGTTCTCGTACCGATGTACTTCTTGATCGGCGGCTGGGGTCACGGCAACCGCATTTACGCGGCGACAAAGTTCTTCATCTTTACGATGTTTGGCTCGGCGCTGATGCTGGTCGGCATTCTCGCGATCGTGTTCCTCAGCGAACGGGTGACAGGCATCGTGACCTTCGACGTGGTGGCGTTGGCCGAAGGCCAGCACTGGGGCCAGACCGCAGGGCGTTGGATCTTCTTATCGTTCGTATTGGCCTTTGCCGTGAAGGTGCCGGTGTTCCCGGTCCATACGTGGCTGCCCGATGCACACACCGAGGCACCAACAGCCGGTTCGGTAATCCTTGCCGGTGTCATGCTCAAGCTTGGGACCTACGGTTTCTTCCGCTTTGGCTTGTTTCTCTTCCCGGAGGCCGCGACCTGGTTCGCGCCGGTCATGTTGATACTGGGAACGATCGGCATCTTGTATGGGGCTGCCGCAGCGACCATGCAAAAGGACCTCAAACGTCTCGTGGCGTACTCCTCGGTCGCCCACCTTGGTTTCATCATGTTGGGAACCTTCGCCATCACGACCGAAGCGCTCGTTGGTTCGGTCATGCAGATGGTCAACCACGGTCTTTCCACCGGTGCCTTGTTCTTCTTGGTCGGCTGGATGTACGAGCGTCGCCACACTCGCGAGATCTCTCAGCTGGGCGGTATCCAAAAGTCCGCACCGGTATTTGCTGGCGCCTTCACGCTGGTGATGTTCTCCTCCATTGGCTTGCCGGGGTTGAACGGCTTCGTTGGCGAGTTCCTGATCTTGATCGGTGCCTTCGTCGCCAGCCCATGGATTGCTTCGATTGCTGCCTCGGGCGTCATCTTTGCCGCCCTCTACATGCTGTGGGCCTACCAGCGGGTGTTCCACGGACCAGCCGAGGGCGACAACGCCGAGATGAAAGACCTTCGCATGTCCGAAGGCCTGATCTTGTTGCCGATGATCGCACTCATCATCTTCACCGGTGTCTACCCCAAGCCAATGCTTGACCGGATCGAGCCATCGATCGAAGCGCTCATTGTCCACATCGACGAGCGAGTCGAGGACTGGAGCGAGCCAACGGTCGAGATACTGCTGCCGCTCGAGGGCGAAGAATCCCACGATGATGAGGGAGAGGGCTGATGTTGCTCGCACAAGTCGTCACACCTGATGTCGATTTTCAGGTCCTGCTCCCCATGCTCTTCCTTGGGGTTGCAGGCTTGTTGATCTTGACGATGTCCTCGATCCGCAAGGACCTGCCGGGCTGGTTCATCACCGGATGGACCGTCACCGCTGCGTTGCTGTCGGCAATTTCGGGTCTGTTCTTGTGGAACCGTCTCGGGGACGAGGGTCCAAGTTCGACCATCGCCACATCCGTTGGCTTTGACGGTTTCTCGATCTTCTTGAGCGTGGTTATTGCGCTCTCCGTCGCGATGGCCGCTCTGCTGGTCCACACCTACGTGCAACGAGAAGAGCTGGACGGCGTCGAAATCCACGTATTGCTCCTGCTCTCTGGTTCCGGTGGCATGATCATGTCGTTCTCCAACGACCTGATCGTGTTCTTCCTCGGCCTCGAAACGCTGTCCTTGGCCGTCTACGTGCTGGCAGCACTCCATCGCCGCCGCTACACCTCACAGGAAGCGGGCATGAAGTACTTCGTGCTCGGTGCCTTCTCCTCGACGTTCTTTCTCTACGGCATCGCACTGATTTACGGCGCAACCGGTTCGACCAACCTGGTCACCATCAACGCGTTCCTGCGCTCGGCGATCGTGCTCGAAGATGGGCTGCTTCTCGGTGGCATCGCCCTGCTGATCGTCGGCCTGGTCTTCAAGGTCGGTGCTGCACCGTTCCATTCATGGACACCTGATGTGTACGACGGATCACCAACACCCGTCGTTGCCTACATGGCATCGGGCGTCAAGGTCGCCGGCTTCGCTGGGCTCTTGCGCATCATGTCGGTGACCTTTGAACCGCTCGTCGACGACTGGCGCCTCGCCATCGAAGTCATCGCCGCATTGACCTTGGTCATCGGCTCGGTCTCGGCAATCGTGCAGACCAACGTTAAGCGCATGCTTGCGTACTCCTCGATCAGCCACGCCGGGTTCATCCTGCTCGGTGTCTTGGCCGCAACAGAACGCGGTACCGCTGCTGCACTCTTCTATGTTGCGAGCTACACGTTCCTAGTTGCGGGAACCTTTGGCACCTTGTCGATCGTTGCCGAAAAGGGCGACGAGGACTTCGGCTTTGACGTCTTCCACGGTCTGGCGCGCCGTCGACCAATGCTTGGGTTCGCGATGATGATCTTCCTGCTCGCGCAGGCAGGGGTGCCGTTGACCAGTGGCTTCTTTGCAAAGTTCGAGGTCATCGCCGCTGCAATCGACGCGGAGAGCTACTGGGTTGCCATCGTGGCGATGCTCGCAGCGGTCGTCAGTGCATATCTCTACATCCGTATCCTGATCGCCATGTTCCTCACCGATCCCGCTGAGGGTGCAGAGAAGGTCCTGATCCCGCCGACCGTTGGCGTGGTGCTGGTCGCGTCGGTCATCGTGACGATCGTCTTTGGCATTTTCCCAGGCCTGCTCGACGGCCTCGCCCAAGACGCGATGGCAGTCCTCGCCACCGGAGGCTGAGCGAATGCGCCTCTCGCGCGATGAGTCGCGCGAGATTGCCGCGATTGCCTTAATGCTGGCAATCGGCCTGCGATTCTTTTCCGGTTTCGTCCGCTGGCTCGACGACCTCAGCAACGGCGGTGGAGCGAGCACCTTCATCTCCACGGCCTTCGAACCGGTCGGCTCGACCATGGCTATCTTCACGCTCGGGCTTGCGTTGCTTATCGTGTTGTCGCCTGCGGGCGCGATCTCCGAACGAGTGCGAAGGCCAGCGACGATCATCTCCGGTCTCGTCACCGCCGTGGCAACGATCGTGATTCTCAACCGTCTCATCACGGGTGGGGGATCGGTTCTCGGCCGGATCTGGTTCACGATGCTCGATAAGTTCCCCGCGCTGATCCTGGCCGCAGCCGCCTTCATCATCCTGCAAAACCACGACTCCAACCGCTAGGGATCCAAGGAATCTAGGAACGCTGGGCATGAATATTTCATGCTGACTGTTCCTAGATCCCTTGAATGGTGTTGGCCTACACTTTGTGGACATGGACGGTAGCGAGCACCCCGAGAGCATCGCCAGGGAGCTTGGCGCGAGCGCTGGCGCCTACCGCGATGTCGCCTACGGCCTGCGTCGCTGGGCATCGGGTGATGAGCATGCTGCCAACGAGGACTTTGTGTCGCTGCGCCTGGTCGCGGTGCAGGCGATTGCGCTGACGGTCTTTCTCGCCTTTGCGGGGATTGGGCTCGCTACATCACCGGCTGATCGCCTTGGTTCGATTGGCATGTGGCTGATGCTTCTCGCCCCGATCGCCGGATTCGCCTGGTTGATCCGAAACTTCGCGGTCAAGCGGGCGAAGTAGCGCCCAGCTTCGCTATTGGGGAGCGGCGAAGGATTGGTGGCCGGTGAGCGCGAGTCCGAGAATCAGGGTGTGGATCTCGTTGGTGCCTTCGTAGGTGTAGACCGATTCGAGATTGTTCATGTGGCGAATCGGGCTGTACTCGAGTGAGATCCCATTCGCTCCCAGGATGCTTCGAGCGGTTCTGGCTACGTCGAGGGCCATTTGTACGTTGTCGAGCTTGCCCACGCTGATGTGTGTCGATGACAGCTCACCGGCGTCCTTGAGCTTGCCGATGTGTAGTGCGAGCAGGGTTCCTTGCTGAACCGCGATCATCATCTTGACGAGCTTTTGCTGCGTGAGCTGTAGGGCGCTGATCGGCTTTCCGAACTGCACTCGTTGACCTGCGTACTCGAGAGCTTCCTCGTAGCAGGCTCGTGCGGCTCCAACGGCTCCGAACAGGATCCCGTATCGGGCTTCGTTGAGGCACGACAGTGGACCACGCATTCCGGATATTTCAGGAAGTACCGCAGAGGCGGGAAGACGAACGTCCTGCATGACGAGCTCGGAGGTAACCGAGGCTCGCAGCGACATCTTCTGCTTGATTTCTGGAGCGGAGAATCCTGGGCTGTCGGTCGGGACCACAAACCCGCGGATGCCGTCGTCGGTGCGGGCCCAGACCACGGCGACATCTGCCACAGAGCCATTCGTGATCCACATCTTTGTGCCGTTGAGAATCCAATCGGATCCATCGTTGTTTGCGTAGGTGAGCATGTTGGACGGGTCGCTGCCGCTGTCGGGTTCGGTCAGCCCGAAGCATCCGATTGCATCGCCCGAGGCCATCCGGGGTAGCCACTCTTGCTTTTGCTCCTCCGACCCGTATGCCCATATCGGGAACATCGCGAGTGATCCCTGAACGCTTACGAAGCTTCGAATCCCCGAGTCGCCGGCTTCGAGTTCGGTGCACGCGAGTCCGTACGCGGTGGCTGAAGTTCCCGCGCACCCATAACCGGTCAGGTGCATGCCGAACAGTCCAAGTTCGCCCATGCCCTTTGCGAGCTCCTGGTGTGGAATGGTGGCGGTGTCGAACCACTCGCCGACGTACGGGTTGACTTCCTTCTCGACGTAGGACCGGACGGTGTCGCGGATCATGCGCTCTTCTTCGTTGATCAGCGCATCAAGATTGAGAACGTCGTGGGGATCGACGGGTGTTGGGAGTACCGGGTTGTGCTGACTCATCTTTGGGTTTCCTTGTGGGCTCGTCCGCACAGCCTAGAGCTACGGACCCGCTGCAACCGCGTGGAACCGGGTGCAGCTCGAACGGCATGGTTTGAGGTGCTTGCGACGACGAAGGCGGTAGTGCACTGGAGGAGCTCGAACTACGAGCGTTCGGCGAAGATTCCGCTGGCGATTGCAGGTCTCATAACGTTGCAACTGCTGCTCCTCATGATGAATTTCGACTTCATCAACAATGTTTCAGACCTGGTTAACGGCTGGTCTTCGACCGACGTCCCATAGAGTCACGAGTCTGAGGGCGTGCACGCGCCTGTACGTGAGGAAGCGCACCGTTTGAGCTCGGCAACTCGTTCGCAGACTTGCTCTTTCTCGGGGTAGCGGCAGGGTTGTCGTTGACGTGATCTACTGGGCGTGTGGCTAAGTATTCGGTACGGGTCGAGGTGGGGGATGGCGGCGGTCATTCTGGCGACCCGCTTGATCCTCCTGCGCCACCAGAGCGATCGGGGCGTGGCCCGATCGTCGCGGTAGTGGTTCTCGCGCTGCTTGCTGCCGGTGCAGCGGTGTTTCTCTTGAGGCCCGATGC
>CAYTUB010000148.1:0-5220 GCA_964441145.1 uncultured Acidimicrobiales bacterium
TCCTGATGTGCAAGATTCGTGCAGGGAGCCACAACCAGTGTGAGTGGATGCAGGAATCTATCGGTCAGTCGGTCAGTCAGTCAGTCAGTCAGTCAGTGGGGTGTTCATCACCAAGGCTTCAGCGTTGGTATTTCAACGGTTGATTTATCAATGAAATCGGCAGCCCACACCGATTTTGGCGATTAGCCCACACTTTTAGTCTGTGGGATTTCGGTGCGAGGGCAAGTGGTGTTTGTCGGCGGCAGCGAAGCATGGCCATATGCAGCCAGTCGACCGTTGCCGACCTCTTGGCGAGACGATTAGTCTCTCCTCCATGAGCCACGACGGTGAACTGGAGTCGCTTGAGGAAGCTCTGTGGCGCTCAGAAACTCGTGGCGATTCGCAATGGATGGACGCTGTTCTTTCCCCCGATTTTGTGGAACATGGGCGATCGGGTCGGGTCTACGATCGGGACACAGCGATAACGGTCGCAGTTCCCGATGAGATTGAGGTTGAGCTTCCGTTGAAGGACTTCGCTACGCGGATGATTGGGTCAGACATTGCTCTCGTCACCTATGTGTCTGTCGAGCCACGGGGTCGGTCCGACCGATGCTCAATATGGAGACGCGTTGATTCGAAGTGGTTGCTGGAGTTTCACCAAGGCACTCCCTCGTGACGGATTTGTAGCTAACGCCTTTCCGCAACTACGCCGCATCGTCGTCAGATGGACGAGGCGACTACACACGACGAAGTTGTGCCTTAACTTCACCGTACTGCAGCAACAGCGATGTTGATCGAAGCTCGACTCACATCGATTGCACGAATACCCACCATGATGTGAGAGTGCCTGACAGACTCGAAAGCGATGTCTGCGTCAGTCTCATCCGTGCACCGATCCTCCAATCACTCGTTTAGCAAAGAACACGCGGAGACGATTGAACTTGTTGCCGGGCTTGGGGTCGTTGGAGATGCACATCAGGGTGCGCAGGTCCGCGACCGCTCGCGTGTCGCAGCGGATCCCACGCAGCCCAACCTGAGACAGGTGCACCTAATTCATGAAGAACTCTTCAGTCACATGGCTGACGCAGGCTTTACGGTCGGTCCGGGCGAACTTGGCGAGAACATCACTACACAAGGAATTGAACTCCTCGATCTTCCAGTCGGGGCAGTCCTGAAGCTCGGTAGTGAGGCACTCATTGCTGTGACTGGTCTGCGAAACCCGTGCGCTCAGATAGATGCCTTTCAGGACGGACTGCTCAACACGGTCCTATTCCGTCACGACGAAGGTTCGATGGTCAGACTTGCTGGGATCATGGGCGTTGTTGTCGCTGGCGGAGTTGTCTCCCCCAGAGACACAATCGAGGTTTCGCTACCTCCGCCGCCGTTCGCAGTGATTGCAATATCGGGGTTGAATCGAGGCTGAGATCGACCGCCGCATTGCCTAAGTGAAGGTGCGGGGTTTTTGTCACCAAGGCTTCAACGTTGGTGTTTCAACGGTTGATCTATCAAAAAAAGGCAGCCCACACCGATTTTGGCTATCAGACCTCAGTATGCGTCCCCTGATTGGGCCACTTCTCGATCAGTTGGAGGTATCGGGCTCTGCCTGAGTCGAGCAACTCGCCAACCGTGAATCGCTAGAGATTGCGCTACTAACGGCGAGCTCAGCCTCGCTTACCGCCTCGAAGTGCTCTTCGCGATCTACGGTACTCCATGGCAGACTTGGGCTATCGAGTGATGTTTGTCGAAGCTGCCGGAGTCGCTCCGCCAATTCTTGGTCTGCTGATGCATCCGACAGTGCTCCCGACTCAAGGACCGCTACAGCCAAGCTAAGAAGGTCGGGTTCTGGTGCGTTCCGGTCCGTGAGGAAGGACCAGTTCTCCACGTCGCCCCACAGGCCAATAGCCGCAAAGAAGTCCCCGATTTCGGAGGGGCATGTTGCTGGCCCAGATGGTTGAGTGATGGCGGGCTGGTTTGCTGTCTCCACGAGATCCTCTTCTCGTAGGGAGAGGAGACCGAGACCCAGTGCCACGACAGCAACGAGTATTGCAGCCTTTGCGAGAAGACTTCTACCCCTCTGCGCTCCGACGGAATCGTCCTTTATAAGCTCGAGAGGCGCGTCGCTAATCGGCGAATCCCCACGGTCAATCATTGCTCTCGAGTCGGCTGGCTGATTTGCACCCGCTTGAAGCGCTGGGCCAAGTCGGCGTCGAATCCGTTCCCGTTGTTGAGGCGACAGCGCTGACGGGCGCTCACTATCTTTGAGGAGAGACCGCAATTCTTCTTCCTCTTCCGGTGTCGGCTCCGTGGTCATTGGTACTCCTCGTATGCCTTGCCAAAGGCAACTCGGGCTCGGGAAAGAACCGACTCGGTTGCCTTGTAGGTGAGCCCCAATGCTTCGGCGACTTCGCTCACTGAAAAGTCCTCCAGGTACCGCAAGACTAGGGCTGCTCGATATCGCTGAGATAAGGATGCCAGTGCCAAACTAACGGCGTCCTCACTCTCTAGGTGGATGACATGATCTTGGTCGTTGACGGTCTCTTTGGCTCGCAAGCTGTTACCCAGAGCATCAAGACCGCGGCTGCGGCTTGAATCGGTGCGCCAATAATCAATGAGCCGTCGTCGGGCGACGGTTAGAAGCCACGATGAGGTGATCTCGTTACCTCGCCCCTGTGCGAACTTTGAGCTTGCAGCTAGGTACGTTTCGGCCACGAGATCCTCAGCGAGTGTTTCGTTTCCGCAGCGACATATCAGGAATCCATAGACGCGCTCGACGGTGGATTCGAAGACTTCATCAAGCGAAAGCGAATTCGTCGTCCAGGGTTCTACCACGGCTTCTCAATCGTATGACCCCCGCAAATCCTTCGCTGTAATTCGACTTTCGTCCTGCGAGCCGGAACAATCAAGAATTTCTGGACTGGCCCGAAGGAAACTGCGGACTCGATCGATAGCTCGCACATGAATCAATACATGAGAAAATGTCAACTGGTTCTGGCGGTAGTTTTTTGTGTCATCGTTGCTGGGTGCACACAATCAAGCAGCGCTGGAGCCCCTGAAGGAAACCAGATCACCGCATTAGGACGATCCAATAATCCGATACCTGCCGGAAGCTGGGTAGGCGAAGTCAGTGGGGCCTTCGTGCAGATCAACAGTGAGAACGGGCTTGACGAGGTCTCCTACGACTTCGACAACTCTGGTGGCGGACTGCTGCTGTTCAACAGAATTCCAGCCGACGACCGATCGGGCTTCTTCGTATTCGAGTTTTCCGGCTTCGTCGAGGAGGTCGATATGCGTGAACCAACACGTGACATGCCGCTGACCTCTGAGGAGTTCACCAACGGGCTCAGCCAAGCGGTCGATATTTCGGGCATCTCGGAAATAGCGCTCGCTGGACAAAACGCGATCACGTGGACTTTCGAGCCCTTGGACCCTGCTTCTGAATTTGCTTGTACACCGACTGAACGCGACGACCTCGACGATGGCGCTCTGTGCAGTACCTGGGCTACTGACGGCACGAGAATTGTTCAGTTCGATGATGGTTCGACGGGCGAGCAATTTAACTACATTCCCGATCTCGGTATTATCGTTGCATGGACGTACAGCGATTTCGGAGACGGCGATCCGTTCGCCGACCTGGCAGCAGCGTTCTCGCTTACGAGCGCATCGTGAGGGCGCGGGTCCTCATCATGGGGGCAAGTCTACTTCTCGCACTCGCGGCTTGTGGAAGTGCAGGCGTGCAGGTGCAAGACATCGCCTCTGACCCGAGCGGTACGGCACCGCCGCAGAACGTGCTCGCGCCTGAGGTTGATGCGGCCAATGCCGGGTCGATAGACGCAGCGTTCAGTTCTACCGACGTGGCCGATCACGAGTTGTTCGCCGGCGACTGGTCCACCGCGGCGTTCACGGAACCCATTGCATTCCGCCTAGCCGAACCTGGTCGCGTGGTATTTCAGGCCAACGGGTTCTTGCTCATCGAGACCGGACCGAGCGGAAGTCCCGATGGTGTGATCGCCGTCATCGAGGCTGTCGCGTTCAACACGCCAGATGGACCCGTTCCATTGGGATCCAATCCTCTGGGAACAGAGTTTCCAGATGCAACGGTCACCGACCGAGGCCTAATCAACTCACAGGGCCGTTTGATGAGTTGGGTAGATCTTCGAATTGAGTCCGCCCTATTACCCGAGTCCTCTCAATTAGACTGCGGCCCCGCCGGCGAAGTCCCATGTACGCAGCTGCTTGTAACCGAGAGCGAGGGAGACATCCCACTCGCTCCGCTAGACCAAGAGATCCGCTACGTAGGCCAGGACTTTGGGTCTCGAAGGTTGTACGTGGCTGGCGTTGCCAACGAACCCCAGCACGTGCAGAATCTCGGAGATCTCGCCACCGAGCTCGCCATCTCTCTGGTGCCCGCCGAGGGCGAATTCCCGGGCCGCAGACGCATTACAACGTTGACCCAGCGTGGTGCCCCGGTTCCCGCCGGCACGTGGTTCGCCGAAGTAGCTGGAAACGTCGTTGAGGTTCGTAGTGAGACAGACCTCGAACAGGTGACCTTCGACTCTTGGCAGCCGGACCTCCTTGTGTTCAACACCACTGAGCCCGACCCGAACGCAGGGTTCTTTGTCTTTGAGTTCACTGGGTTTATTGCTGAGGTCGACATGCGGACGCCGACCAGAGACGCTCCCCTTAGTGAAGACGAGTTCTTCGATGGCCTAAACCAAGCCATCGAGGTCAGCACCCTCGAAGACAGCCTGATCGCTGGGCAGGAATCGACTTCCTGGGAGTTCGGTCCACTCGATGCGGACTCACCGCTCGCGTGTAATCCCGTTGAGCGCGATGATCTTAGCCCTGACGAGCTCTGCACCAATTGGGGGGCGAACGGGGTACGACATGTCGAGTTCACGACTGAATCAGTCGTACACGGTCGTCACTACATTCCAGATCTCGGAGTCATTGTGGCGTGGTCCTACACCGATGCCGGGGTCGGCAACCCATTCTCGAGCATCATCAACGCACTTACGCTTAACGACGAGTCTTGACGATCCGTTTTGCACCCATTTCCAAGACTAGTTCGGTCATTTTCTGGCCAGAGTCCTCGTCCCGATGGAACGACTCGCGTTACGTAACACCCGAACACGGCGGCTTTACGCAATGGGAAGTTACGGCGGGTCTAACGAGCCAAGGTCATTCCAAAACTTTCTGGGCCTTACGGGGTACTAAGACCATGTCTGTCGGCGTCAGCAAAAT
>CAYTUB010000149.1:0-5191 GCA_964441145.1 uncultured Acidimicrobiales bacterium
GAAGGTGAGTGTGACCGTGTTGCCGTTCTGAACGCCGGTGCATGCCGGCCCATCTCCTGCAGGAGGAGGTGGCGGAGGTGGAGGATTCGGTGTCCCGGCGGGCGGCCACGCCTGGCTGGAGCAGGCAACATCACGTGTGCCATCAGCGCTACGCACCCGGGCGGTGTAGGTCGAATTTGCCGCACCGTTCGAAGCATCCACGAAAACTTCGAACCCGGTGACATTCTGTATCCACTGTGTGCCACGCAACAAGTTGACGGAGCTGCCGAGGTCGCCAGAAAAGGTCGTCACGAACACGCCCTCGATACGAACGGTACGGCACGAGGCTCCGCCATTAGCCGAACCAAATGGCAACGGCGCATAGGTGGCTTGCAGCGAAAGGTTCTGCGTGGGTTGTATCGATTGTTCAAGGTCGCCGCCGTTGCTCCACGACACGAAACCACTCGGGGTGCCGCCGATCTCTTGAGTCAGCGAAGCTCGAACGGTTCGCGCGATTCCCTCAACCCCAACCGTCGAGAATGGCGTTGAAATTGGCGGACCATCGAGGTTGATGACTCCTCCTTGGGGGAACGTATCCAATGCGAGGCTGATCGGCCGAGGGTCTATGCGTTGCGTGGTAGTTGTGCTTGCCCCATCGGAGTCGGTAACCGTCAGATAGACCGTGTACCAAACGTTGCCCGATGTCTCTTCGTTGCGCGGTATATCGATTGTGATCTGATTGTTTCCGGTGATTTCCCCGGTAAATCCATGGTCGTGGTCGTCATGGTTGAGGCGTACCTCCCAGCTAAACGCCGAGTTTGGAAGGTTGCCGTCTTCGGCGTCGGTGGCCGCTCCCCGGATCACGATTCGGTCACCTCCGCCATAGGTAGAACCAACGGCCGGCGAGGTAATTCGAGGGGCCGGCGCATTGTTCGAGCTGACGAGGACTTCGGCTACCGAACTGGTGACCGTCTGCACCTCATCGGTGATTCGAACTCGATATTGCGAACCGTTGTCGGCGGCTCGCACCGATGGAAGTTCGAGGAGGGGAGAGGTCTCGCCAGGGATGTTGGAGCCGTTCCGCTGCCATTGATAGGTGAGGTCGCCTTGACCGTTCGCTGCGACGAAGAATGTTGCGGTCTGTCCAATAGCGAGACTTTGGGTCTCCGGCTGAGAGGTCACTCGCAGGGTGGCGTTCGGTCCGACAAACTCGATCTTGCTGATGCCGCTACGACCATTCGTGATATTGCGATCGAGGACATACAAGGCGCCGTTCGCAGGATTCGTGGCCAGGTCGGCAATCGAGTTGAAACCGGTTGCGAACTCCTCAGCTTCTCCAGTGTCGGCGTCCACGGCCACGATCCAGCCTGCGCAAAGATCTCCGACGAAAAGATCACCGACGAAGCGGCTGGGCAACTGCACGACGTCAGGTTCATAGAAGGTCGATCCGGAGACGGCACAGCCTTCAAACTCGGCACCGGCCACCAGCCCAAAGTGGGGGTACGTGAAGAACGGATCAAGGCCTACGTTCCCAACACCCTCGGCATCGTCCCATCCGTAGTTCCCAGCCCGGGTAATGAAGTTCAACTCCTCAAACAACGAACCTCCGACGTCACTGACTGCGATCGTCCCGTCGCTCGATCGGGCGATCTGCCACGGATTTCGAAAGCCGTAGGCATAGATCGCATCCTCGAAGTTGCCATTGCCGACGTAGGGGTTGTTGCCGGGTATGGTTCCGTTCTTGTTGACCCGAAGAAGGCTTCCTTCTTCGGTACTGCGATCTTGACCGTTGCGCGACCTGGTGTGATCTCCAATGGTCAGCAGCAGTGTGCCGTCGCCGTTATCGACAACTGCAGCGCCATAGTGCGACGATGCACCTGCCAGAGTTGGCCCGTCGTAGATGACGCGCTCTGATCCAAGGTTCGCTCGATCACCAACGACTGTGAAGCGAGAAAGTCGGCTCGCGTCGACGCCAACCGGTGTGAAGACTGCGTAGAGGAACCCGTTCTGGTCGAAGTTCTCATCGAGCGCAAGGCCGTGGAGCCCTTCTTGTGCTCGGGTGTCAACCGGAATGCTCACCAGCGGCGTGTTCAAGAGCGAGTCGTTCTTCAGCACGCGAATATCGCCCCCGCCGAGTGCGATGAAAATCCGACCGTCGTTCGTAGCCACAATGTCGCGTGCATCGTCTAGCCCAACGGCGACCGTCGAGGCGGCGAACTCGTCTGGGACCTCGACGTCGGCCTGTGCGATTGCCGTCATTGCTAGAAGGATTCCGCTGGCAATCAGTAGGCATCGAAATAGTAGATTCCTGCGTTTTCTCATATGAGTGCCTCCCGCTGGCATTCGCTACAAAAATACACTTCTTTTCATGGAGGATGTAAAGAATATCCAAAATTCACGCGGAGAGCGTTCAACATGTCGCGCGGGAGGTCTGAGCTCAGATTTGCGCGAAATTGCGCGGACACAGATACAGTTTGAGGCCGCGGGTCGGTGCCCGAGCGGCCAAAGGGAACGGGCTGTAAACCCGTCGGCTTATGCCTACGATGGTTCGAATCCATCTCGGCCCACGCAAACAATTGCCCTGGGATCATTCCCGGGGCAATTGTCTTTTTACGCTAGCTAGCTCCCGGGGCGAGCGCCGAAGGAACGGCAGCGACCATGTAGGTTTGCGAGGGACCTGGACCGGAAGTGTCGAAGAGCTGTTAGGGCAGCGAAGCTCGCGTAGCGACCATGTAGGTTGGCGGGGGACCTGGACCGGAAGTGTCGAGAACAGGAGAGAACAATGCCGTCGTTTGATGTGGTGTCCGAAGCCGACATGCAAGAAGTGCGAAACGCGGTCGACCAGACAGCGCGCGAGATCGCCAATCGGTTCGACTTCAAGAACACCAACTCCTCGGTCGAGCTCGGCGAAGACGAGATCAAGATGGCCTCGGTGAGCGAAGACCGCCTCACTGCACTTCGCCAAGTTCTCGAAGAGAAGTTCGCTAAGCGCAAGCTTTCGATGAAGGTGCTCGACTACGGCACAGTCGAGCAAGCGTCGGGCAACTCGGTGCGTCAAAACGCAACGCTGGTGCAAGGGATCTCATCGGAGAAAGCCAAAGAGCTCAACAAGGCAATTAAGGCCTTGGGGGTAAAGGGCATCCAATCCTCGACCCAAGGTGACCAGTTGCGAGTCACTGGGAAGAAGCGAGACGCTCTTCAAGAGGTGATCGCAGCGCTCAAAGCTGAGGACTACGGCCTCCCGCTGCAGTTCACGAACTTTAGGGATTGAGCCAATGCTGCATCAGAGCATCACCTGCATGACCGCCACATCGAGCCATCGACCAAACTTACGGCCAACTTCGCGCTCGGTGCCCACCAACTGAAAATCGAGCGCGCGATGAAGTGCAAGCGACGATTCCTGACTGTCGGCGACTCGGGCGATCATGGCGTGGAACCCATGAGAGCGGGCCGTCGAAATCAGTTCCTGCATTAAAGCCTTTGCGACCCCACGGCCTCGCGCATCACGGCGGACATACACCGACGACTCGACAGTGGTGCTGTAGGCGGGGCGGTCTTTGTACGGCGACAGCGATGCGAACCCGAGCAGCCCGTCCGATTTGGTAACGGCTACGAGCACCACATGGGCGCCGGTCCTGGCTTGGAGCCACTCTCGTTGCGCCTGAATGCTGCGCGGTTCTAGGTCGAAAGTCGCCGTTGTTTCTACAACTTCAAGGTTGTAGATCGCCGCAATAGCTTCAGCATCATCTAGAGCAGCGGGTCGGACTTGCACGCCGACCGAATCTACACGCTCTAGTGAGATTCGGCCGTTACTGCCTGGTTGATGATCGGCTCAACATCAATATCGAAGTCACTGATGAGCAATGCGTTGCCACCGACAGCTTCGACAGCTGCCCATTTCGCCACCGACAGGTCGCCGGTTTCCTGGACGACCTGGCGGCGATGTGACGCTCGCAAGATCAGCTCAAGGAACACGCCGTGGTACTGCGGCGCAACCTCAGGGAACAGATCATCGATAAGAAGGGGAACTCGCTCGGCAGGGAAGCGGCGGTTCAGCTCGGCGAGAAGGGACGCAAACCCGACAAGAATGGATGTATCAGCCGGAGCGACGTCTTCGTTGTCGATCAACCGGAGATGGCTAGCCAGTTCTTCGATTCGAGGCCGGTCCTTGAGCAGCGTTTCAGGTTTGATGTTTCCTGCCATTGCCCGCCACTGGGCGACGCTCTCGGAGAGCGAATCCTCAGCAGCTCGCCTATTGCGGGTGAGATCATGAGTATCGAAGAGCTCGTTCACACGCCCGAGCTGAATGTCGGTGGCCTGACCTGCAAACTCGCTTCCGCCTTTGAACTTCTTGCTGATCACGAAACCGATTCCAGCAACGACCAGTGCCGCACCGCAGATAGCAGCGCCGGCAATCGGGGTTACCAGAACCGCTGCAGCAACTCCCGCAGCGATGACGGCGAACAATCCCAACGTGAGGAAATGGATCTTGCGTTCGCCTTCGGCGTTGGTATCTATGCGATCGGTGATCGATTGCTCACGAACCTCTCGCTCGCGAATCACTTCGGAGAGATCTGAGCGTCGAGTCCGTGTCTCGCTGAGGGCAGCTTCATCAGCCGTGATCTTTGATGCCAGCGAATACAGCTGATCGAGCGGGTTTCGGGCAAGCGAAATGAGATCAGCGTCAGTGGTCACTCGCTCTCGCAACCGATTGCTGGTCGCATGGAGCAACCCGAGCTGGGCTGTCATGGCTTGCTGCGAATTGATTTGGCCGACGAGACCCAAGCTTGGTTCGGTGGCGTCCCGTGGCAATTTGGTCTTCGTGTCATACAACGCGGACGCACCGCCAGCGCTACGTTGCGCGGTGACATGGTCGCCGTACTCGGTGCGAACTTCGATCATCGTGCTCGGGCTCACGTGCAATGCAGCGAACAATTGACGGTACGGTCGGAGACGTCGAGACGCGTCGGCGCTTGCGATTACGGTTAGTCGGTCATGAAGGTCCAACTCTGAATGACCTTCGGGCGACTCTGAAAGAACTCGATCTATCCACACAAAGTAAGGTTCGGCGCGTCAAGTGCCTCGCCTGAGCGAAAACTGAGGTTTTCATGCAGCTCTGGAAATGGCATGCTGGACAGCCGAATCGGAGATTCGATTCGCTCCCTTAGCTCAGTCGGTAGAGCGTCTCCATGGTAAGGAGAAGGTCGACAGT
>CAYTUB010000150.1:0-4991 GCA_964441145.1 uncultured Acidimicrobiales bacterium
TATGTTTGTCGGCCGTTCGAGGGACCCACCTAATCAAATAGTTTGCCGATAGAGAAGTTCCACTACTGTGTGTGATATACCGTGGTGGAAAAGCAAGTGGCGGGCGCGGCAAAGCAAGGTGGATCAATCAGGTGGCACCACGTACGATCATTCATATCGTGCTCGACGATGCGTCAGAGCACGCGTTTGGCCACCCGGACACCCTCACCCCGAACCTTGATGCCATTCGTGACGAGGCAATGCTTCTCCAGGAAGGCACTGCGTCGGTAGCTATCTGCGCTCCCTCACGCGCCTCATTTCTCTCCGGACAGCACCCAACCACTCACAAGATCTTCCAAAACTTGACCGGGTGGCCGTCGCGTCTTGATTGGAACGAGATGATCACCTCTCGCTTCGCTGACTCGGGCTACACGACTGGCATGTTCGGCAAGGTCTTTCACCCCAATTTTGAAGGCAACGCGATTATTGAGGCCGAAGTCAATCACTACGCACGATTTAGGGCGACAGCGATCGGCATCGCCGACACCGTCAACCATGAAATATTGAAGATTGGTGTGCTTGGCGACGAAGCCTCTCACCCCGAGTGGCAGGCCGTGGCGGCATTCGAAGAAATGCTCGACGGCCACGACGGTTCGGACTTGTTTGTGCAGTTCGGCGTGTATGCGCCGCACGGACATTGGGTCTACCCGCAGAAGTACTTCGACCTCTACCCAACGAACAGCATTGCGCTCGACAGGTCTGGAGACCCGGACGGGATCCCGGCGATAGCGCAGGAGATCATCTCCATCGCCCGTCGGTTTGAAGACCTCACCGATGCCGAGCTTCGAGAGATAGTTCAGGCCTACTACGCTGGGGTTTCGTTTGCCGACGCCATCGTGGGACGGTTGCGCGAACTGCTGATCGAGAAGGGTCTTTGGGACGACGCCGAGGTAATCATTCATTCCGATCACGGCTACCACCTGGGCGACAGCGAAATCCTCGTAGGCAAGTTCACTCCGTTCCGCCAGGCCACCAAGGCTCCAATCATTTGGAAGGGCCCCGGAATTGAGGCGGGCTCCACCTATAACTACCCCGTGTCGCTGCTCGACATAGCGCCAACACTTCTCAGCCGAGCCGAAATCGCACCCGGCTCGATGTCGCTCGACGGCCGGGACCTTACGCCAGCCCTCATAAATGGAGAACCACGTCGCCACCCGGTGGACTGTTGGACCCTTTCGATCGTCTCGGTCTTTGACCGCGCTCCGGACGGGACGCTCTATCAGTTGATTTGGTATCCCGACGAGACCGTCCCTCGGCTCTACGACCTCGAAAATGATGAGGATTTGGAGAACGACCTGTGGCCAAATCCGATCGGCCAGAGACTCGCCGACTGGGTCACGAATCGTTACCGAATCATCCGCGGGCCCGACAGCACGCTCACCGGATCAGATGAAGACGACGTCTTTATCCCGCTTCCGGGAGTCGAAAACATCGAGGGCCTCGGCGGCGCCGACATCACATTCGTTCATGGCGACCAGGTCTCTAACATTGCGGTGCTGGATTCCTTTGGCTCTGAGGATCAGATATTTGTCGTTGGCGACGCCTCAGCAGACTTGGCGCTTCAGCCAGGAATTGAAGTAATTCGCTACTCCCAGTTCGCTCAAACAATTCAGCCGTTAACAACAATTACCGGTAACGATCTGGACAATGAGATCACAACTCCGAAGGGCGCTGTGACCGTGTTCGGAGGCTACGGCGATGACCACATCGAAGCCAACGGAAATACAAACTCGACCTTTTACGGTGGCGATGGCAACGACTTCATCGACGCAGGCAAACTCAACTCTTCGGATAACACCGTCTTCACCGGCGAGGGATCCGACACGGTGATGTTCGCCGCCGGTGCCAACACCGTGCACCTCGAAGGAAGCCGCAATCTCTTGACTGTTGGTCCTGAGTCAACCGACATCTTCATGCAAGCAAACAAGAGGAACAAAATCGTCTTCGGCCATCTTGGGGGCAGCCATCGCATCCGCAATTTCTCCGTTGGAGATATTCTCGAATTCGACGCGAACGTATTCACGGGACTGACCCGGAACGAGATTTTCAGGCTGGGAAGACAAGTCGGCACCCGGGTGCGGTTCGACCTTCCGTCAGGACTGCGAATCGACCTTCTCCGAACGACCCCCGATGTGGAGGTGACCGTTGCGAGCATTCGAATCGTCTAACCAAGACCACGGGGCCAATCACTCTCGCAGGCGTTTTCTCGGTGGCGTTGCCGGTGGCGCGGCAGGTCTTGCTGCGATCAATCTTCCGACGCCCCTGGGCGCTGCCAAAGAGGTTCATCATGCAGAAACGACGTCTGCCCCGCGAAGCCTTGTCTGTGTCTTTCTGAAGGGTGGCGCCGATAGCGCAAACATGTTCGTTCCAATGAACAGCTCCAGCTACGACTCCTACCGAGAAGCGAAAGGGCCACTGGCCGTATCGGCCATGTCCCTGCATCCGTTCGGCGACACCGTGTTCGGTCTTCCTCCAGAGCTGAGTGGACTCGCCGAACTCGGCCAAGAGGGAAAGGTGGCCGTAGTACGAAACGTTGGCCCGCTGCACCAACCAATGACAGCATTGGACTACCAGTCGTCGAGCCGTGCACCTCAACTGTTGTTCGAGCACCGAGCACAACAAAAGCTGTGGCTCACTGGCCGACAGACACTCGACGCCGACGGCGGCTGGGGCGCAGCGCTCCTCGGCGATCAATCTGTCGGATCAGCACCAGCCGCCTTTTCGTTCGCCGGGTCAACTCAGTGGCTGCACTCTTCTGATTCGGGGTATTGCCGCATCACCTCCAGGTCATCGGCCGAGCAGCTCTTCGGCCGAGACCCAGACGTTGCATCCGTATCCGTTCACGAGACCCGAACCATCGCCACTGAGGTGAACAAGAGAATGGGCGACATGACGACATCGTCGCTCGGCGGACGATTGTCTGTGGTGGCTCAACTCATCGCCGCTCGCGAGAAGTTTGGCACCCCCCGCCAAGTGTTTTATGTCGAGCTCGATGGTTGGGACACCCACCGGAACCAAGCGCAACGTTTCCCACAGCTGCTCCAAGAACTCAACGATGGCCTCGTCGCGTTCCAACGAACACTCGAAGACTTAGGACTCGCCGACACCACAACCACATTCACGGCAAGCGAGTTTGGTCGAACAACAAAGAGCATCGGTGGTGGAACCGGTCATGGTTGGGGCGGCAACACGTTCGTCATTGGCGGTTCGGTACATCCGGGCCGCTACGGACAGGACTCACGGGTCGAAGATGCGTCGACCAATGGCAGCGGTGTGTTTTTCCCCACAACATCAGTGAGCCAGCTCGGAGCAACATTCGGCCGCTGGATGGGCCTTAGCGACAACCAGCTCGACTCAGCGTTCCCCGAGCTACGAAACTTCGTCCAGAAAGACCTCGGCCTTTTCACCAGCTGAACTCGGTCGAACTAACTAGCTAATCAGTTCGAGCTAGAGCCCCGGTGCTGCTAGGGCACACCCAAAATCGTTTCGCATGCAACCGTTGCTGTGTCGCCCGCTCCGGCACCGCCATCACAAATATCGGTATCGCCTTCCCCGTTGAGTGCGTCGTTGCCAGCATCACCGTTGAGGGTGTCGTTTCCAGTACCGCCGTTGATCGTGTCGTTGCCGTCGCCACCGTTAAGGATGTCTCGCGACGGGCCGCCATTGACCGCGTCATCACCATCACCGCCATCAACCGTGTCAGCACCACGACCAGAATCGATCACGTCGTTGCCGCCAAGACCGAAAATGTCATCAGGCCCGGCACTACCCGCAAGATCGTCGTCTTCACTCGAACCAGTAATCGTGTCCGCACCCGACTGACCCGACACGACTTGACCTGTTCCAAGGTTGCCGCCGTCATCGGTGTTGATGACGTCGGCACCGCCGCCACCGAAGAACTGATCAACACCGGGCCCGCCATTCAACGTGTCATCGCCAGCCTGACCACGAAGATCATCATCACCCTCGCCACCAAACATCGTGTCGTTGCCAGAACCACCGTTCATACGGTCGACACCGCCCTCACCATGCAACGTGTCGTTGCCGGCAGCACCCGTGAGCGTGTCATCGCCGTCACCACCAAAGATCGTGTCATCACCAGCACCGCCAACAAGCGTGTCCGCACCACCCTCGCCACAAATGGTGTCATTACCGCCCAAGCCATTCACAACATCAGCACCATCAGTTCCCAAAATCACATCATCGGCACCAGTCGGCACCTGCCCGATCGAAAGATCGACCGTGACTGGCAGACCATTGCACGTCGACCCTCCACCCAGTGGCGTCACGGTCACTGTCAAGTCATAAGAGTTGTCGATGAGCGAGGAGGATGAGTCCACTCGCACGGCCCACGTTCCCGAGGAGCCAGCCACCACATCGTTGATGGTTTCGTTGTCACCGTCGGTCAGGGAGAAACCTGCTTGTGCTCCGGTTTCGTCTACGAGCGTAAGAAAGAGTTCACCCTCAGCTTTAGTGAACAACAGCTCGACGTCGATGGCGTCTCCAGCACTGACAGGAAACTCGAACCAGTCTTCTGTGTTGTCACCTGCGCAGGCTTGACCCGATATCTGCACGCCCGAAGTGATCGGTTCGGCCGTGGCTTGGGTGTTGTTGGGCTCAAACGCGTCTTCGCTACATGTCGTCACGGTGACGGTCAGGTCATAGGAGTTTTCGTCCGAAACCTGTGGTCCGACTCGCACGGCCCAGGTACCCGACGAGGTAGCGATGAACTCAACAGTCTCGTCGTCGGTCGACGAAGCGCTGACGTCTCCAACACTTCCGTTTTCGTCGCGCAGGGTTAGGTCAAGGTCGCCATCAGCGTGGGTGAACAACAACTCGGCTTGGATGACGTCGCCTGCAATGACAGGAAACTCATACCAGTCATCTGCGTCGACGCCATCACAGACTTGACCCGAGATCGGCACACCGGACGTGATCGCCGCCGCGGCGGC
>CAYTUB010000151.1:0-4867 GCA_964441145.1 uncultured Acidimicrobiales bacterium
CCGGTAGTGTGGCCCCATGATTCGTGTAGCGGTAGCTGGTGCTGGTGGTCGTATGGGCAGTGAGGTTTGCCGGGCCGTTGAAGCTGCTGAAGATATGGAACTCGTCGCGGCTATCGACCCGGGAGTTGCCGGCCAACCAATCGGCGCCGTTGCAGGTATCAACTGTGAACACATCGCAGTGTCGACGGTCCTCGAGCTGGCACCGAACGATGTTGATGTGATCGTCGACTTCACCTTCCTCGAAGCATCGCTCGGCGTCCTCGACTGGTGTGCCACCAACGGCGTCCACGCGGTTGTAGGCACCACGGGGTTCTCCGACGAAGACCTCGACCGCTTCCGAGCCACCTTCACCCAAAGCAACGCAATGATCGTCCCCAACTTCGCCATCGGCGCTGTGATGATGATGCGAATGGCCGAGATGGCCGCGCCGTACTTCGAGACCGCCGAGGTGATCGAGTTCCATCACAACGCGAAACGTGATGTGCCGTCGGGAACGGCGATGATGACCGCCCAACGCATCGAAGCAGCCAAAGAAGCGAGCGACTCCAGCTGGGACGCTGACCCGACCGAGCAAGAGGTCGTTCCCGGTGCGCGTGGCGGCAAGGTCGGGGGAGTGGGCGTTCACGGTGTCCGGATGCACGGCATGGTCGCCCATCAAGAGGTGATCTTTGGGACCACCGGGGAAACGCTCACCATCCGCCACGACAGCATCCATCGCAACAGCTTTATGCCCGGTGTACTGCTCGCGGTTCGGCGAGTTGCCGACACTGCTGGTCTGACCCTGGGCCTCGACGACCTGCTGTTTCCCCCGCAGTAGCCCTGGACTACCCTGTATCTATGGTCTCGCTCGACAGGCCGAGCGTCGAGCTCGGCCCGCAACCGCCAGCGATCCGCCCCTTTTCTTCGGCGGACTTCGCGTGGGCAGTGGAAGTGCTGAACGCCACCGGCGGCAGGCACCGGGTACGGCGCGGACGAGTCATCGATGTCGCACTCCTTGCGGGTCTTGTTGCCGACCGCCGTGGCCATCCCGCCGCACTCGTCACATTCGCACGCCCAAACCCCGAGACCCTCGAGATCTCGGCCATTGCGTCGGCCCCCTTCGACGATGATCTCGTGAGCGTGCTTCTCGCAGCCTGCATCGCGCAGCGACAACCGCGATGTCGCCGGGTGTATGCCATTTGCTCGAACGCAGAATTCGATCCGCAGCGGATCCTTCAACAAATTGGTTTCCGTTTGGCCTCGGTGCGTCCGGGAAACATCGAAGTCGCAGCACGACGGTCGGCCGAAGTGGTGCGAGAACTCGGTGGGCTTCCCGTCCGCGACGAGCTTGAATTCGAACGGTTATTCACCCCCGCCTAATGTTTCTCACCCCGCGTTGGTTTGCATCGCACCTCTTTGTCGTGCTGCTCGTCGGTGCCTTTATCGCTGCCGGCCTCTGGCAGATCGAGCGACTCGGTCAGCGACTCGAGAGCAACGCACGCGTCACCGACCGTCTCGACACGGTCGTGACCCTCGATGATGCGGTTACAGCGGCAAATTCTGTTGCTGATGAACTCGACTTTCGCCGGGTGCAGGTATCGGGCCAATACGACAACGACCGCGAGGTGTTGATCGCTAACCGCAGCCGAGAGGGCGTCGCAGGCTTCTGGCTCTGGACAGTATTTACGACCGACGAGACCGAGCTTGTGGTCAACCGAGGGTTCATCGACCGCGCCTCAATCTTGCAGCTTCCCGACCCCACGATTGCGTCTCGCATCGGGGGCGAATCACAAGAATTGATCATCGAAGGCCTGCTTCGGCTCGGAGACCTCGACGCTCGGCTCTCCGACGACAGCACACAGCTCACGCGCCCCGATGCCGAGACAGCAAAAGAGCTCCTCGGAGTCGATTCGGCATTGCCCGTGGAGATTTATCTACAACTCGAAGCCCAAGAACCGCGTCGTGCAAGTGAGGTGCCCATTCAGCTTCCGCTACCGGATCTGTCCGATGGGCCGCACCGAAGCTATGCCTTCCAGTGGTTCACCTTCGCCACGATTGGCGTAGCGGGCTACGGGTTGGTGTTGCGCCGCATTAAGCGTGGAGATCAATCAAGCGGCGATGTCCCGCTTGACGAAGCTGTCGACGCGATCGCTGTCTAGTTCAGGTCCTCCCCGAATTGGCGTTCAGGGTTAGCTAGCGCCGGATCGCCCTGGATCGGGCGCCGACCGGTACCATCTAGGGTCGAGAGGAGAACCACGATGACCCGCTTTGGACAAACACTTACCGCCATGGTCTCGCCCTTTGGTGCAGACGAATCACTCGATCTAGAGGGCGCTCAGAAGCTCGCCAAGTGGCTCGTTGCCAACGGCAACGATGGATTGGTTATCGCTGGCACCACCGGCGAAGCTCCCACGCTCACGCACGACGAACAGATCGCGTTGATCGAGGCCGTTGTCGACGCCGTCGACGTTCCCGTTATTGCCGGCACTGGCAGCAACGACACCCGCGCCGCCATCGAGCTCACCGAGCGAGCATCGGCTGCGGGAGCGACCGCGATCTTGTCGGTCACCCCGTATTACAACCGCCCGTCCCAAGACGGCATCGTCGCTCACTTTCGAGCCTGTGCTGGGGCAACCGAACTCCCCGTGATCTTGTATGACATTCCCGGACGAACCGGACGCAAGATCGACACCGACAACATCATCTTGTTGGCCCAAGAATCCAACATTGTTGGGCTCAAAGACGCTGCTGGCAACCCCGGCGAAACCGCTCGCGTGATCGCCGAAACCGGCAGCGACTTCGATGTGTACTCCGGCGATGATGCACTCACCTTGCCCCTGCTTTCTGTCGGCGCCTGCGGAGTCATTGGCGTGGCTACCCACTGGGCCGGTGTCGAGGTAAACGAGATGATCACGGCGTTCCGCCGCGGCGACGTTGCCGAGGCCGCCCGAATCAATCAAACGCTTCTCGCGTCCTGGGATATCGAGACGGGCGATTCGCGGCCGAACCCGATTCCGAGCAAGACCATGCTGCGTCTACTCGGTCTCCCCGGCGGCCAGTGCCGTCTGCCGATGGGCCCCGAGCCCGCAGGCCTCGAAGACCTGTGTCGCAAGGTGTTGTCTAACCTTGGTCGTCCCGGTTTCTAATGGCATCTCCGGTACGCATTTCCTTCCTTGGCGGGCTTGGCGACATCGGGCGAAACTGTGCAGTTCTCGAATCTGAGGGCCGGATGGTCATTCTTGACTGTGGGCAGATGTTCTCTGACGAGACTCAGCCCGGCGTCGATTCGATCCTTCCCGACTTCACATACCTCAAGGACAACGCGGACCGCATCGACGGATGCATCGTCACCCACGCCCACGAAGACCACATCGGTGGGTTGACCTATCTCCTCGAGGCCATTCCTTCGCTTGAACTCGACTTCTATGGGTCGCCGTTTACCCTCGGTCTCGTTCGCCACAAGCTCCAGGAACGCAACCTCCAGAGCCGGGCGAACCTGCTCAAGGTCGACGACGGCGATGTGCATCAGATTGGCCCATTTTCGTGTGAGTTTCTTCCGGTTACCCATTCGACTCCGTCGGGACTCATCACCGCGTTCACCACGCCGCAGGGCATCATTTTGCACTCGAGCGATTTCAAGCTCGATCACACTCCTGTCGACGGACGCCTGACCGATTTGCCCCGAATAGGTGCTCTAGCGACCGACCCGGGCATACGGCTGCTTCTTGCCGACTCGACGAACGCAAATACGCCAGGCCAATCGACGTCGGAGTCAGAGGTCGGCGGCGTTTTGCGCCAACTGTTCCACGAACACCGTGACCAACGCATCATCGTCGGCGCCTTCGCCAGCCACATTCACCGAGTGCAGCAGATCGCTGAGGTGGCCCTCGAGCAGGACCGCACGATCGTGACCCTCGGACGCTCGATGAAGCGAAACGTCGCGCTAGCCCGAGACCTCGGCCTGCTGTCCATCCCCGATAGCCGCATCGCCGATATCGCCGACGCCGACGACATCGATCCGCTCAAGACCTGCATCATCTCCACCGGTAGCCAAGGCGAGTTCCGCTCGGCGCTCACCCTCATGTCCCAAAAACAAAGCCGCTGGGTCACCGTTGGCCCTCAGGACACGGTCATCTTCAGTTCGCACCCAATCCCCGGAAACGAAGCAGCCGTCGGCCGCGTGCGCTCCGGACTTGCCCGCCAAGGTGCGACGATCGTGCACTCGGGCCAGGTCACCGTGCACACCACTGGCCATGGCACCCAACAAGAACTCCTGGCCTTGCACGCCGTCGCGAACCCGGAATTGTTCGTGCCCGTCCACGGCGAATACGAACACCTCGTTGGACACGCCGACCTCGCGGTCAGGCGAGGGATGTCACCCGACAACGTGCTTGTGGCGACCGATGGCGACCAGCTGCTATTGACCGACGATGGCATCTTCAAGGACGGCCAAGTCTCCGGTGCCTACGTGATGATGGACGGTTCGGCCGAGCCGATTACACCTGCGGTTCTCGATGAACGTTTGCTCATGGGCGAGGCCGGGTTTGTAGCCGTCGTCGTAGGCGTTGATCTTGAGGCCGGCGATATCGCCTTTGGGCCGACCGTGGAATCACGCGGTTGGGCGAGCGAAGATGAGCGGTTCGACCTCGAATCGGGAGCCGCCAGCGCTGCTCGCGAGGCGATTGAATCAGCGCTAGCCGACTCCGGTGACGTACGTGCGGTAGAACGCGCCGCTCGCCGTTCGGTCGGCAAGTACGTCGCAGCAGCGACCCGCCGACGACCGGTGATCGTGCCGATCGTTAAGAGCGTTTCGTAGCCGTCAGGGACTTCGTGTTCGACCGAGCCGCTTTGGGTCGAATGACCCAAATGGGCTTGCTCGGGTTCAAGC
>CAYTUB010000152.1:0-4860 GCA_964441145.1 uncultured Acidimicrobiales bacterium
TCCTGAGGTCGAGATTGTGGAGGTTCCAGCCCCTGCGCCCGATCCCATCGTGATCGAGCTTCCTGGGGCTGCGCCAGCACCTGAGGTCATCATCATCGAGACTCCAGCAGAGGAGCCAGCTCCTATCGTCATCGAGGTTGAAGCCCCGGATGCTGCGCCTGCTCCTGAGGTTGTCGTCGTGGAGACTCCAGCTGAGGAGGCCGAGCCGATCGTGGTTGAGGTCGAGGTCGGGACTCCTGCGCCTGATCCCGAGGTGATTCTGATCGAGGTTGAGCCCGCTGCAGAACCCGAGGTTGAAGTCGTCGATGCTCCTGCCACGGACACGCCAGTCGCCGCTGACGACAACGCCCCAGTGGAGGGTGAAGGTGGCGAAATTGCTGCCCCAGAATCAGTAGAGGTTGCTGGCGCTGTCCAGTTGCCAGATGCTGCCGCTGCACAGGTCGATGACGCACCGGATGACACGGCCGCAGCCGCAGCCGCTGTTGCTGCCGCCGATAACGGCGCGGCCTTGGCGCTGACCGGACCGTCTGACGCGTGGAGGATCCTGGTCCTGCTCGCTGCAACGCTCATGGCAGCTGGTGCAGTGTGCCTACGGTGGGGTCGCTTGATCTAGCGATCGCCGCACCCTAGAGAACGACTCGCTCTCCTCATCGATGCCCGAATCGGGGCGTCGGTGAGGGGAGCTTTCGTCTTGATGCCGAGTTGCCAAGGCAGTAATTGAAAGGTCGATGATGCTTGCCAACCACGATGGAAAGTTGTCGTATCATCGCTAAATATCGACGTCGCGATGGTCGATCTACTACAGGTCGGACCTTATGGCGTCGAGATTCTTCGGCGCCGCATTCTGGCGTCGTAGAATGAACCTTGTGCCCCTAGACACTGGGCGTGAAATTAAACTACGGTCGTAGACACGTACGGTGGGCAGATGGGATTCCCGAGAGTGAGCGCTATTTCCGAGGTGGCGGAGGCGGACTCTCTGCCGCGTGCTGCGGGCACTGCCACGACTCAACGGATGCGCCTGTGGGCCGGTTTGGTCATTGTTGGCTGTGTATTCGCCGGGTGGGTAGCGCACATTCCCTTCGTTATCGATGCCATTGGCGGCGGCGCAGCAGCGTTCATTCGGCGTCAGTCCGAGGCACCTGCACTCGTCGGTCTCATTGTTCTTCTGTGGGCGATATTTGCCGCCGATGGCTACCCGCGAGAAGGCGCTCCGGAGACCACTCGTCGACCGACCAACGCACCGGCGTGGGGCGCCTGGTTTGGCGTATTGCTTTTTCTCTCCGTACTCACCACCACGTGGGACGGCGCATCGAACGCATTCGTAACGCTGAAAGAATCGTTCTTTGCCGTGATCGTCGTCTCGCTCTACCTCGGCTGGAGCTGCGGATTTTGGCCGCAGGTCACCGCGTGGCGCAGCGGCGCTCCAGTGAAGGCAATCGAATCTCGCCTGTTGTATTACGGCGCAGTCCTTGCAGTCACCGTCTTGTCGGTCACGAGCATCCCCGGTGCCATTTTGGGCGATGGCGCGGGTGTCTATCTGCGGGAAAACTCCGAGGGCTATATCGCTGCACTATTCATTCCTCTGTACTTCGACGTGGTCGCTGGAAAGCGACCATTGCTCGTGCGTGTGGCCTGGTACGGAGTGCTCGCAGCGATTCCACTCCTCGTGCAATTGAACCCATTCCCGTCGAGCTTTGAGCCGGTCGTATCGTGGTTCGGTGAGACCACGGAGGCGTTCATCGCCACCATCGTGATTTCGGCCTTCTTCGATCTGTTCGCTCGGTTCGCCACATCGTTCGAGAAGGCCGCTGCCTAGAAGCAGAATCGCGGCAGTTGATGACTGTCGTCACGGTCCAGGGGTCTCCCCACATCGGGCTCTAGCCTAAAAACAGATGAGACTTCGCCAAGAACCGGACATGAGCCAGGTCGGTGAGCCTTCCAATACCGAGTGGGTCGACGCCCCCGACACCGAAGCCACCCGCACGATCGATGACAGCCAGCTACTCGAAGCCCTGATCGAGGGTGGCGACGAACGAACAGCGATCGACCCAGCTACCGGACGCAACCGCTATTTCGTAGACCCGATCGACGGTCGGGTGGTGTTCAATCGCGGAAGCTGCACGGCGGGCATGATCAACGCTCGGTCGAACGTGGTTGCCCGAGAGTTTCTGAGCTCGTATGAGTCTTTGAACTACGCATCCCTAGTCGAGGAACAGTCGTTCCGGCTCAAGCAACTTCTGGCTTCCGCGCACTACGACCCTTTCGATGTGTTCTTCGGTCCGTCGGGAACCGACCTCGTGTACTGGCCGCTGCTGTTCCAGCGGTTGCTGCATCCGAACAAGAAACACATCCAGTTGATCTCGTGTCCTGAGGAGTTGGGCAGCGGATCGCTCCCGGCGGCAAACGGACAACTGTTCGCGCGAGAGAACCAATTCGGCGAAGCGGTCGATCAGTTTGCTGCGATCGATGGGAACGCTTCAGATCCCACTGTTGTCGAGTTCGACGCTCGAGATTCGTCCGGAAAGGTTCGCGACCGCGGAGACGAAATCGTTCGATTCATCAAGGACAATCCTGACGCATCCATCGTTAGCAGTCTGGTCTTTGGCTCGAAGTCAGGGATTCGCGACGACCTCGACGTGATCGGAGATTACGGCGAAAACGTCTTGTGGGTCGTCGACCTCTGCCAGTTCCGGGTCGACCCGGAACTACTCCACGACCTTCTCGATCGTGGCGCGATGGTGATGCTGACGGGATCGAAGTTCTTCCAGGCCCCGCCGTTCTGCGGCGCCCTGTTGGTGCCGCGCCAGATCACCGAGCGGCTGCGGGCATTAGAGATCGACGGTGACGGTTCGCCGGTTGCACCGTTCGGCCAGATTTTCAGTTCGCACGACGTGCCCTGGGCCCTCGACAACGTGCGCCAGCATCTTCCAGACGAGGAGAACAGGGGGCTTCGCCTTCGTTGGGAGATCGCTCTCGATGAGATGGAGAACTACGCCAGCTGGCCCCGCGATGTGAGCAACGCGCTGATGGACGATTGGAACACGAGAGTCACGGCGATCATCAACGCCCACCCGAATTTTCGTGTGATGCCCGATCAACACAAGACGAACGATTCGATCATCTCGACCCAGGTCATCGTCAACGGTCGAGAGCTCGATTATGACGAGCTGGTAGCCCTCTACCGTGAAGTGCTTACCACGGAGCACGACGGCCTCAGTGATGGGGCTAAGCGCGTCTTCTTCGGACAGCCCGTGCGCTATGGCGACCGGTCGTTCATTCGATTTGCGATCGGTGCGCCGACGGTTCGCTGGATGCTGCACCGCGGCGAGCTGTTCTTGGATGACGACATCCGGTTGGTTGACATTGTTGGCGAGTACGCCGAACGGCTGGTGTGACGGTGTCGGGCGCAGAGGCGTTCGTCAGAGCCCAGGCGCTCCTTGACGAGGAGGACACAGCGGTCATCGGGGTCGACCTTGACGCGCTCGATGCGCAGCTTGATGAGTTGCGATCGGTGTTCCCGAAGTCAGTTCGTCACGCCGTAGCGATCAAGACAATGCCGCACCCTCGGATGCTGGCCTACCTGAGCGAGGCCGGTTTCGGGCTTGAAGCGGCCTCCATCGAGGAGGTGCAGCTTGCCCTCGAAGCAGGGGCCTTGCCGGCCGATGTGATCTTCGATTCGCCGGTAAAGACCCGCGCAGAGATCGGTTGGTGCAACGACAATCTTCCGGGTGGGGTACTCAACGCGAACTCGCTTCAGGAGCTCGGCCGGTATCCAGCGTCGCCTGTGTTTCAGGTTGGGCTACGCATCAATCCCGAGATCGATACCGGAGCGCCCTCGCGCTACGACGTGAGCGGTCAGCGGAGCAAGTTCGGGGTCGGGTTCAGTGCCGACCGCTCAGCTGTTGTCGAGGCGTGCATCGACGCGGGAGTGACGGCGCTACATATGCACATTGGTAGCCAGGTGCCAAACGTCGATGCCCACGTCGAGGCTGTAGGACGCCTGCTCGAGGTGGCCGCAGACGTCGACCGGGTGCGTGCAGAGCGTGGCGATGATCGCCGCATCACGACCTTCGACATCGGCGGGGGGATCCGCGCCGAGACGCCGGGCCTAGGGCTGATGGCCGAGTACGGGCGCCGTCTTCTCGCCGAGCGACCAGCGCTGTTCGAAGCCGAGGTGCGCACCGAGTTCGGTCAGTGGGTCCATGCGAATGCCGGATGGGCGGCGACTCGGATCGAGAGCGTCGAAGAGCGGGCGGTGCCGATGGCCTTCGTCCACCTCGGCGCCGACTTCTTCATGCGAGACGTCTACACCGGCGACCCGGCCAACTTCCGGTATGAGGTAGCCGTGGTGCGCGCTGACGGCCGCGTTGTGGGGGCGTTGGACCCGGGCGAGAAACAGCGAGCGTATGACATCGTCGGGCCACTTTGTTTCGCGGGCGATGTTCTGGCCCGCGACCTGGTTCTCCCTGAACTGTTCGAGGGCGATTGGCTGGTGTTCTCGGGGACGGGAGCCAATACGTTCGGATTGTGGTCTCGCCACTGCAGCCGCGCAATCCCAAAGGTCGTCGCATCACGCGCGGAGGGATGCGACCTTTGGGGCCGTCGCGTTTCGCCGGCTGAGTAATTCCTTCAGAACGGCACACCTCTGGAAGGCTCAAACACTTGGACGAGTGAGTTCCTCAAGTAGCCGCTCGCGCATTGGGCCCGATTCGTTTTGCCACGTTTCCAACGATGGCTCGATATCCGCTAGCACCTTGGCAGCGGGATCTTGACGGCGTAGCGAAGGGCTGCCGGTTGGGAATTGCTGCTTCTGGTTGTACCCGGTTATACGTCTTCCTTCGCCCGCCAGTTCCCACAATT
>CAYTUB010000153.1:0-4837 GCA_964441145.1 uncultured Acidimicrobiales bacterium
GCGTGCAATGATCAGCCGCAGACAACCAATGAAGGAACCGCGCCATGGCACGCATCGAACCACTCACACGTGAAGACCTCGCCGAACACGAAGACCGCCTCGCGTTCTTCGAGAAGACCATGGGCTCTGTCCCGAACTCGATCTACAACATGGCCCGAGTTCCCGGCCTGTTCCAAGCGTTCCAAGAGGTCGCCAAAGCAACGATGGGCAACGACCTGATCCCCGCGCAGCTCAAGCAGCTGATCGCGCTCGCCACCAGTGCCGCTGGAGGATGTCGCTACTGCCAAGCCCACGCGGGCAGCGGAGCCGAACACCTCGGTGCATCGCAAGAGAAGCTCCGCGCGGTCTGGGAGTACGAGACGAGTGACCTGTTCAGCGAAGCTGAACGAGCGGCACTTCGCGTGGCTTTCAAAGGTGGACAGGTTCCCAACCAGGTCACCGACGAAGACTTCGCCGCGCTCACCGAGCACTGGAGCGACGATCAGGCATCGGCCATCGTTGCCGTGATTGCCATGTTTGGGTTCTTGAACCGCTGGAACGACACGATGTCAACCACACTCGAAACCGACTACACCGCCTTCGCCGACCAGGCACTCGGCGACGTTGGCTGGGAAGTCGGCAAACACGCCTAAGTGCTCTAGAAGCCCAACGTGGCAGACGCCGGGCACCACTGCTGGGCGTGACGGCGCGCGCAACATTGAGCCACCACGCGGATGAAGGGGAATCGGCTAGCTCGGTTTGGCCAACACAACCACGACCGAGGTGACCTCTTCGGTTGCGAGTTTCGTCCGGATCTGATTGAGGATCTCGTCGCTCATCCAGCGCAACTCCGATACCCAGGCCGCTGATTCGGCCTCGATCACCAACTCGCCGTCGGTGATGCGCGCCGGGCGGGCGTGTTCGGAGATCACGTCACCGACGAGCTCAGGCCAGCGGGCGAACACCCCTTCGACCACCGATGGGTTGGGGGCATCGAGATGCTTCATCACCCGGTCGACGCCGAAGCCGACCTTCTTTGGCCCGTCCCAAAAGCGTCGCTCGTAGCGCGACCGGCCGCCGCCCCCGGAGCCAGGACCCTTATACCCCGACATTGATCGCCCCTGAACCATCCAGGCGGACCACTCGGTCAGCGAGTGCACCCGGTGGCAAATCGATCGCTGAAGTCACGAGTGTTTGACCGGACGGCAGAGCCTCGATGAGCGCTGTTGACCGGTTGTCGTCAAGCTCGGAGAACACGTCGTCGAGTACGAGAAGCGGTGCCACGCCGGTGGTATCGCGCACGAGCTGATGACCGGCGAGACGCAGTGCGAGGGCGAGCGATCGCTGCTCTCCTTGGGATGCGTGAGTTCGGGCGGGCATGCCATTGAGCATGACCTCGATCTCATCTCGATGCGGCCCAACCGTGGTGATGCCTCGCCGCACGTCATCGTTTCGAGCGTCGGTGAGCGCCGGAAGAAGACCGGTTTCAAACCACGGAGCGACATAGCGGAGGCTCACGTCATGTTGTCCCCCGGCGACTGCTTGAAGCCCTGCGGTCACGAGCGGCGTGAGCCGTTCGATCGCATCCGAACGCAAGGCACCGAGTTGATCCCCGACTTCGGCGAGCTTGGAATCCCACACATCGAGAGTGAACGCTGCGTCGTTGTCGAGCCGCCCATGTACGCCCTTCAACAACGCGTTGCGTTGTTTGAGCACCTTGTCGACCTTGGCCCGCACGGACTCGTTCCGAGGATGGAGTCCCACCACGACGTCGTCGAGGTATCCCCGCCGCTCGCCGGGCGAGCCCTTGATCAGTTCAAGGTCGTCGGGGGCAAACACCGTCACCGACATGACCCCGAGCAAGTCTTTGCGCTGCATACGTTGTTTGTTCATCTGGACTCGAAGGCGGCCGGTGCGCGGCAACTCGGCTTCGAGCAAGAGCTCGCGTTGATCGCTTCGCAACTGGGCACGAGCAATCGCGACCTCAGAGTCTCGGTGGATCAACGCGTCGTTTGGGGCCCCACGAAACGACCGCATCGACGCCAACCAGCCGATCGACTCGACGATGTTGGTCTTGCCGGATCCGTTCGGGCCAATGAGCGCGGTGACACCAGAATCGAAATCGAGTTCGAGGCTTCGATGAGAACGGAAGTCGGTGAGCCACAGCCGTTCGAGCACCAGAGCCGAGGTCGTCGCGTCCACGCCGCTCACCGTATCGGCCGTTCGTCAACCCTGCGGGCTTGCTCACTCACCGAGTTGCTCGCTGCGCTCACAACATCGAGCACTAGAATCATTTCTTCGCCGCGAGCTCGGGAGTGCCCATGGCAGATATGCAGATCGGGATCATCATGGGAAGCCAGTCGGACTGGCCGACCATGAAAGGAGCGGCCGACATCCTCGACGAACTCGGCCTGAGCTACGAGACAAAGATCGTGTCAGCCCACCGCACGCCCGACCGGCTCTGGGACTACGGATCGACCGCCGTTGATCGAGGTCTGAAGGCGATCATCGCCGGGGCCGGAGGCGCAGCACATCTGCCAGGGATGATGGCGTCGAAGACCCGAGTGCCAGTGATTGGCGTTCCCGTGCAGACCAAGGCGCTCTCTGGCGTCGACAGCCTGTATTCGATTGTGCAGATGCCCCGCGGCTACCCGGTGGCGACCATGGCGATTGGTTCAGCGGGCGCACCAAACGCAGCGTTGATGGCTGCAGCCATCGTTGCAACCAGCGACCCCGAAGTAGGTGAACGCCTCGACGCCTGGCGCGCTGCCCTGTCGGCATCGATCCCAGATGCACCAACCGATGTCTGAACCGCTGGCGCCGGGATCAACAATCGGCATCTTGGGAGGCGGCCAACTCGGCCGCATGCTCTCGGTTGCGGCAGCCCGACTCGGCTTTGTCTGCCACATCTATGAGCCTGGCGCCGAACCTCCCGCCGGCCACGTTGCCCATCAGGTGACGACGGCGAGCTACGAAGACGCCGGTGCCTTGCGGGCCTTTGGCGAGTCGGTCGATGTCATCACCTACGAGTTCGAAAACGTGCCGACCGCGGCGCTCGACCTCCTCGAATCGCTGGCACCGATCCGCCCCGGGCGAAACGCTCTTGCAACCAGTCAGGACCGCTTGATCGAGAAGGAATTTCTCCAAGAGATCGGTCTCACCGTTGCTTCATTCGCCGAAGTCGACTCGCTAACCGACCTCCAAATCGCAGTCGAAGACATGGGCACGCCGTCGATCCTCAAAACCCGCCGCTTTGGCTACGACGGCAAGGGCCAAGTCCGACTGGCCAACGCCGACGACGACACGCTCGCCGCGGCGATCGACTCAATCGCCGGAGCACCAGCGGTGCTAGAGGGCTTCATCGATTTCGACCTCGAAATCTCGGTCATCGCTGCCCGATCGATCGACGGCACGGTGCAGGCCTACGATCCGGGCCACAACGTGCACGTCGACGGCATCTTGCGCACCACCACCGTTCCCGCAGACGTTGCTTCAACGGTTTCGCGATCGGCGGTCGAGGCCGCCACCACCATTCTCGAATCGCTCGACTACGTCGGTGTCCTCGGCGTCGAGTTCTTCGTCCAAGGCGAAACGCTCACGGTCAACGAGATTGCGCCGCGGGTCCACAACTCGGGCCATTGGACACAAAACGGCTGCACCGTAGATCAGTTCGAGCAGCACGTTCGCGCGGTCGCTGGCTGGACCCTCGGCGACGGAAGCCGCAACGTCGACGTCGTGATGGAGAATCTGATCGGCGAGGAGATCCACAACCTCGACGAGTTGAGCCAAGACCCCAACGTCGCCATCCATGCCTACGGTAAGGCCGACGTAAAGCCAGGACGCAAGATGGGCCATATCAACAGGATCGGATCTCGCTGAAATGCCACCGCTCTCCGTCGGAGTCTTTATGGGCTCCTCCATGGGCACGAACCCTGCCTTCGCTGACGCCACGGTCGCGCTGGGCGGAGAGCTCGTTGCGCGCGATATTGGCCTGGTCTATGGCGGCGGTGCGGTCGGGCTCATGGGGCTACTCGCCGACACAATGCTCAACGGTGGAGGCATTGTCACCGGCGTGATTCCGGCCAACTTGTTCAGCAAGGAAGTTGCCCATCGTGGCAACACCGAACTGATCGAGACCGATGGCATGCACGAACGTAAAGCACTGATGTACGAGCGTTCCGATGCCTTTATTGGCCTGCCTGGCGGCATGGGCACGCTTGACGAACTCGCGGAGATAGCTACCTGGCGACAGATCGGTCTGCACGACAAACCGGTCGGTCTGCTCAACGTCGACGGTTACTTCGATGCGCTGATCGCATGGTTTGATCGGGCGACGACCGACGGGATGATCAGAGATGCGCATCGTGCGCTCATCCACGTCGAGACCTCGGCCGACGCCCTTATCGAGTCTCTACTTGGCACCTGACACGACGGTTGTACGACAAGAACGATTTGTGAACGAGTGCCGAGGGTCCCTAGATCTCACTCGTAGCCTTCGCTAGCTTTTGGCCCTATGTGTACCGATCACCAACGCAATGGCCATCATCATGAGACGATCACGCCGACGATCACTCGGGTCCCGTTAGCTCGGATCACCCAGCCATCGCGTTGGACGCGTCGCCGCCTTCTCGTGAGCGGTGGGCTTGGTACGGCCAGCATGGCGATCCTTGCCGCGTGCGGTTCAGACTCAGCCTCGACCGCTTCGGCGACGACCAACTCACCAACGACGCAAGCCGCAGGCGACCAGGAGACCACCGACACCACTGCAGCTTCCCAGGAAGAGCCTGCTGAAGAATCGGCACGAGCAGAAGAATCCGCCCCCGCAGAAGAGGGCATCGACTCGGGTCTCCTCCAGTTG
>CAYTUB010000154.1:0-4807 GCA_964441145.1 uncultured Acidimicrobiales bacterium
GCCGATAACGACGACCGCAGCTCCTGCTCTAGCTTCGCTCAAGTTAAATCCGCATTCCGCCAATTCAGACCGTGTTCGAGATCATTCTCGAGAGTGCCGTTGCCAAATGTACGGGATTGGTGAGTTCCTTAAGGTGCTCCTGCAGCGGCTCGGAGTATTTGGGCCCAGCGAGGATTAGTTCGCCTTCGCCCGACTCCCATACAACGAGGTCAGCCTCGCGGCCCTCGGCCGACAAGTTTGACTGAGACTGATGGGGTTGGCTTGATGCGACCTCGTGCGAGAACCTCCGACAGAGGTTGACCGTGACACAGCGGAAGTACTTGCGTTGCTCGAAGGAATCGAAGTATCGAGGCCAGGCGATGGCGGTGCGCCACGATCTGAAACGTGCACGCCGACGATTGCCGAGCAGCTCACTTTTGTTAAGCGGGTGATGGCAGCCGACCCCGAGCGCTGAAAGAGCGAGTCGCTCGGCCCGGTCAATTCTTAGAGCAGATTTCGGGCGGGGTTCGAAAGTGCTGCTTCTTCCAACCCCTTTGCAGTCACACCGAGGTAGGCCTGCGTAGTTGCGAGGTCCGTATGTCCAAGGAGCTGTTGTACCTCCGGGAGTGAAGCGCCGTTATCGATCAACATTGTTGCGTACGTGTGCCGAAAGCTATGGGCGAGGGCACCTCGTGGGGGAGTACGACCAGCTCGCTTGAACCATCCCCTGATGGCATAGTCAGCAGCTGAACGTGTCATCGGCCGGCCGTCGGGCCGCACCAATAGCGGCTCGTCCGACTGGCGCTTCAACCGGTCGTCACGAGACTCAAGATAAGTCAGAAGGCGTGCTACTGCTTCCGGTGGGATCGGAACGGTCCGTATTTTGTTGCCCTTGCCTGTGATTCGAAGCCGAGGCAGGTCATCGTCGAGGTAGCAGTCGCCGATCTCCAGCCCGATCACTTCGGAAACTCGCAGCCCGCCAGCGATGAGAAGCGCGAACATTGCCTCATCACGTTCAGGCCACGGATTGCGAGTAGTCGACGCAGGCCGACTCGAAGTCTCAGCAACAGCGTTCAAGTCTTCCTGCTGCAGTGGCTTTGGCGACCACGGGGTCTTCTTTGGGCCCTCGATTAGATCCATTGGGTTCGCCTCGATGAGCTTCTCCCGGACGAGCCAAAGGCAGAATTGTTTCCATGTGGACATGACTCGGCTGGTTGAGCTTGCGGCATGGGTGGACGCATAACTGGCGAACGCTGTTTCAAGGTTCGTGAGCGAGACTTCCGCGAGCGGAAGCGTTTCAATTGAACCAGCGGGAAGCAGTTTGGCTACGGCATTGAGATCGTATTGGCGCGCCAAGACGGTGTTGGGGGAGGGGCGAGCGGTGTTCTTCGTTGCGATCCATCGCTCTGCGAGAGCCTGGACCGAATCAGCGCTCATAATACGAATTATTCATGTTTCGAAGTCGTGAGGTTGCATGGGGTGTGAGTCGAGAAGCGCTTGTTCTTCGTCGGCGGACAGACCAAGGTCACCTTGGACAACCAACGTTGTCGTGTCCCAGAGCCTTGAGCGGGAGACTGCCGGTGAAATCAAGACTCCGATGGTTCGCAGATCGGCTTGATCGACGTCCATCATCCTTGAAAAGGTGAGATGCTTGGCAAGAACTCGCTCACTGAACTTGTTCGTGACCCATGCGGAGGCCTTCTCAGAGCAGGCGACGATGACGAACTTCGGAATGGATGGATCCGCAGAAGCGAAGCTTCGGCTCGCCACGTGGATGCGATCCGGCTTAGATCTGCGGGCCTCGCGCATATCGGACATCCTTGAAGGTATCCAGTGACAGATCTCAGGGCGGTGAACTAACGGGAGCTGATCAAGTGATGAGAGCGTAACTAGACGGTCTTCCTCACTGACGGCAGCGTCGATACCGGCCAGTGCGGCATCTTCCATAATGGCCCGAAGGAGGAGCTCTCTCTGCCCATCGTCGACGCCTGCAGGGGCCAGGGGCATCTGGGGCGTAGGCTCGACCCTCCAGCTCTCATCGTCCGGGTCAAATCCGAGCGACGAGGTTGGGGTGGCTTCATCCAATTGAGCAAGACGGTAGTAGTGCGCCGGATGTTGACCGAGACCGATGCCGTGAGCTCGTTGCAGGTATTGAAGTACGCCGGTGGTTGAGCGGAGTTCCCGAAAGAGAAACTCCCAGTCTGAACGAAGGAGCACAACCGTGTCGCTCGCCAGGTCGAAGTCGATCTCACCGAATTCGGCTGGAGGGTTTGAGTGCTCCACTACCACAACCTTTATCCAGTCGTAGTCGGACTTGGTGATTGACAACCGTGGGCCACGGCTGCTCCGAAGACTGGCCCCGGTGCGTTCGACCGTCCTTAGAGTGCCGGAAGCTTGCGATACCGCCCTCTTAACCTGCTTCGTGACCCAACTGCATTCACGCTCCGGTGCGTTTGTTGGCTTCGGCCGTCCCTTCACTTGCACAACTGCGGCGAGGCCCTCCACGATTACGAATAGGTCCCCAATCTCACGTTGCGCGTCGCCTTTTTCGACCACCACTGGTTCGTAGACGAAGTCCGGAAGTCCCCAGGTGTCCGCAGCCCCGCTTATCGAGTCCTCTGCAGCATCGCCGTGGATGTCGCGACTTAAGAGGGGGGAGGTTGACGGGACCTCACGTACGAGAACCCCGGCTGTGGTCTCGACCACAAAAGTCGTCTGACCATTCAGCTTGGAAGGCCCTCTCTTCCTCTGTCGTTCGCGCCGTTTGCGCCTTTGCTGTTTCGCGGTTTTGCCCATTGCTACTCACCACTCCGCTCAGAGGACGATTTGGCGACATCCGAACCCTTCTTCACGGGTGCTGTCCAGACCGATCTGCGTCATTTGAACCAATCACGAGCTTGGGACCCTGACGGCCGCCTCGTTGGAGTGCTTCTACGCCCGAGACCACGGCCGATGCTGAGATGTGCAGAACGCACCCGGGGTGGGGCAAGCATGTAAACGCTGTATTGCTGCTTCGAGCTTCGATCACGACCGAAAGCACCCCTGCAGTTACGAGCTCACGCATGGGTTCTTCCACATCGCGCGGGACGGCAACGGGACCCCAGCCGTTGCACTCAACAAGCCGTGCTACTTCTCGCCAAAGATCGCCTGGGGGGCTGAACCTCAAACTGTCCAAATACTCGAGTCGATGAGAGAAGTCTTCGTGGAGGGTGGCCAGGAGATCTGCCGACGCAAGTCGGCGGTTTTCACCGACGCCACGAATCATGTTGAGTGCAATCCGAGGATTCAACATCGAAACCGCCGTCAGGAGTGGCGTTGCAACATCAGGTTCCACGAAAAGGTCGGCCAACTGGGTAGGCGCCCATGGTTCCGAAGCGCGACTCGCTAGCGAAGTGTGCGCTAGCAACAGCCGTTCTAAGAAGCTGTTCCCTTCCGGCTGAAAGGCCGCCCGCGCATGCACCTTGTCCAACCAGACAATGGAATCAAGCAGCTCGCGGTGCACAACATCATGCAGCACAGTCGTGCGCGTCGAGCCTCTTTCGCTGTCCGCTACCAAGACACCGACTTCGGGTTTGGATCCGACCCCCGCTAGCACCATGGGTAGCAGTTCTTGGTGAACTTCTTCGGACACGCATGCCCACTCATCGATCGTCACGAGCAGTCCGTCAATCGGAGCGACACTGATGAACTGCGAAAGAGCAGCGGTAAGAACGCGGAGATCGACGTGGTCGACGGTTTCCATGTGTTGGGTCACCGCAGACTCGCTTGTTTCGCTCACCGTACGTTGCCGACTCGCTCCGAGCTTTAGCTGGCCTAGGCCCAAGGAGCCGGACGAGCTGTGTTCTCGCCCCTCTTCGTTTGTCGCCGCATTCCTAGTCTCCGCCGAACCCGGAACCTGCTGGGGCGCCATGAGTTCGCTATGCAGTGCCTCAACAGCCCGAGTGGCCGCCAGAAACGCCTCATTGCTCGAAAACTCCAGTTCCGTCAGCGATGCTGCAAGTGTGTCAGCGATGCCCCCGACAAGATCCCTGAAGCAACGACGCGCTTGCACTTTGGGAGACAGTTCCTCGTTGCCGTAGAAGCTGTTCCAGGAGCCAACTACACGGATATCGACGCGCACGGGGAGTACACCGCATCGAAGGGCTCTTGCCATCTCCGACGCGAGCATGTGGGACTTGCCCGAACCGCGCCGACCTACCACCACTCGGTTCTCGCCGAGGTGGTTCGCCGCCGGAATACCTGGCACCGAGACGAAACACGACTCCAGATCCTCGGCCATCATATGTTCCGCACGAGAACAGGGCGAGTAGTACGACACCATTGGCGCATCCTACACGCATAATCCAGGTTAATCATGCTAGGCGAGAGGCAGGTCGCCTAACAGTCCTCGGAGGAGGATTTCTCGCTGGCGCCAAGCGTTCGACTGGCTTCTCGGGCGCGCTGTGCCTTCAAGCGCAATTCGTCCGTGACTTCAATCCCAGCCTCGGCCGGAGTTAACACCTCGATAGTCACCTCGAAGGTTTCGCGTGGTTGGCCGGGGTGCGGCAGCTGGATGCGTTGAATGTCATCGCTCATGGAGCTGAAGGTAGCACTAGCCGGAGACAAGTGAACTCCAGCTATCGGCGCCAGTAGGTAATGTCGAATCGATCAAGCTCGCCCTGAGTGAGCGTGAATGGCAGTCAATGTCGTTTTCGCTGACATAGGCTGTCGTTTCTGCTGACACCATCGTGTCGTTTTCACTGACATCGGATGTCGTTGCACACCGAGTGATAGGTGAGCTGTAGGGGCAATCCTGCGTAACGCCGGAAATATACGTTATGTAAAGTTA
>CAYTUB010000155.1:0-4786 GCA_964441145.1 uncultured Acidimicrobiales bacterium
AGACCGGATCCGGCCGTAGTTGTGCTCCTGCTGGTGTGGTGCTGGCGAGTAGTAGTCCCACCAGAAGGGTGCATCCACCCGTGAGGACGGCTAGCCACCGTCGGTTGATTGTGCTCGACATGATCACTCCTCTTGCCGCCATCGGACCAATATCACCGGCCTACAACCAAGTTAGGTAGCCGTTCGCCTGCTCGTCAATGAAAGGGTCGCTACATGCTGTGACAATTCGTCAATAAAAACGCACAACAGGAGGGGTGGTTCGTCAAGCGTGGTGCATGGTCCGCACCGTTAGCGTGTTGGGATGACAGATCTGTTATCGGTTGCGCAGCGAGTGCTCGGGTGGGCCAAAGACGGCGAGGAGGTCGAGGTGGTCGCGGTCCACGACCGCGACACCGAGATCCGGGTGTACGGCGGCGAGATCGAGCAGTTCACGGCAAGCGAATCCCAAGGCGTGGGCGTCCGGGTTATTCGAGATCAACGCCAAGGCTTTGCCTACGCGGGTTCGCTTGACGAGGACGTTCTGGCCGAGACCGTGGCCGAGGCTCGGGACAACGCGACCTTTGGCACGCCAGACTCATTCCTCGGCCTGGCATCTCCCGACGGTGTCGCTGTGCAGTCCCTCGACCTGTTCGACCCATCGGTGACCGAGGTTTCGACCGAGGACAAGATCGCCATGACCGTCGCTCTCGAAGCACAGACCTTGGCTGCCGATGAACGCATCATCGGTATCGAGTCGGCCGACTATGTCGACTCGGTGAGCGAGAGCGCGCTCGTATCGACCGCAGGGGTAGAGGTCACGAGCCGTGAGTCATCGAGCTATGTCACCTCCACCGCTCTGGCCGAACAAGATGGCGATACCCAGATCGGCTTTGGCTTCAGCGTCGGACGCAACCCGGCGACCCTCGACGTTGGACAAGCGGCTACAGACGCCGCGGAGCGTGCAACCCGACTGCTGGGCGCCGTGCAACCGGCGACCGAACGGGTCACCATCGTCTTCGACCCGTTCGTGACGGCCCAGTTCTTGAGCATCCTTGGCGAGACGATGACCGGCGACGCCGTGATGAAGGGGTACTCGTTGTTCGCCGATCGCATGGGTGAGGCGGTGGCATCGCCGTTGTTCACGTTGGTAGACGACCCAACGAACCGCTCGGCCTTCACCGCATCGGAAACCGATGGCGAGGGTATGGCGAGCCGGCGCAACACGCTGATCGACGGCGGGCAGCTCACCACGT
Organism: uncultured Acidimicrobiales bacterium; assembly: GCA_964441145.1. Lineage (GTDB taxonomy): Bacteria > Actinomycetota > Acidimicrobiia > Acidimicrobiales > SHLQ01 > SHLQ01. The sequence goes on from CAYTUB010000155.1 coordinate 1,233, forward strand.
TCCTACACAACGCCTACTCGGGGCGTCGAATGGACACCGTCTCAACAGGGTCGGCGGTGCGCGGATATTCGTCGGTGCCAGAGGTGGGGGCGCGTGCGTTGTTCTTGGAGCCCGGCACGCAGAGCCAAGACGAGCTCATCGCCAAGATCGACAATGGTGTACTGATCCAAGGTGTGGCCGGAATCCACTCGGGCGTAAACCCGGTAAGCGGTGACTTCTCCACCGGCGCAGAGGGCATCCGGATCCGGGGCGGAGCCCTCGCAGAGCCGATCCGCGAGATCACGATCGCTTCGACACTGCAGAAAATGTTGAGTGATATCGCCGCGATCGGAAACGATGTCGACTGGCTTCCAATGTCTGCTGCCGGTGTCTCTGTCGTGATCGATGATGTGACGATGAGCGGAAGCTGACCAACGCGCCCACTAGGTTTGCGATCGTGATGCGTCGCTGTCTTCGTTTTCTGCTGTTTGCCCTATTGGGCGCTTTGGTGGCGGCTGCGTGCAGCGGCGGCGACGGTGGAAATGAGGTGCTCGACGGGCCTTTGCTCGATCCCGACGTGGTGACGCTTCAGCCAGCGGTCGCCCAAGCAATGGGTGCAGTGACCAGCGTCCGTTTCGAAGTGGAGCGCAGTGAGGCTCCTGTCTTCATCGACCAAGTCGAGTCGATCGCCCTCAACACCATCCTTGGGACCTTCGAGGTTCCGGGCTCGGCGAATGCAATTCTGCAGGTCACGGTCAACGATGCGCTCAATACCGAACTGGGGGCGATCGCCATCGATGACGAGGTGTGGCTGACCAACCCGGTTACCGGCCAATTCGAGACGCTCCCACCAGGCTTCGACATCGACCCGAGCCTGTTCTTTGACCCGGTTAACGGGTGGCAGCCGCTCATCGAGGACCTCACCGACACACGCTTTGTCGCCGAGGAGCAGAGAAACGGGGCAACCCGGTACCACCTCACCGGAACCGCTCCCGCCGAGCGGATGCAGTCGATCACCGCTGGCCTGGTGCGCGGCCAAGAAGTCGCCCTCGACATGTGGGTGCATCCGGTGACAGGTGAGGTGAGCGAGCTCGAGTTCTCGACCGTGTTCGATGGCGCACAAAGCGATTGGCTGATCACGCTCACCGAGTACGGCGAGGACTTCAACATCTCGCCACCCGACATCGATGGCTGAAGCTGCGACCGCCGACCTTCGTCGGCCTGCCTCGCCCCGGGCGGTCCTGATCGCCGTCGGGTTCTCCGTTTTCGTTGCCGCCGATGACCTCACCGTCGTCACAACCATGTTGCGGCCGATCATCAACGATCTCGGCCTGAGCCTGCCCGACGGTCTTGACGACGCCGCATGGATTGTGAACGTGTATCTGATCGCGTTCGTTTCGGTCATGCCTTTGGCCGGACGATTGAGCGATGTGATTGGCCGAAGGCGCTTGTTCGCGATTGCCTGGGCGTTCTTTTTGGTCGGCACGATCGTGATCCCGTTGTCGTCGACCATGACCCCGTTCTTGATCGGTCGCGTACTCACCGCAATCGGCGGGGGCGCCATGGTGCCCGTTGCGTTGGCGGTCGTCGGCGAAGTGTTCGATGAGGAGAAACGAGCCAGAGCCTTGGGAACCCTCGGGGCCATCGAGACGATGGGTTGGGTCTGGGGCCCGCTCTACGGCGCACTCCTCGTGCGCTTCTTGAGCTGGCGCTGGCAGTTCTGGTTGAACATCCCCTTCACGGTCATTGGCTTCGCGCTCACCTGGTGGGCGCTGGCCGGTCACGACGCCGCGCGTGAGATGAGAAACGAGCACGTGAAGGAGCGCAAGGTCGACTGGACCGGCGCGGTGTTGTTGTCGGCCACGCTGATCGTGCTCAACCTTGGGCTGCTCGGAAACGCAGAGATCCAAAGCGTCGTCGGGCTCGAGGACCTCCAGGGTGGGTCGGGGTTCGACTTCCGCTTGCTGGTCCCGGTGGCGGTAGTGCTCGGGGCCTTGTTCTGGTGGCACCAACGATCGGCCGATGATCCACTCATCGCCCCAGCGTTCTTTGCGAGTCGCAACCTTCGCATCGCACTGTTCGTCAACCTGTTGGTTGGTGCGGCGCTGATCGTCGCCATGGTCGACGTGCCGATCTTCGTCAACGCCATCGAAATCGACCTCGAGCGTTCTGCGGTGCTTTCCGGTTGGGTGCTCGCGTCCTTAACCGCGGCGATGACATTGTCGTCGTGGCTCGGGGGTCGGCTTACCGAAACGTTGCAGGCCAAGTGGCCGACGTTGCTGGCTATGGTCGCTGCCACCGTCGCGCTCATTTGGATGGGCTTTACCTGGGCGCCCGACCTGTCCTATGTCACCGCTGCGGTGCAGCTCGCCGTCTTGGGAGCCGGGTTGGGGTTGACGTTCGCCCCGACGACGGCGACCGTGGTGGCGGCTTCGCCCGCGCACCAACGAGGAGCTGCCGCAGCGATCGTGATGATCGTTCGCCTGATCGGGCTGAGCGTTGGTCTCGCGGCGCTCACCGCATGGGCGCTATCGAGGTTCAATACGTTGCGCCGCGACATCGAGCTTCCGCCGATCAACGACCCCACCTTCACCGAAGCGGTCACCGAGGCGTCCGCACGCCTCACAGCGGATGCAATCTCGGAGACCTTTCTCGCCGCCGGAGCGCTCACCGCTATCGGCATTTTCGTTGCGCTCGCCATGCGAACGCGTTCACAGATTCCACCACAGGAGACCACCATGGACACCACCCCCATGCAGACCCCACAACCCGGTGCTAGCGCCAGCGGCAACGTGGGCGTCAGCAAGTCCCTTCTTGCGATCGCATCGATAGCGATGATCGGCACGCTCATCGCTCTCGTGATCGTTGTGCTGTCTTTGCGGTCCACCCGCAGTGACTTGGACACGGTCATGGCGGAGCTAGCGACGACCCAGGAAGACCTCGAACGAGTCGAGCAAGGTGCTGCTGGTTCAGCGATCGTGTCCACTCAAATACTCGAACTCACCCGCCAACTCGCCGACCTCGAACCTCAGATATCTGAGGGGCTCGATGAGGCGATCACCGAGTTGGAGGGGTTTTCTAACTCCACCCTCGAATTCAGCGTCGCCATCGATCGGACCGTCGAGATCGACACCGAGATCACCATCGACCGCGACTTTGCCTTCCCGATTAGTGAGACGATCACCATCGACGAGACCCTCCCGATTAACCAGACGGTCGACACCACGATCGAGATCGACACCGGGTTGGGGTTTGAAGTCCCCGTTGATGTGTCGGTGCCCGTCGATGTGGAAGTTCCGGTAGTCGTCGACGTGCCGATTGAGCTCGATGTGGATGTCCCGATCAACGAGACCGTCCCGATCAACGCAGAGATTCCCATCAACCTCGACGTCCCGATCGAGATCGACATCGCCGAAACAGAACTCAAAACTCTCGCCGATCAACTCGCCATTGGACTGCGCAACATCCAAGAAGTAGTCGGCAATCTCGCCATCGGCTAAAAGATTTGTCCCCCGTTAGGAACCTATGCGGTATCAAACGGGGGACAAATCTTTTGTTAGCCCTCGGAGATGGTG
>CAYTUB010000156.1:0-4664 GCA_964441145.1 uncultured Acidimicrobiales bacterium
TGGAGCGTCACGGTCTCATCAAAAACGCCACCAGCCTCGGCGGGGTCGAATCCACGTGGGAACGACGAGCGATCGTTGCGGGCCAGGAGGGCATGCCGCCCACGCTCATACGACTCTCTGTTGGTTGCGAACACGTCGAAGACCTGTGGACGGACATCGACGCGGCGCTGACGGCGACGGCCTGACGTGACGGCTGCGGGGTACAGCTGGCTTGGTGACCTTCCGCTTCCGATCGGTTCGCCTGATTTACGAATGGGCGTCCACCCGCTCCAGGTGGCGGACTGGCTTCCCATCGACGAGAACACCCATCGCGAGCTCGGCCTGCGACGACAGCTCATGGTCGACGAGCATGAGTTCGTACAGATGCAACCAGGCCACGAGTCGGCACTCGACGAACTCATCTCCTTGATGGAGATCCACATTGGTGACCGGATGGTGTCGGACGGTTCACCAATAGAACGAATCGCGCAGTCGGTTGCCGACGATGTCGTGCTCATGCACCGAAGTCCAGCCGCTGGGCCGGGAGAGTGGCGCCTGGTCGGAGGCGCACTGCTGTTTCCAAACCAGTGGCGGCTGGCGGACAAGATGGGCGGTTCCGTCACCGAGATCCACCAATCCGTCGACGGCTACGACGAACTCTTGGCCCGGCGAGTCCGACAGTTCTTCGACCGACTCTCACCAGCACGGCCGGTGTGGCGCCGCAACTGGTTTATTCACGACGACCCCACGCTGTTCGCTCCCGATCGCGTGGTGCAACGGCCGATCGAGGACCCCGACGAGATCGAGAAGTTGTGGATCCGGTCCGAATGGCAGACGCTGCGCAAGCTCGCATTCAGCGACGTGATCGTCTTCACGATCAAAACACAGGTGGCGCCATTTAGCGCGCTCCGTACCCTTCCCGAAGTCGCTGACCGGCTCGCCACTTTTGTCGAGCAGGCATCCCCGCTCTCGCTGCGAAACAAAACCGCAGCGGGTCGTGAACGAGCGATCGTCGAATACCTCCGACGGCCCTAAGACTCGCTTTCTTCCTGCGCCACCCAGTTTGGGGAACGCTTCTCCTGGAAGGCCGCGATGCCCTCGCGTGCTTCTTGCGATGAGAACAGCTCAGCGCTGCGAGCCTTCGCCCAGGCCGTGCGCTCGTCTGCGTGCATCTCGGGAACCCTGCGAAGGATGTCCTTGGTCGCCGTGAGCGCCTCGGGACCGCCGAGCAATAGGTCGTCGACGGCCGCTGCAACCTCGTCGTCGAGATCCTCTGGTGGAACGGCGGTGTTGATCAGACCGATGCGCGCCGCTTCGGTGCCGTCGAAAAGGCGTCCCCGTAAAAACGCCGCTCGGGCATCTCCGAGGCGCATCTTTGGCAGGCAAATCGTCGACATCACCGCAGGTGCGATGCCGAGTCGAACTTCGGTGAATCCAAACTTCGCATCGTCGTGCGCTACGGAGATGTCGCACGCCGCGGCCAAGCCTGTGCCAGCAGCGACGGCATGACCAGCGATGCGGCCCACCCAGATCTTCGACGAGTTCATGATCTGGTGTGCGAGGCCGAGCGGATCGACCGTGATCTCGGTGCCACTGTTCCGTTCGGAGAGATCGGCGCCGGCACAAAAGCTCGAACCCAGATTGGTGAGCACGACGAGCCGGATGTGCGGGTCGTCTTCGACGCGGGTCATCGCCTCCAAGAGTGAGCGCGACAGTTCCTGGCTCAACGCGTTGCGGCGGTCGGGGTCGTTGAGCGTGATGGTGAACACCCCGCGAGAATCAAGCTCGGTATCCAACAGGCTCACGGCCCCTCCTCGGTTAACGACACCCCAAGGTACTCCGGGAGCGAAAAGGGGTCTGACCCCATACATACTCCTTGCTCCCAGATACAGGTTTTTGTCCCCCGTTTGGAACCTATGCGGTATCAAACGGGGGACAAATCTTGTTGGGGGGCTGGGTGATTTAGGGTGGAGCTATGACGAACATGACTCCCGACGAAGAAATCGCCAGCTGGATCGAGGCGCTTCGCCGCTTTATAGACGGCAAGTAGGCCAGGCTCGTGAGCACGCTGACGCCGGCAACGCCTGACTTCTTCGACACCGCTTCACATGTGGTCGCCACCGAGGTTGAGATCGCAGCGACAACTGAAGAGGCGTGGGCGGTAGTGAACGATCACGCCAAGTGGGTCGACTGGTTCCCGGGTGCGTCACGGGTGGATGCGCAGCCTGCCCAATGGTCAGCCCCTGGCGACACCCGCCAAATTCAGATCAACAAAATGTTGGTTTCCGAGCGCGCCATCATCGTCGAGTCCGAGTCCGAATTTGCCTTTACGATTCTCGAATGGCCATTGCCCATCGCCAAGGTTGCAGCTGAGCGCGTGCAACTGATCGACACGAGTCGCCACGGCGAGGACCGAGTGAACGTCATCTACACCGGAGCCTTCGACCTCACATTCGTCGGCCGGCTGTCGTGGCCCATCGCCCAGAAGCAGTTCGTGGCGGCTTGGGGCCAGGCCTTTGAAAACTTGCAAGATGCCGTAGCTGCCCGCCGGTCCTAAACCGATGTCTGCGCTCTCTGGTCGAGTGATCCGGCCGATGAAGGCCTCCTCGGGTGAGGAAGTCCCGGTCGGTGATGGTTGGAGCTATGAGATCAAGTGGGACGGGATGCGGATCGTGGCCTTTCTCGATGAAGCGGGTGTGCGGTTGCAATCGAGCAACGGAAACGATGCCACCAACTCGTTCCCCGAACTCGCTGGCCTGGTCGACCTCCTGGTCGGATTCGATTCGCTGATCCTCGACGGCGAAGTGGTGGCGATGAGCGCCTCGGGCGTTCCTGACTTTTGTCAGCTGCAACATCGCATGCACATCCATGATCGTGAAGAGGCGCTTCGGCGAGCGAAGGATGTGCCGATCTCCTATGCGATCTTCGACGTCTTGGGTGTCAATGAAAACGACACCTTGCGCCTGCCACTGCGGGACCGCCGGGCGCTGCTCGACAAGATCGTGGAGCCGGGATCGCATTGGTTGCTGACCGAGTCACACGAAGAGGACCCCGACGTTCTGCTCGAGGTGGTGACGAGCAACGGTTTGGAAGGCCTCGTCGCCAAACGGCTCGACTCGCCCTATGTAGAAGGCAAGCGCCCGAGTACGTGGGTGAAGATCAAGCCCCGGTTGCGACAGGAGTTCGTCGTGGGCGGATGGAGCGAAGGGCGAGACGGTAACGCCGGCTCATTGGGGTCGCTGCTTCTCGGAGTGATGGAAGACGGCGAGCTGATGCATTGCGGCAGTGTTGGGTCCGGCCTGAACGCGGCGCAACGCGTGAATTGGCTCGACCGTTTGACGAGTGAGCCTCGTGAAGCATCTCCGTTTGCCAATGATGTAATCGCCACGGCCGGTCGCCATTTCCATTGGTGCGAACCGACGAACGTGGTTGAGGTTGCGTTCCATGATTGGGCGGCCGATGGACACCTGCGTCATCCCGTGTACATCGGGTGGCGCGAGGACAAAGACCCACGCGACGTGACGCGAGAAATAGCGGCTCGTCAGGCGCAAAAAGGCCCGAAATAGAGCTGTCGGCAACCTCTTTGTTACCTGCACGAAACCTTTGAATTGTCGGTGGTCACAGTGTGACGCGTGCACTGTCTGAATGGCTCCAGTTTCGTCGTGTTCGGCCGTAGTTTGGAAGTGGGCGGCGAAGGAAATCCAGAGCCGATTCCCTAACTCGACATTTGCATCATTTGGATGTGATTGGAGGCAAACGTTATGTACAAGAACATTGTTGTCGGATACGACGGCACCGAACGAGCAAAGCGAGCTGTAGAGCAGGCGGCAGATCTTGCCACCGCTCTTGGATCACGTCTTCACTTTGTGACCGCAGTCCCCAAGAACCAGATCCACAAGGTGGGCGAATCCACCGACGAGCAATACCTGTCCTGTGTAGAAATCGCAGAAGGACAGCTCACGCAATTGGCGACGAAGTACAACCACCTCGACTTCCGTGCGTCCGCAGCTGTCGGCGCACCAGCAAAGGTGATCGTCGAGGAAGCAGAGCGTGTCGATGCTGACCTGATCATGGTTGGTAACAAGCACGTTCAGGGCGTGAGCCGTGTGCTTGGAAGCGTGGCAGATGATGTCGCTCAGAAGGCATCGTGCGCGGTGCTGGTAGCCAAGACCGCTTAGGCGGCAAACAGCCGGAACCGGCCAAAAAGTGGCGACCGTCCACGGTGTAGACGGTCGTCGATCTGCCCAAAGGTCACGACCATGTGATCAGGGCATTTCTCCCCTTGTGAACATCGTCACCGGTAGTTGGGGCTCCCCTACAAGAAAGTAGGGCTCTCTAGCTGCCGGTGACGTTCCAAGAGGGAGGCCCGACGCATATCCCATGGCGCGGTAGAGGCTAACCCTCTGGCGAAATCTGTGGTCAGATAGCGGACATGACGCATGCTGACGGTCCACAGAAAACCAATGGAGTGCAGGAGCAATGGTTTGAACGGGCGGCCGCTGCCCCTCGGCGCATTGTCCTAGCTGACGCTGGAGATCAGCGGGCTGTTGATGCCGCTCGCGAGCTAACCGATCGCGGCCTGGCAGAACCGATCCTGGTCGACGACCTCGACGCCGTTCGCACACCAGCTGTTATCGCTGCTGGCGAAGAGCTAGAGCGTGCCGATCTAGACGACCCACTTCATG
>CAYTUB010000157.1:0-4658 GCA_964441145.1 uncultured Acidimicrobiales bacterium
AGGCCGGACTGAACTCAGCAATGGCGCCGCAGATTGGTCGTTTGAAGTCGAGAAGACGAACAACTAGTTGTTCTGAGCTCGCCAGTCGGACTTGGGGTAGGTGCCGAGGCGCTTCATCTTGGTGCAGAAGAACTGCAGCTCTTCGAATGCGTTCGCGATGGCAGGGTCTGATGGGTGGCCTTCGACCTCGGCATAGAACTGGGCTGCGGTGAAGCTCTGGTCGATGATGTAGCTCTCCAGCTTGGTGATGTTCACACCATTGGTCGCGAAGCCGCCGAGAGCCTTATAGAGCGCTCCCGGGATACTGCGGGTCTCGAACACGAGCGACGTCATCGCGTCGCCAGCTAGCGGGTCAGGTTCGACCGCCGTACGAGACATCACTACGAAACGAGTGGTGTTGCCGAGCCGGTCTTCGATTCGGCCACGCAGAATTTTGAGGCCATAGATCTCCGCGGCCAGCTCGCTAGCGATGGCACCGAAGCTCGGATCGTTGCGCTCAGCGGCCTCCTTGGCCGCCCCGGCGGTGTCGCCAAAGTCCATTGGCTCGACGCCCAGCTCACGGATTAGCTCACGACACTGCGCCAGGCCCTGCTCGTGGGAAGCGACCGTCTTGAGGGTGTCGAGTGTTGCGCCTTCTGGCGCCAACAGCTGATGGCGCACGGGCTGGTAGTGCTCGCCAATGATGTACAGGCTCGACTCGGGCAGCAGGTGATGGATGTCGGCTACTCGCCCGCCGAGGGTGTTCTCGATCGGGATCATGCCCAGATCACATTCTCCGTTCTCGACGGCGGCAAAAGCACGGGCAAAAGTGTTGAAGCCAACGGGCTCCATATCGGGGTAAGCCGCCGCACAAGCCATGTGCGAATAGGCCCCCAAGACACCTTGAAATGCGATTTTGGATCGAGAACTCATCCCCCCAGCGTAATTCCGTCCGGCCGAAGGTGCGACCAGGGGACGCGCTTGCCACGATAGGGGGGTGGATGAATCAGCTCTACGAACAATGATCGATCAGCTCCGCGCTGGGGAGATGAGCGCGGACGATGCTGTCGCTCACCTTTCGCGACTCCCCTTCGCCGAAGTTGGCGAGGCCAAAGTCGATCACCACCGTGCGATCCGCCAGGGCTTACCCGAAGCTGTGTATGGCCCAGGGAAGACACCGCAGCAATGCGTCGAGATCGTGGGGGAGTTGTTGACCAACGGAACGGGTCCGGTGATGGTCACTCGCGTGTCCGACGATCAACGCAAGGCCCTGAACGCTGCGCACCCCGGTGTCACATCTCTGGGTGATGTTTTGGCGTGGCGTAGCTCGCCCGAACGAAGCGGAGTGACGGTAGCGGTCATTACCGCTGGCACTGCTGATACCCCTGTAGCCGACGAATGCCAAGCAACGCTGGAGGCCTACGGCGTGCACGTCGACCGAATCCACGACGTTGGAGTCGCCGGGTTGCATCGCCTCCTCGCCGAGCTCGACCGGGTGACCGGCGCCGACATTGTGGTTGTCGTCGCGGGGATGGAAGGTGCGCTTGCCTCTGTTGTTGGTGGGTTGGTCGCTGGACCCGTGATCGCCGTTCCCACGAGTGTTGGCTACGGCGCGGGGCTTGAAGGGGTAACCGCGTTGCTCGGAATGCTGGCCTCGTGTGCCGCTGGCATTTCTGTTGTCGGAATCGACAACGGGTACGGGGCCGCGGTGGGTGTGATGCGGATGCTGTCGTTGGACCCAATCATGAAGACCCAATCATGAAGACATTGTGGGTCCACCCGTTCAACGGGATCGCCGGTGACATGATGCTCGGCGCGCTGATAGCGGCTGGAGCTGATGTCGACCAGATTCGCGATGGGCTTTCTCAGCTTGAGATCGATGGTTGGTCGCTCCACGCGGAGCCGATCATGCGAAACGGAATTGCCGCAACCAACCTGACCGTCGACACGAACGAGGGCCACTCCCATCGAACCGCGGGCGACATCATGGCGATCGTCGATGCGTCCGAGCTGCCTGAGAACGTTCGCGAGAACGCCCGGCGGGTCTTCTCCGCACTCGCCGAGGCTGAGGGTGCCGTGCACGCCATGGAACCCGAGAAGGTGCACTTTCATGAGGTTGGGGGCATCGATGCCATCGTCGACATCGTGGGTACCTGCATCGGTCTGAACCTCTTGGGAATCGAGCGGATTGTCGTTGGCCCCGTCGCGGTGGGCCACGGCATCACCAAGAGCGCCCACGGCCGCATCCCTCACCCCGCGCCCGCAACCGTGCGTCTCCTCGACTCGATACCCATCCGAGGTATCGACACGTCCGTCGAACTCACGACGCCCACCGGTGCCGCCATCGTGCGTGCGCTTGCCGATGCCCATGGCCCAGCGCCAGAGATGACGTTGACCGCATCGGGCTTTGGTGCCGGCGACGCCGAGCTTCCCGATCACCCAAACTTGTTGCAACTGCTGGTTGGCGACAGCGTGGCCGTCTTTGAAGCTGAATCGTTGCTCGTTCTGGAAGCCAATATCGACGACTTGACGGGGGAGTATCTCGCCCACGGAGTCGAGCGTCTGATGGATGAGGGAGCTCTCGACGCTTGGGCGACATCTATCGATATGAAACGTGGACGCCCGGCTGCGACCTTGTCGGCACTCATCGAGCCGCTCGACCTCGATCGTCTCGGTGCCGTATTGCTTCGAGAAACCGGGTCGCTCGGCTTTCGAAGTACCGGGGTAGACCGCAGATCGATCCCACGCGAGATCGGTCAGGTAGAGATCGACGGCCAACACATCGCAATCAAGTCGTCGTTGGACACGGTCAAGGCCGAATATCGAGATGTTGCTGAGGCCGCCCGTGTGCTCGACCGACCCGCTCGTCTTATCGCTTCAGAGGCTGAGGCCGCGTGGCGACGTATTGTGGCCTCCAATGACTGACGACCGACTGTATTTCCGGCAGCTCCTATCGGGACGAGACTTCGCGCAAAGCGACCCGTTCGCACAGCAAATGGTCAACTTCGTGTATCTCGTTGGAGACCGCGAGACCGGCGAAGCGATCATTGTGGATCCGGCATATGACCCGCAGGGAATCCTCGACGTCCTCGCCGCCGACGAGATGACTTGCGTTGGCATGCTCGGCACGCACTATCACGCCGACCATGTGGGCGGTTCCATGATGGGTCTCCAAGTCGCCGGTGCAGCCGAAATGCTCAGCGCAGTCGACGTTCCGCTTCACGTCCAAACAACCGAGGTCGACTTCGTGAAGAAGGTGACGGGCCTGCAAGACGATGCGTTGATCGCTCACAGCGGGAGCTCGACGCTACAGGTGGGCGAGATCTCCATTGACTTGCTGCACACCCCAGGGCACACGCCGGGGTCGCAGTGCTTCCTCGTCGAGAACCGGTTGGTCGCCGGAGACACGCTGTTCTTGCAAGGGTGCGGCCGAACGGATCTTCCCGGCGGAGACCCAGAGCAGCTCTACTACAGCCTCACCAACGTCTTGGCGAAGGTACCCGATGACGCAGTGTTGTATCCGGGCCATCAGTACTCGCCCGAATCGAGCGCAACGATGGCTCAAACCCGGGCACACAACATGGTGTTTGCTCCAAAGTCAGCCGAACAATGGCTTTCGATGTTCGGGGCTTAGCTCGCCTCGGCGTCGATGTCGTACGAGGTCTGCCAGGAAATATCGCACTCTGAGCAAGACAGGTGAACCTGGCGAGCAAGCGGGTCTTCCTTCTTCAGGTCTCCGTCAACGCCACAGGTTGGACAACTTGTCTTGTAGGACAGACCGGCGACAGCGAGAAGTGCCTCGATCTCCTCTGGGGTCTTTTCTGGGGCCTTCTTTCGACCGCCCAGGAAGCGAGGCCGGTTCGCCCACCAGCTGTCGTTTGGTTCCTCGACCGGCCGCATGTGCGCCCATTCGTCTTTGACGTCCTTCTCGCCCTCGGAGTCCGTGATGATCTTGGGTTCGCCGAGTCCTCGCCAACGAGGGGAACGAGCGAGCTCATCGGGATTTAGTGTTGCCGCTGTCTCTGAGCTGAAGTCGAACTGATCGCCGATTACCGGGGGCGAGATCTCTTCTTCCGGTTCGTCGATCAGGCTCGACCAGTCAGTAGACGCCTGGTCGAGAGGCGTTTCAGGGTCAAAGCTCGACGAGTCTGAGTCCGATTCCTGTGCCGGTTCAGATCCGCTGATTAACGGGACGACGTTGTCGGTCATCTCGCCAAGGTCGAAGAGGTCATCCTCGATTTCATTGGCGACCTCTACAGAATCGAAGACAAGATCCGGCCTTTCGTCGAACAGCCCGACGACTTCAGCGCCAGCGTCCTCATCGACGGCTTCGGTATTGTCCGTTTCCACAGGGTCAGTGAGGTCCGCGAAGAGATCGTCACTATCACTCTCAGGAGTGGCTGCTGCGCCGGCAGGCGTGGTGAATGTGATCCCTAGGGAATCGTCGAGGTCAGAGAATGGATCCGTGGCAATCGCGTCCCCTACCGGGAACTCGGTTGGGAACGGGTCGCTAAAGAGCTCTTCGCTAGTGTCCTCGCTGGAGAGAGCGTCGCTGTCCTCGATGAGCTGGTCAGATTGAGCGTGTTCGAGCAGCTCACTATCGGACATCTCAAAGACGAGCGGTGGAACTTCTGCATCGGTTTCACCGTCGAGTGACCACTGGAGTTCTTCGGTTTCGA
>CAYTUB010000158.1:0-4627 GCA_964441145.1 uncultured Acidimicrobiales bacterium
TCGTTTCAGCAACGTCAATTGCTTCAAAGCACTCCACGTTGTCGGCAGCAGGTACGATGAAATCAGGTGTCACCAAATCAGTTATATCTCCTTCGGCTATGGGGAAAAGGCACTGTTTGGCGATTGTACTGAAGGAGGTTTCTTCGTTGCCGCCGATCGTTAGGCCGATCACGTCCGCACTGTCGAGAACTGTCGGTGTTGATTCACTGAGCGAGAATCCTCGGACGGCGTCCCGGATTTCCTCCTGCTCGATGTCCCCCAGCCGGAGATCCTCCGGCGGGATTTCCTCCAGCGGTGTGCCCTTCACCGCGGCCTCCAGGTCATCAAGATCAGTGAATCGCACGACTTGCCGTCCAGCAGGTTCCGATATCACTTCCTTGAGGTCATCAATGTCGTCGCCCAGGCATGCCAAATTGGTCAGACGCCACCCAAGTTCCTCGGCTACCACCTCACCCCACGCATTCTCACTCCTCCGACAGTCCTGAGTCTCGTTGTCGACGACGCGGAAGATCCCCAAATCAGTTGTATAGCGCCCCTCTCCCCCGACTCCGGCGGAGTAAGAATCACCGAGTACGACGAAGTTGGTTACCTCATCTAAGACGAAGTCCAGCCGCTCAGTAGAACACGCTGAATTTGGCAACTCGCTGGGTAGGAAGTCGCGCTCGAGGAACGGGACGAAGTCGCTCTCGAGACAAGCTCGAATCCTGACCGTTACGACTGAATCTCCATCTTGGTCGGCAGGCAACGAATCAATATCAATCTCGAAGTTGGGGAAAATCACGAAGTCCTCTGTCGTGCGAGGCGTTGTCTCGAATCCGAGCGAGTTTCCTTCTCCGTCAAACAATTCGACTTCGGTCGCAGAGAGGAATGACGAGTCCGCTGTAGTTCGTTGTAGCCGCACCTCACCGATGATTTCGTTAGTTCCTCGAAGCGCTAATCGACCGGTCGTGGTGTTCCCTCCGCGCACGACCGCGAAGCTCTGGCTTTGTGTACCAGGAATAATTTCGGATGTCGAGAACTCTTCTGTTGTGAAATCCTCCGCTGTGATCCTGACAATCTGTTCAAAGTCGAGAGAGAAGACGGGTTGGATTTGATCTTGAGCGATCGTGTCATCTCCATCGCCTCCGTCGATGCGTCCTACGTGTGTCACCGCATTCTGGAATACCGCTATCTCGTCATCGCCTGCATCGCCAACAACGTCAAGTCCAAAGAAAGGCCGCGCACCGGCGCTGGGGTCAAGCAGGAAGACCTCGGCGACGTCGTTTCCTTCTCCCAAGTTGATCACCAGGCTATTTCCATAGGTGATTCCCCCGTTTTCGCGCTCGCTTGGGGTGACCCGCACTGAATCATCGCCACCGCGCGTGACGATTGCGGGACCGATACCGAGGTCACGCCCGCGAACTTCAATGTCGTCATCGCCGTCGCCGCCGTTTACGAAGAAATTCACGGCTACGACATTCTCAAGATCAACTTCGCTTCCGCCAGGTCCAACATCCAGATCAAACCGACCGTTCGCACTCGCACCGCCAACAATCGTGTCGAAGCCTGCGCCACCCTCCACCGAAAAGTCATCATCAGTGGTGATATTTAGCGTTGCGTTGTCATCCCCTTGTCCGAGATCGACTGACGTCCGACCAGAAACAACCCGCTCTAGATCAATTGTGTCGTCACCGTTGCCTGCGAGGACCGTTAGCTCGCCGTCTAGAACCAGAGCGTCCCCAAACGGCAAGACGCCTCTCATAGTCAGCTGGTCGCTCCCTGAACGGAGATCGATAGTCACGTTGTCTTCAGCATCAAAGACTGTTGTAGCCCCCTCTCCGGCTACCTCAATTCGATATGTTCTGATTCCTTCGTCTGTCCCAGGGAGTCCGTCGTTCCCGAGTGTCTCAAAAATAATTTCTTCGGCTCCCGAAGTGCCAACAACCTCAAGAACGCTCTCAATTTGTCTTATAGAGACACCACCAATGGTCACGCTGCCCGAGTCAAAGGAAACCTCATTTACGACATCGACAACTTGGTTTGAGGCAGTCACAACAACAGTGGCCGAGACAGGACCTTCATCAAGCCGCTGCCCACGAATCCGCAAAGCACTGACGGAATCAGAATCAACCCCTCCAATCTCACACGACGCAGACTGATTGTTGATTTGGGTGCACTCCGCTGGCAGCTGAGCGAGCAGCACCCCATTCGCAAATTCGACGACCGCTCGGGTATTGCTGCTTGGAGAGGTACCGCTATTAGCAACGGCCACATCCACAAAAAACTCGTCATCGACAGACGCCAGTGTCGGGTTTACGCTCACATCAAGCTGGGAAGGACACTCGTCCGCCAAGAGTTGCGCTCGGACTGGCAAGACCGAGTTGGGTGCCGAGTTCTCAGAGCCGTGGCGCGGTCTCAGAGCGACTACTCCTGCCGCTGTTACCACTCCGGCGTCCGTTTCGATCAGCGAAGTTCCGAATGGTAGGTCTTGGGAAGGCTCGCTCTCGAACACGACTTCGCCGTCCGCATTCAGGCCTTCGAGTACCCAGATCTCCTCCGGTTGATCAACTTCGTCTTCGCTCCCATGCAGGGGATCCGATGAGGTGAGTACGACTCGATAGTCCCCGTCACCGATGATTGCTGGAGTTGGCTCTCGTATGACATCGTCTTCAAGGCCCGTTAGGACCGGCGCGCCAAAGGAGATGTCGGTGCACACAACGCCGGGAATGGGTGCAGACAGCAGAATTTCGGCTGGACCTGGTTCAGACTCTATCGCAGGTTCATCGGGCTCAGGCACCGCGGCTGGGGGTTCGGAATCTGCTGCGCCGTCGCCACCCGTTTCGTTGTCATCGGTCGAAAGTAGTTGCGCGACGCCGTCGTTTGGGAACACGTCATCATCGCCGTCGCCTCCGCGGACTGTGTCGTTTCCGTCACCGCCGGCAACGTAGTCATCGCCCCCGCCACCTACTGCAGTGTCGTCACCGTCGTTGCCGTAGACCTCATCAGCGCCTTTACCGCCACGAACGCTGTCATCTCCGAGTCCGCCGGACAGATAGTCGTCGTGACGGTTGCCTTCGATGTAGTCGTCACCACGGCCGCCACGAACGTCGTCTTTGCCACGGCCACCGTAGAGCTCGTCGTCGCCCTGACCGCCGTGGATGATGTCGGCGCCCACTCCGCCGCGCACGATGTCGTCACCGGTGCCACCGATGATTGTGTCAGCACCCCCGCCTGCACAGATGAGGTCGTCGCCACCTCCGCCCGTGATTGTCTCGGCAGCCTTCGTTCCGACGATGACATCGTCACCGGGTGTTCCAACGATCTCAGAAGCGCCGCTTCCGACAATCGTTGCCGGTACACCAGCACACGATGCGGATGGCCCCTCTTGCGCCGCTGCGATTGGCGTACTGACCAGGACCGCTGCAAATAGCGAGACTGCGAGCGCTGCCCGCAATAGTCGCCTAGATCCGCCATTCTTCCGTCCATAGTGCCGCACTTTCGCCTCCTAGAATCACACACTGTGGTGTCGCCTGATGCCTATGAGTGCTAGAGCGTTATATATGTCACACAATGTGTCAAATTGGAGCCAAACGAACGTCAAGAGTCAAATGAATCAATCTTCGTTCACTATGGGTGATTGCGGTCGGCCAGCGAACAAAGGGCGCACTCGCCGCCAAGAAGGCACAGGGCGTAGAGCTTGGCCGCCCCAGGGAACACGATGCCGACACCGTCAGCGAGCGGCCGAGATCAAGGCCGAGGGGCTATCGCTCCGGGCAATCGCTGAGCGGATGAACGAAGAAGGCCGACGCACCGCGCGGACGTCGAGTTTAGGCTGGCGACAGTGCCGCGGCACTTGCGGTAGGGTCGCCTAGGTTGAGTCTCTGGTTACTGAGTAACCCAACTTGGATAGCTCATCTGCAGCTACCTCTGCGTTAGCGCGGACACTTGCCCTCAGCTGAATCTCGTGGAACCGTTCTCGGGAGTCCCTCATGGCTGGCTTCCAACCGGGAAGCCAATCCGTGTACAACCCTTCTGCGTCAAGGAACAGGCAGAAATCCTCGATCGACGGGCGAAACCGACGCCCGCCTAGTGGGAAGTGAAGTGCTTCCAACCGGGTGATGTCACTGCCTGACGACCCCCTCACCCATCCCAACTCCGTGCTCTCAGCGTGTACGTGCACATGTGCACTTGGCTTTGCCGTGCCGCCCCGCTCCATCGCCCGGTCGTATTCGACTCTCACCAATGGGCGAGACTTCTTATTGGGTCCAGGACGAATCATCAGGCCGTAAGCCGACTTCTCAACCCGAAGATGCCGGACACCGGATGAGTCCGGCGAATCTTCGAGCGTCACCCCCCAAAACATCCGCAACAACAGCCGGTTATCCGTCTCACCGGTCCGTGGAAGCGGGATGGCTGGCAAGTGTTCCCCGGCAGGGGGATCACCTTCAGGTCGAATGGTGAAATGGTCGTCGCTTTCGTTTCCAACCGCTTCTATCCGTGGGCAGTCCTCAATCGATGCCTGCAGAATCCCGGTAAGAATTGACGCGAACTGCGCCGCCTTATCCGAGAGTTCATCCGCCACGATCTCAACTACCTAGATGAAGTCGCCCCACATCAACCAGAGGTCGCGCTGGTCAGCGTCATCGTG
>CAYTUB010000159.1:0-4555 GCA_964441145.1 uncultured Acidimicrobiales bacterium
TCTGCGGATTCGACAGACTGGCTCTCTGAGCCGCAAGCGACCGCCACAAGGGCAACAGCGAATGCGACGAGGGAGAGTCGGAGTCGTGAAGGCATGGAGGTCATCATACGTTGTGAAGGTTGAACTACTACGTCACGTCGTAGAGGGATCGGTGTCGATGGTCGGTTAGGGGTGAGCTACTCGTCAGCGTGCTCAGCGTGACAACCGTGATCGCATGCGTTCGGTGCAGGCATCAAGAATGGCTCCGAAAAGTTGCGGTCGCCAGCGCGCCGGGGAACTACTACAGTGGGTCGTAGCAGCGTCCGTCCATCCGCGACATTGAGGGGGAGCGTCAGTCAGTGTTCAAGACCGCCGCCGAATCACCGTGATCATCGGCGAACGGCGCCATGCGGATGCTGCGACTGGGCAGATGACTCGCTCGATCACACTGACAGTGTTTGCGGTAGCGATTCTCGCAACTGGATGTGCCGGGGGTGACCCTGTCGCCCCCGACGTCCGCCCACTCGTTGACGCTATCGAAAGAGCAGATTCCCCGGCCAGGTATCGATTCAATTTCGTCCCGGCGAGCCCGTCGCCATTTGTTGCTTGTCTCGCCGGCGTCGATGAGATCGAAGGGGTCTTGGATGTCGGAGCCGGCGCCATCCGACTACAGCCCCGACGCGAGGCGCCGGAGATCCTCGTCACAACTACCGAATTGCTCGTGGCCAGAGCCGGTTCCGAGTCGTGGATGTCGACTCCGTGGGACCCGGCGATGGATGGGGGGCTCCTCGCAGCCATCTTCGGTGAAACGATGGCTGGCCGGATCCTGGTTGGCTTCCGATCGCCCGACCCCAATGCGATTGCGATGGCGGCGATCGATATCGCCGACAGTGTTGTACCTGCTTCTACACCACGAGGCAGTGTGGGCGAGAGCCTCGAGATTGTGGTCAATCAGCGCGAGTTCGCTGATCGAACGGGCGACTTGACCGGTGACGCCGAGGATGGACTGCCTCCACCGCTACGGCTCATCGTGAGTGCCACCCAGGAGGGACTCGTAACCTCCATCTTTGTCAATGCGGGGCCTGACGGAGACTCGACAACCAACTATGCGATCAGTGCCAGCTATGACGATATACCGAGGCTGGTGATCCCATCAGAAGAGCTGCGCGAGGCAACGGCGCTCGAAGAGGTTGAGTACCCTGACGCCCAATCATCGTGTGCCTTCGGACAGTGACTCATCCCGGTCACTGGCAGCGCTAGGCCCCGTCGAAGCGGTACAAGGGGAAGGGGCCGCCTTCTTCGATCCAGCTGGGATTCCGAGATGCGGTTGTGGAAGGTCGTAGGTGACGCCGCATTCGTCTTGTTGGTCGCAGCATTGGCCGTTGGACCCGTCGCTCGTCTCATGCGATCGGCCCGCAGTCTGCTGCGCTGGCGTCGCCAACTCGGGATCTGGTTTGCCATGACTGCGACACCGCACGCCGCGCTGATCCTGAACGGCTGGGCTCGATGGAGCCTCCGGCGTGTCCTCGGCTACGAAGTCATTCCCCAGCTCGGTTGCGCGTTTGATGGCACCTCCGCCCATCGTGACCACCGCCTTCGCTGGCGTATTTGCGATCATCACAGCAGGTGGTCTTCAGATGCACCATCTCGTCCCGCTCATTGATAACTCTGCCACGGAGTCGCGTGACACATGCCCACCACCGCTTCTACTACATACCGTAGTAGGCTCATCCTATTCGTCTCGTCTCAAGACTCGTTCAATGCTGTTTGGCTTCAGTCTCGTCGCTGTCATTGTGTTACTTAGCACAGCGTCGGCCGACGCCGGAGACGAGTCCTCAAATCCCGGGGATCGGCAGAATATTGATCATCCGTTCGCATAGATTTCGTTGACCTTTTTCGGTGGACCTGAGGCGGCCGAGCCAGACCCGTCTGCGGAGCGTGGAGCGCATGCGCATGTTGACTAAACCAAAATCAGCGACCGGAGCTCTGTTTGTCGTGCTCGTCATTGTTGTGGCGCTGGTGGCCGCCATCGCTGTCATGCGGGGTGGCGACAATGCGTTGGCCGCACCTGCCTACGTCGAACCCGTGCCAGCGACCGGTGAAGTGCATGAGTACCGGCTCGTCGCCGCACTGACGCCGGGGGTCCTCACCGATGAGGTCGAGACGGATCTCTGGACCTACAACGGCACCACACCTGGGCCGGAGATCAGAATCTCTCATGGCGACACCATCCGAGTGATCCTCGAGAACAACCTGCCCGAACCCACCTCGATCCACTGGCACGGCATTCGCGTGCCCCACGCCATGGACGGGGTCCCGGGCCTGACCCAGCCACCGATCGCCCCCGGGGAGACCTTCGTCTACGAATTCACGCCTCCCGATGCGGGCACGTACTGGTACCACTCGCACCAGCGAGGCAACGAACAGCTCGCTCGCGGCCTCTATGGCGCCATCGTCGTCGAGGACCCGACCGAGCCCGAGTATCCCGTCGATGCGGTGTGGCTCGTCGACGACTGGCTGATTGACGAGTCAGGGATGCTCGATCCGGACTTCGACTCCTACGAGGACATCCACCACTCCGGCCGTTGGGGCAATCTCCTCACGATCAACGGCACGCCCAAAACGACGCTCGACGTCTCCCCTGGGCAGCGAATCCGGCTACGCATCGTCAACACCGCCAACGCCCGCGTCATCAAACCAGACTTCGACGGTCTCGACCCGGTCGTCATTGCGATGGACGGGCTGCCCGTAGCGGAGCCGTTCCTCGTCACAGACATCGACCTCGCCCCCGGCAACCGCATGGATGTCGACATCACCATCCCACCCGACGCGGAACAAGACTTCGTCATCGGCGACCGCTTCAGCAGCAGCGAGCCAGTCGAGCTCGGGCGAATCTCTGTCACCGGGGCGTCGGTCGACACCCCGGAGTTCGCGCCACCGGCACAAGAGATGCCCGACTGGTCAGGCCTCATCGACGAAGCCCCCCAACACTCCATCACCATCTCGTTCGCCAGCGAGTTCGCCGACGCAACCTCAAAAGAGCGGGAAGCAATGTTGGCCAGCGAACAGTATGGCGAGTTTCTGTGGACACTGAATGGGCGCGTTTGGCCCGACGCCGAAACCCTCACCGCAACGCAGGGCGAGCTACAGAAGATCCGAATCGTCAACGAGTCCGGCCAGATGCACCCGATGCACCTCCACGGCCAGTTCTTCCAACTCATCAGCCGTAACGACGAACCCGTCAACGAAACCCACTACCGCGACACCGTCCTCATGACTGCGTTCCAAACGGTCGAAATCGTTGTCGCCCCCTACGACGTCGGCACGTGGCTGTTGCACTGCCACATTCAGGTTCGCGCCGAATACGGCATGGCGATGCTCTACGACGTGTCTCCCGCCACGCGGACCTCGTGATCCGCGAACCCAGGCGACGATTATGCTCCGTTAGTACCGCTCACCCGAGTGTCGCTGACGTACGGGTCTTGGTTAAGCCCGCACACACCGATGACCTCTCCATCGTCGACAGTCAGATGTGGCTGGTGGCCAACAGGGTGCGCTTTGAGGTTGAGATCTCAAGGCCAGCTGCGGACTGCGCCGTCATTGTCCGAACTGACAAGAGGCGCCAAGGGTGGGGTAGCTGATGTCGCCGAGGGTCGCGGGGTCACGATTCTCGGCCGGTGGTGGAGCGATCGGCTCGAGGTCGTCGAAGCGCGCGGTCACGATGTAGCGGTTGCCGTGATCTGCTTCGATTTGGTCGGGTTGGCTCGGATCGGCGTCGACGACGAGGGCAGAGACTCGGCCGAGCGTGTCGACGACGACGGTGAAAGTGGGGATCTGGTCGCTTTCGTCTTCGCCGATGTCGGCGTCGTTGGCTTCGAGTTCTTGCAGATAGAGGGCCGGTTCGACGCTGATGCGGATTGTGTCGCCGGCGAGCTGGAACGGGGGATCGGTGGCCTCGACCGAGGTTGCGATGTCGATGGCGGCCTGGGTGATCATGTTGAGATCGGGAGCGCGTAGCCCGGTAGCGATATAGCCGGCAAGGACCTCGCCGAAGATCGGCTGCAGCTGCGCCGGGTCCAGGGTTGGTGTCCGGGAAATCTCGTGCCAGGTCTCTGGCTCGCGGGGATCGGGGACCAGTACCGAGGCGTCGGTCACGGTCACGGGCGGTGCATCACGGTTGGGCTCTAGGCTCAATACCTTGTTGCCTACGTCGATGACTCCTTGGACCTCGTCGACGCCACCCAGACAGGCTAGGTACGGCGAGGCAGTGTCGGGTTGGTAGAGGAACGCCCATCGTTCGATGGGATCGGCGGCGAGGATCCGGTCCACGATGGGCTGGGCGTCGGCCGTGATGACTGTCGGGCTCGATCCGCAGGCTGCGCTGATCAATGCGGCCGTGAACAGTAGCGAGGCAACTGGTAGCGTCTGTAGTTCGAAGCGGTGCCGAAGGGTGCGGCCCTGCTCGTCCGTCACCGGGCTGCGGCATCCATCAGGCGCCGACGTAATTCAGCGCGTTTCGTTCGACCCAGTCCGCGGTGACGACCCCCGAGGTCTGGTCGACGATGGTGCCGTCAGG
>CAYTUB010000160.1:0-4538 GCA_964441145.1 uncultured Acidimicrobiales bacterium
GTTCTCAAATCGGACATCGCCCTGGTAGGCGACCATCGATCCACGCAGCGCTTGCACGCCACCTGCGCTCAACTCCACCTTCAGCAGCTTGGAGTTCTGCCTGGTGAATTGTTCGCCAGTCTCGTTCTCCGCGTACTGACCTAGTTCGGATCGAATGCCCATTGAATTGTCTCCCGTCATACCCTCGTCCTGTTGAAGGGGGCTTGTCCATTTTTATCACTCTTGGTTGGCCGGGATGCCACTTTTGGCTAGTCGGTCGCGGCGGTCCCTAAGAGTTCTCGACACGCGGCCAGCCACCGGTCATTTTCCTCCGGAGAGCCGATAGTGATGCGTAGCCCTAGGTCGAGGAATGGTCGAGTGATGATTCCGTTCTGTTCGAATGTGGTTGCGAGTTCGAGCGTTGCCGCGCCGGTCGGAAGGAACAGAAAGTTGGCGTGGCTATCAACGACGTCGATGCCCCACGACCGCAGTGTTTCTACACACCGCGTTCGTTCATCTCTCAGCCGGTGAACCTGCTCCATTGCCTCATCGACATGCTCGATGGCCGCCAGCATTCCGGCTTGAGCGAGGTTGTTCACCGTGAACGGCAGGCGGGTCTTGTTGATCTCCGTAATAACTTCGGGGTGCGCGACGCAATACCCCGAGCGCAGGCCGGCCAGACCGAATGCTTTGCTGAAGGTGCGGGTAACCACGACATTAGGGAACAGAGGTTGCACCGAGTGCACGGGGTCACCCAGGGCAGGGTCGTTGAACTCGCGGTAGGCCTCGTCGATCACGATCATGACGTCGTCGGGCACTCGATCGCACAATGCCGCGACATCATCCATAGACAGCGACGTGCCCGTCGGGTTGTTCGGCGTCGCGAGAAAGATCACCGAGGTCTTGTCGGTGACCGCGTCGGCCACGGCGTCAAGATCGAACGCATAGTCCAGTAGGGGAACCTTGATTGCTGTGGCGTCGAACAGGGTGCAAAAGACCGGGTAGATCTCAAAGGACTGCCACGGAAATACAACATCGTCGCCGGGGCTCACGAAGGTCATGAAAATTTGCTGCAGCAGTCCGCTCGATCCGCAGCCGACGGTTACCCGATCAGCCGGGATGTCGTGCCATGTCGCGATCGCCTCGCACACCTCGGTTGCGTTGTTGTCGCCGTACCGGTTAACACCGTCGACGGCCTCGCGAATTGCGTCGGCGACCGGAGCGATGGGCGGCCAGGGATTCTCGTTCGATGCCAGCTTGATGCTGTCGGCAACACCGTGATCGGCCTCGACTTGGCCCGCCGCTCTGCCGGGTCTATAACCGGCCAAATTGCTTAATGCTGGGCGGACTCGTCCGATCATGTCCTCACCTGAGTTGCATCGATGGGTACTTCCCCCGATACGGTACAGGACGTAACCACCCTGCAATTCCAGGATGGTCCTGGCAGACCCGCCCTATTCGTGGGTCCCGCCACTGAGCAGTGCCTGCCTTTGGGCAGGATTGCTTTGACGTACAGAGCGGAAATGCGATGGCGATGATCTTGGTCTTCGTCGTGCGCCGCGGATTTCAACACGTTTAGGAGAATGTCATCGCGACATCGACCGATCTTCGAATGCTCGAGGACTATGCACAAGCGGCCATCGATGGCCTTGCGGGCAAAGAGCAACTTGCTGTTCTTGAAGCTGACAAAGACGCATGGGCTGCCGCGCTTTGGCGACTGCTCGATACTGCCGATGCCCGACTAGAGCGCGCCCGCAAGACCTTTCGTGGCTCGGCGCGCGCCAACGTTCTTCACGACCTGGACGACGACTGTTTCCGCATCGACGACGCGCTCACCGCGCTGATCGGGCCGCCAAAGGAAGAAGAGCTCACCTCCCTCCCCCGCAACCGCAAGGAAAAGCCACCTGAGAAGACCGGCACCCCGCAGCTTCAGCTGTCTTGGAACGATGGGCAACTGGTTGCCTGGGTGTCCGGACACGACGCACGCTACGAACAAGAGCCGGTCATCCGCGAGTACCTCGAAGCTTCCGGTGGCGGCAACATCGAGTGGAAGTCCCGCGGCACACTCCGGATTCCGACGAACCAACGGGTCCCCGCTGTCGAAACGCCCATGGCCAATGCCCTCGGGTGGTTGGTGGCTCAGGCACGCCGCAACTTTGATCCACGGTTCGGACCAAGTATTCGTTGGATGGGGTTGACCGCTGCCGCAGCGGTGTCATCGGTTGCTCAAGGACGCATGGCACCTCAGCTCCGCCAGTCACGGCGTGGAGCAAAGAAGGGTGACCTTGGGACGTTTTCGGTCCGCTGGCTACCCGGTCTCATCGATGCAGACATTCTCGCGAAGCTCATCGCAACCGTCCCCGGCGCAGCGATGGTCGGCCAGCAGCGCCAGGAAGCGCTCGCCTTCACAACCGCCGTGATGGGCGACGTCACCAACACGATCACCCGGATGGCTGCCGCTCAGGCAGACCTCCCCGCGCCACCTCCTGAGGTCCGAGACCGCAACGACATTGCCGAGGCGTTCCTCGGACACCTCGATGGTTCATCGTTCCAAGCGCCCTCATCGTCGGCCGCGGAGATCGCCCGGAGGGTCGACCGCTGGTCAGCACCGGTGGTCGGCACCAAGAACCCCAAGCTCACCGTGCAGCTGGCGGCCCCCGACGATTCGAACGCATGGCTCGCATCGGTACTCGGCACATCATCGGCAGGTGTGCTGGAAGCCTTCGAGCACGTGGTTGCCGAAGCGTCGAAGGATCGGGCCCGACTCTTTGAGCACCAAGCCTCACGCTTGGAACGTCTCTTCCCCGCACTGCTACGTCCGGGCGGCCGTCGCCGAGGCGAAGTCATTTTGAGCCAGGACGAAGCCTGGGAACTCATGACCGATGTCGGTCCGGTCCTTCGGGCTGCCGGATTCGATGTTCGGGTACCGCCGCTCTCACGCAAGAAGGCCACCCCATCGTTGCGCCTGACCGCTGTCGATGCCGAGGAATCGGTTGTCGGAGCACAACAGCTGGCGAACGTTCGTTGGTCGGCGATGTTCGACGATGTCGAGTTGACCGCAGCAGAGATCGCAAAGCTCGCTGCCCAAGCCAAACCGCTGGTGAAATCTCGCGGTCAATGGATCGAGCTAGAACAGGCCGATCTCGCCCAGGCCGCGGCGGCCTTGGCCGAACGTGCCGACAAAACCAAGCTCAGCGGCGCCGACATGTTGCGTCACGCCATGGGCCTCGAAGGCGACCCGCTCGGCGGTGGCGTCAGTCTCGCCGGTTCGGGCTGGGCGGCCGAACTGTTCCAGAGCCTCGACGAACTTCCCGAGGACCCCGAAACCACCCCCGACGGATTCGAGGGTGAGCTGCGCAGCTACCAAGCCGACGCTCTGGCGTGGCTCAACTTCCTCGACGACGCGGCGCTCGGCGGCTGCCTTGCGCTCGACATGGGTCTCGGTAAGACACCGACGACGCTCGCTTCGTTGTTTGCTAACCGTGAACAAGGCAAAGGTCTCGTCATTGCGCCGCCAGCCGTCGTGGGCAACTGGGCTGCCGAGTCTCAAAAGTTCTTTCCCGATATGACGGTGCATGTGCATCACGGGGCGAACCGCGCGAAGGGACACTTGGAGCGGGCGTTCCGCAAGGCCGATGTCGTGATCACCACCTACGGCACCGCTGTCCGAGACATGGATGAGTTGGCCAAGATCACATGGAACAAGGTGGTCATCGACGAGGCACAAGCCATCAAGAATCCAACTGCCGAGACCTCCATCCAACTTCGGCGTCTCGATGCTCGTACCCGAGTTGCGCTCACCGGAACCCCGATCGAAAACGGTCTCGGCGACTTGTGGTCGATCATGGACTGGGCAAACCCTGGTCTGGTCGGTGCTCGAGCACCGTTTATCTCCCAGCTCACACCGGACAAGAAGAACGGAACGGCCAAGGGAGGCGAAGAAGCCCTGAAGGCACTCAACGGCATCCTCGTGTATCGCCGCACGAAGACCGAACCCGATATCGCAGCTGAGCTTCCCGATCGCATCGACGAGCTCGATCATTGCGCGATGACCCCCGAGCAAGTGGGGCTGTATCAGGCCGTTGTTGACAACTTGGTCCGAGAGACATCGGGTCGCGAAGCAGGGACACCGGAACGCAAGGGCGCCGTGCTCGCAGCGATCACCGCCCTCAAGCAGATCTGCAACCATCCGGTCAACTACGAAGAAGACGATGGCGACCTCGAAGGCCGGTCGGGCAAGCTCGCTCGCCTCAACGAGATCATGGATTCGGTGTTCGCTGCCGAGGAGAAGATGTTGATCTTCACCCACTTTGCATCATGGGGCGAGCGTCTCTCGACGTACTTGTCGGATCGCACGGGCAAGAAGATCGAGTGCTACCACGGCGGACTCGCCCGCGGCGCACGCGACCGCATGATCGACACCTTCCAAGAGAGTGAGGGCGCTGGTGCCCTGGTGCTGTCGCTCAAGGCTGGTGGCACCGGGTTGAACCTGACGGCTGCGAATCACGTCGTGCTCTACGACCGCTGGTGGAACCCTGCGGTCGAGGATCAGGCTCGAG
>CAYTUB010000161.1:0-4504 GCA_964441145.1 uncultured Acidimicrobiales bacterium
CAGCAGCGCCATCGACGCCGTCTTCGCCGTCGACAACTACGTTGCCGTCTGCGTCACATACCGCTGCTGGGATGAGACCAATGTCGACGCTTACGTTCGAGCGCTCATCGGCGAAGGAGTCATCATCGTCGTCCGGGCCTTCCTTGCGATCGACCTCGTTGGTGGGTTCGTTCGATGCGTCGTCGGCGAAGTCGCCGTCCTCGCCGCAGTCACCAATTTGTACGGTGCCCGAAACGATGGAGTCGCCGGCAACGGAACCGTTGTTGTCGTTGTCGCCGTCATCGTTGGCATTTGGGTTGGTTACCGACCCGGGAAGCAAGTCCGATGGGTTGACCTCGTCACCATCGATGGTCCACGCGCCCTGGCCGCCTGGAATCTCAACTCGATAGTTTCCGCACAGCAGACCTTCGAACTCGTAGCTGCCGTCATCGGACGTGGTTGTAGCGGCGATCGGAGTATCTTCGCCCTCACGGAATACTTCGACGGTTACTCCATCGATGCCGGGCTCGCCGATCTCCGCCATGCCGTCGTCGTCGTTGTCCAACCAGATGAGGTTGCCCAGACGGTAGACGGCTGCTGCTGCGCCGCCTTGGTTGGTCTGGGAGAGGGATGCTCCAGCGCCGTCGCCGAGGCTGATGCTTTGCACCTGGTTGCAGTGATGGGTGTCGCCAGCGGCAAGGTCAACCGTTGCCTCGAAGGTATCGGAACCCCACGATGCGGTCGAAGCGACCTTTGGTGTGACTGGGTTGTCGACCGATCCTGAAGGCTGCTGCGATGGGATGAGGACAAGGCCATCAACAACTGGAGCTTCGATTGGTGAAGTTCCTGTCCACCACTGGTACACCTGCGTTCGAGGTGGTCCGTCGCTGCGACCAGCGTCGACACCCATGATTCGCGAGAACGTGATCAGGTCACGATCTTCCAGCGATGGGCTGAACTGGGTGCAATTTACCGAGGTATGTAGTGCGGCTTCGCCGACATCGTTAAAGAACGAGTCGTTGAAGAAGGCGAACTCGTTGCCCTCGAGCAACTGCAGCTCGACCTCAGGTTGCGAGGAATCTTCGAAGACGACCAGGAAACCAACCCCGTAGAATCGCTCTCCGTCGTGGTCAGCGCCAGACACGTTCAGCGTTGTGTTGCCGGAGCCGACAATTCCGGTTGCGGTGATGTCGGCGACGTAGGTGCTCTGGTCGTAGCTGGGGGTTTCAAACCGATAGTCGATGTCGGCATCGATGGACTGGCCGTTGATGACGATGTTCGGGTCGGCCCACTCAGGGCCACGACCTGCCCAATACACGAGCGTCTGGACAATGTCTGCGCTCTCCGGAACCGCAACAGAGGTGGTTCCACCAGTTAGCTCTGGTGCTGGGTTGAAGTCAGCGCGGTCGGGGTAGACCCCGATGTCTGCGTGAGCAACGCCGAGGTTGCCGACCAATCGGCTCCTCTCGACTAGCTCACCCTCGCTATCGATTGCCGCGGCGGCAGCTGCTGTACCTGCCAGAATAAGTCCGAACGCGAAGAGTGCGCGACCGAATGTGCGCGATCGTCGTGTGAAAAAGCCCATGGAAGTCCCCTTTCAAGGCACCCGCCCGAGCCCGCAGTTTCAGCGCGGCTTTCCATGCATGTCAAAACGGCCCCCCAAATTCTTGGGGGCATCCCCCTGTTTCGCGCGTAGCGCGCGAGAGTCACCGCTTTGGGTCGAATTTCGGAGCCTTTTGGGCCTAGAGATCCGGCGTTTGGTCGCCGCTACGTCGGTGCGGATGCACGCTTGGACTCACGACGATCACACGATCTGTTGGCGTTGGTGGTCCGGTAACCAAACTGACGGTGTGGTTCTCTCCGAGCACAAAGAGGGCGCGTTCCCCGCCTTGAAGATCGTCGCCTTGGGTGATGCGGAACCCACCTGCTCGAGCACTGGTGGACAGACCTTGGAATGTCAGGTCGCCAAAGGCTGAGCGGCCTCGCAGCTCGAAATCGTCGTCATCTTCATCTGGCTGCACCTGATAGAGGTTCGCTCGTCCGAGGTGTTCGGCGAGATGGTGAGCGGCCAACGATGCGAAGTTCTCATCATCGGTGAGCAAGATTGCTTGTTTGATGCCCACGCCATCGAGGGTGAGGTCTAAATCGTGGCTGTCGAGCGGGCGGTCGTAGGCGAATAACCCATGGCTAAACGCGGATCGCTGTACTTCCGTTGATGAGGAAACGACAAGGACCGGAATCTCTTGCGATGCCAGTGTGTCTGCCAGTTCGACGGCAAAGTGATTGTTCGAGATAAGAGCGACGCCGTTTGGCTCGGTCTTGGCAACACGTGTCTTGCGCGCAACGTAGGTTGCCGTCAGTCCGTAGAGGGCAACGGTGACGATGACGGTCGCGAACACGATCGGCACGAGTTCGGGAACCTCGCCGGCTCCCTCGTCGACCAGTGTCTGAGCAAAGACCGTCGCAACCGAGGCGGCAACGATTCCTCGTGGAGCCATCCACGCAAGGAACATCCGGTCGTTTCGCTGTAGCCCGCCACCGATTGTCGACAGCCAGACGGCCAGCGGGCGTGCCACGAATACCAAAATCGCAATCAGGATGAGCGCGCGAGGCAAGACATCAAAGAGATCGTCCAGATTGACGAGCGCACCAAGGAGGATGAAGAGCGTTCCCAAGATGAGGTGCCCGACGTCCTCGCTAAAGGCGGTGAGCTGATGGCTGGGCACCAAGTGCTGATTCGCAAGCACAAGCCCGAGCATGGTCGTGGCCATGAGGCCAGCTTCAGGGGCGATCACATTGGCCGCAGCGAACGCGATGATCGCAGCGGCGATCATCGCCGGGTTGAGAAGGTGGTCGGGTACCCAATGCTTGTGCAGTGCCATCAGGGCGAGCGCTGCGACTACGAGCCCGGCGATCGCGCCGGCTCCGAGGGTGATCCCGATTTGTAGTGCTGCTGCGCCCGCGTTGGAGTCGTTCAGGGTGGCATCGAGGACCACGATGGCCAGGGTTGCTCCGACGGGGTCGATCACAATGCCTTCCCAGCGCAGAATTGCACCGGTTGGCTCGCGGGGCCGCGCGAGATGCAGCAGTGGAATGACAACCGTTGGCCCCGACACGACGAGGATGGCGCCAATGAGTGCGGCGCTGCTCGTTGAAACACCGTCGAATAACAGCGCGGTGGCTCCCCAGCCAATAAGCCACGTCACCAACGCGCCAAGAGTGACGAGACGCAGAACCACCGACCGTCCAGCGGTGAGCCGTTCGATCTTTAGGCCGAGGCCGCCCTCGTAGAGGAGCAGGCCAACCGCTAAGGAGACCACGGGGAACAAGACCTCGCCGAAGTCCTCCTCGGGTTGAATGACGTTAAATACCGGGCCAACCAAGATCCCCGAGGTCAGCAATAAGAGGACTCCAGGAATGCGCAATCGATTCGCCAACCATTGGCCGCCGACGCCGAGGGCCAAGATGATGGCGATGGCCACAGGGACGTCTTCCTCTGAAGCGAGAATGAGTGGAGTTCCTCCGGCAAGAGAAGTCAACCAGTGCATCAATGGATTGTAGTCGCCCAGGGTGCTCAGCTTGAGATATCGGCGACGACCGGCGCGTGGTCGCTAGGAAGCTTGCCTTTGCGAGCGTTGCGGTCGACGAAAATTCGATGGGTTCGGGCCCGCACCGAAGCCGAACCGAGAATGAGATCGATTCGCATGCCCTTGCGTTTGTGGAAGTTGCCATCTCGATAGTCCCACCAGGAGTAGAGGCCTTTGGCATCGTGATGTTCGCGAAAGGAGTCGGACATTCCCCATGTTTCCAGAGCAGCCAAACGTTCCCGTTCCGGCGCCGAGGTGTGTGTCATGCCGACAAGGCCCGCAGGGTCATACACGTCGCGATCATCTGGGGCGATATTGAAATCGCCTACGACGGCAATGTCTTGGGAGGGGTCTGCGTTGGCTTCAAGGTCGCTTTGCAACCGGTCGAGCCACTCCAACTTGTAGGTGTAGTGGTCGTCGTCGAGGCTTCGTCCGTTGGGCACGTAACACGTTGCAACACGGACCCCGCCACATGTTGCCCACAGGATGCGTGCGTCGGGGTCGGGTTCGCCTCCATCGGCAAAGTCGGGACGAACGTCATCGAGGCCGACCCGCGACAGAATCGCAACCCCGTTCCATTGCCCCTGGCCGTGATGAGCGCTCTCGTAACCCATGTCGTTAAACGTCTTGTGAGGAAAGTCGTCGTTTCCAAGTTTGGTTTCCTGCAAACACAAGACGTCGGGTTGAAGCGCAGATATCCACTCCTCAACCCGGTCCATCCGAGCGTTCAAGGAGTTGACGTTCCACGTGACGAGTCGCATGGCGCTGAAATCTAGCGGCGTTGCCTGAACACTCCGCCGGAATTCACACTTCGCGCGCCGTGGTGCTTCTATCCTGGAACGGTGACTGCAGTCAACCGCGCCGATTTGGGCGCCAACGCATGGATCGTCGACGAGATGTATCGCGAGTACCTCGCCAATCCCTCGGGAGTCTCTGAG
>CAYTUB010000162.1:0-4345 GCA_964441145.1 uncultured Acidimicrobiales bacterium
CGGCTTCGGATACAGCGATACGAAGATCGTCCACACGGTCGTCTCTGCTGTCAGGGTCGATCGCTGCGGCAGCCGCCAGAACCACGCGCACGAGCGCCACGTAGTCAGACTTTGCCGGAACCCGAAGGATCACTTCCTCCCCCTGGCTTGAATCTCCGTTTCGTTCGCTCATGCGTCGCTCCCGACAGGATCGACGGTGAACAACGCATCAACGTTGGACGTTGCCAGCACGCGCAACACCTGCTCGGAGGCACGCAAGGTGATCGATCCCCCGGCCTCAGCGGTTCGCCGACGAAGCCCGATCAATACGCCGATTCCGGCCGAGTCGATGAACTCCACATGCTCAAGGTCGACGATCAGGTCGGTCCAACCATCACGCAGAGCTTCCTGGGTAGCGGAACGAAAACCAGGAACGGCAGCGAGGTCGAGTTCCCCATGGAGGGTCACGAGCCACGAGCCATTGGCATCGGGGCGCGCGTGCAATTCCATAAGGCCAGCGTAACGGCGGGTGCGCGCCCGACTGATCACCCTCCGCTAGATCTTGGTATGACCCGATGATGTCAGAGGCGGGTGCGATACTCACCTATGGCCGTTGTCGACTCCACCCCGATCATCGACCTGTCGAACCCTGCCCCGCTCGAGAACCCATTCGATGCCTTGATCGACGAGTTGGCCGAGGATGGGCGATTGGCCCACGTGGCGCACTTCCCCGCTCGCGAGGCCCGTTTCGCTGAACCGATCGCGACGATCAGCCCAGAGGTTCAGCGCGCTCTGGGCGACGAGCCGCTCTACACCCACCAAGCCGAGGCCATCGATCTCGTGCGCGCTGGCCATTCGGTCGTGATCGCCACCGGCACGGCGTCGGGTAAATCACGTTGCTTCCAGATCCCCATCGCCGAGGCCGCGAACCGCAAGCGATCTCCGGGCACGGCGTTGCTGCTCTACCCCACCAAGGCCCTGGCCCAAGACCAATTGCGGGCACTGCATCGGATCGGCTTCGACAACGTGGTCGCCGGAACCTACGACGGCGACTCCACACCCGAACAAAAAACGTGGGTCCGCTCCACAGCGAACGTGGTGCTGTCGAACCCCGAGATGCTGCACGCAGCGATGCTGCCGGGCCACCAGCGATGGGCGAAGTTCCTCGGACATCTCGAACATGTGGTCATCGACGAGCTCCACGTGCTGCGCGGGATCTTCGGAACTCACGTCGCGCATCTATTACGACGACTGCGCCGGATGTGTCACCACTACGGCTCGGACCCTCGTTTCATCTTCACCTCTGCGACGATCGGCGAACCCGGGCGCTTGGCGAGCCAGCTCTGCGGCATGGATGTCACCGAGGTGACCAACGATGGTTCGCCCCGCGGCGAACGTCAGCTCGTAATGGTGAACCCGCCAGTGGTCGACGAGGCCCAAGGCCTGCGTACGTCGGCCAACAGCGAGGCCGCTTCGGTCGCCGCCCGGCTCATTAACGACGACCACCGCACGATCGTGTTCTGTCGCAGTCGTCGAGGCACCGAACTGGTGACCGCCGACATTTCCCGTCAGCTTCCCGGCGACGATGACTCTCGGGTGCGGGCATATCGAGCCGGGTATCTCACCGCCGAGCGCCGCACGATCGAGCACGAGCTGTTCGAAGGGTCGCTGAGCGGTGTGGTCGCGACATCAGCTCTCGAGCTCGGTGTCGACATCGGCGGACTCGATGCGTGCGTGCTGAACGGGTTCCCGGGAACCGTCGCGTCGATGTGGCAACAGATCGGGCGAGCGGGTCGAGGTTTGCAGCCGAGTGCTGCGGTGCTCGTCGCTGGCGACGACCAACTCGATCAGTGGATCATGAAGCACCCAACCGATCTGCTGGAGCGGCCGCCCGAGCAAGCGGTCATCAACCCGGAGAATCCTTTCGTGCTCGGCCCACACCTCGCGTGCGCCGCGTTCGAAAAGCCACTCGCGCCAGCCGATGATCGTTATTGGGGCGACGCTCTCGACGACGGCGTGCGAGACCTCGTGCTCGACGACCGATTGAAGCTCAAGCCTTCGGGCACCGGCCACCGGCTCGGGGTCTATGCCGGCCGTGACCGCCCAAGCCGAGCGATCGGCCTGCGGTCGTCGAGCTCCGATGAAATCCAGATCATTCGCACCGACGGCTCGTTGGTCGGCACGGTCGACGCTGCCCGCGCGTGCACCGCGGTGCACGCCGGCGCGATCTACTTGCATCAAGGTCGCCCGTACCGGGTCGCTTCGCTCGACCTCGATGACCGGGTGGCAACCGTCGAGGACAGCGACGGCAGCGAGTACACCCAGGCCCGAACCACCGTCGACATCACCATCGCAAGCACCGATGCCACCGTTGCGCTCGGCGACAGCGGCGCCGAGGTATGCCTGGGCGCAGTCGACGTAACGAGCCAGGTCGTTGGCTACCAGCGCCGAGAGGTACGAAGCCGCCGGATCCTCGCCCATGAGACCCTCGATCTGCCGCCGGCGACGCTCTCGACCCGATCGTTCTGGTTCACCGTTCCCGTTCCGCTCCTCGAGCAAGCCCACATCGATGCGTCCGCCGTGCCGGGGACGCTCCATGCAGCCGAACACGCGGCGATCGGCATGCTCCCACTGTTCACGATCTGTGACCGGTGGGATGTCGGCGGGGTGTCCACGCCGTGGCACACCGGAGCGGCCAGCCCAGCGGTCTTCATTTACGACGCGCACCCGGGTGGGGCGGGCGTCGCCGAGTTGGGATTCGACCAGCACCTGACGCTGCTCTCGGCTACCCTCGAATCGCTACGCGCTTGTGCGTGCACCGACGGTTGCCCGTCGTGCGTTCAGTCCCCCAAGTGCGGCAACGGCAACGAACCTCTCGACAAACACGGCGCTATCACCCTGCTCGACGCAGTATTGGGTTCCCGCTAGCGGCAGGCTTGTGAAACGCCGTCGACGAAGTCGATGAGCAGACCCCATCCGGCTTCGGATTGCTGGGCGAGGGCGTCGTTGTGTCCCGGGAAGAAGGCCCGACACCCAGGGGCTTCATTTTCGTTGGCCAGTTCGCCACCGGTGCGAATCAAACCAGCCACCGCAAGCTCGGCCGTCGATGAAGGGGTAGCCCACACTTCGAGGTCGGGAAGCTGCTGGAGCAATGGGATGAATGGTGTTCGGTTTGGCTCGTCGGTGTTGGTCAGCGGCAAGAACCGTTGCTCCTCGCCGGGCGGGTTGTAGGCAATGTCGGTTAGCCGGTCGAATCGAGGCGAGGTCTCGACGAAGCCCGAAGCTACGAAGAAGAGGGACTTCAGGGCGATCACGTTGGCGTCGGTTCCGAAGAGGTTCCAGTCGAAACCTTGTCCTTCGACGTCGCCGAGCAATAGGACGAGGTCTTGAGAGGTGGTGACGTTCGAATCGAAGACGTCGTCTTCGAACCAGGTCACGGTGTAACCCGCGTCGAGCAGTTCTTGTTGCAGGCGAGCGGTGTTCGTGTCCGCGGCTGGGTCGGATTGCGTCGAAACCACCACGACGACGTCGTCGGCTGCGGTTCCGCTGAGAAGGGTGACGATACGAGAGTCGTCGGACTCGTTGCCGGCGCCGTCGACAGCCCGTACCGAATAGCTGACGATCTGACCGGCGTCTATGTCGTCGAACAGCGTCGGCTCGGGCGATTCGAGTTCGGTCGTTTCGCCGTTCAGAATGCGGGTAACGATGTATCCGTCGATGCCGGAAAAGTCGGTGCTCGCTCGCCAGTTGATCTCCACGCCCTCGGTCGATTCGACCGTGCGAGGGGTGCCTGGACGAGACGGCGAGTTGGTGTCGATACCAACTTGAACGGGGACGGGTTCGCTTCGGTCACTGGCACCCGCTTCGTTGATGGCTGCAACGGTGTAGGTGAAGACGTCGCCGTCGTTGAGTCCGTCATCGGTGAAGATCGGATCGGTGGTAGCGAACCGTTCGGAACCGCCGATCGATGCGATTCGGGTGACCTCATAGCCGGTCACGGTTTCGTCTCGTGACTCATCCCATTCGAGGGTCACACTGCCAGCCTCGTTGGCGGTAACGACGAGGCCGACGGGTGCGGTCGGCTCCTCGGGAACTTCGGGGATCTCTTCTTCGACTTCGACTTCTTCGACAGGGCCGTCTTCGGCGGTCGTGGTCGTAGTGGTTTCTTCGGGGGCAGGGCTTGCTGCCTCGCCACCCGTGCACGCCGCCGCTACGAGGCTGAAAGCCGCGAACAGCAAAGCGCGTGTACCTAGTTTGATCCGCGCCTGATATTTGCTCATGGATTCCACGTTCGTTGATTCTCTCGATGTAGAAGAAAAACGTTAGCCCGCCCCGGCATCGCCGTGGCTGCACCTTATGTTTGTCG
>CAYTUB010000163.1:0-4305 GCA_964441145.1 uncultured Acidimicrobiales bacterium
TAAAGCAAACGTCTTCGGTTTAGCCATTAGAAATTCCCCAGCACAGAAGATACACCTCGAACACTTCGCCGTACATCCTGAAAGTTGAAGAAACGGATTTCCGGCAGGCCGCCAATGTTGCCGTCGAGAGGGTCAGCCAAAATTGATACCGCGAGGCGCGACGATAGAGCAGCACCGTTCATCGTTCCTGTCGCAAGCATGGAACCAGTGTTGCAGTTCGGAAGCCCAGCGAGATCTCTATATGTTCCTTGCCCAAGTGCTTTGATCAAGCTGGGGTTGATCGGCGTCCACGAACGGCCAAGTTGTTGAGCACAACCACCCCAGACTCGTTAGACCGGGAATTCTTGTGAAGCAAGACCTACGGCCGTGACCCCAGCTGCGGTGGGATCACTCTCGCTGATGTCCAGGGGCGCATTGGTCAACTCCGCTTCGCAAGAACAACCGGTATCGATTCCGCATCCAGGTAGAGGTGCCCTTCAAACCACTCGATGTGTTGATGACTCCCTGGATCGGCTCCGATGAGCCCCGCCACATTGTCAGCCAAGATCTGAAGATAGTCTCTACCGCCGCTGACAAGGAGCTCGTTGGATTCATCTGCGTACATAATCTGAACAAGCGAATTCTCGGACTCCCCAACCCGCACGCTCGATACATCAGTTGAAGAGGCGGTGCCTCGTACAGCAGCATCTTCATCATGATCATCGATCAACAACGAGAACTCGAGAGAACCGGATGCGCTCATAAGGACCTCAGCGAGCCGACGAAGTCCGCCGTCGTCTGCAGAAACTTCGACCTGGGGGAATGCGCCGCCAAATCTGATAACTCTCAGCATGTTGGGAAGTCCCCGTCTCTCACTGAAGAAGGCGAAATAGCGGTATGTGGATCGGCGAGCGACCCTGATCGCACGGTTACGCCGTTGATCTTCGTCTCTAAATTCACGTGCGGTCCAAAGCGGACGACATGTGGAGAGCTTGGGTTGACATCTAGGCGGGCGATGCGTGTGACAGTATCAGCACCCACTTGCTCGGTTGTTAACCATTGAAAGGCACCGCTACCGGAGACTACAAGTCTCCCGTCGCCACCCAAGAAGTCCGAGATTCGCTGCAGCGCCTCATCGACCGATATCACTTCACAAACCCCGCCACCGCCATCTCTGGCACCGACACCGTCGGTCGCGAGCTGAGGTTCTGGTTCTTCAGCTTGGTCCTCGCCATCTGGTCCAGGCTCGGTTACCGCCGGTAGTAGGACGATTGGGGTTTCTGGTTTCGGTTCTGGAGTGTCGCCGCCAACTATCAGGCTTCCAGCTGCCAGCACGCCTGCTCCGATAAGGGCAGCGCCTGCGCCGCTACCTCCACCAGCTGCAGCTGCGCCGCCGCCAGCGGCTGCAATCGTCGATCCGCTTGTCGTTGCTGTCGCAGCAAAGTTGGCGACGATTAGTTCGAACCGGGCTGCCTGCACCCCGGATTGGAAGGCTCGGATCGTAGAAGCATTTTGCGCCGCCCTTGAATGCAAGGAAGACGTTTCCACAGCAATCTGCCCAGTCGGATCCGTGAAGGTGGTGGGGTTGTTGGCGCTGTAGGTGTAGAGGTTGTACCCGCCAGTACCAGGTCCACCCGGCTGGACGGGATCGACTGTGGTGAAGCGGCCTAGTCCTGGGTTGTATTGCCTCGCCCGCAGATGTTGCAGACCGGTTGGGTCGTGTTGCTCACCGGCAAACCCGAACGTCTCTGTGGAGCCTTGGAGTGGTTCGCCGTATGCGGTGAACGCTGTTTCGGCCGACACGACACCCGTCTGGTCAACAGTCGCACGCACAGAGCCAACCGCATCAGCCAACAACCAATCGTTGCCGTCACGGGCGACACCGTTTGCGTGGACATAGTTATCGCCGGCACTCGTCGAGATGAGCGTTGGCAGGCCGGATCGGTCCCACAACTGTGTGGTGCCGTCGACGGCTATCCGAACATCTTGGGCGTCATAGCCATAGGTTTCAGTGACACCTGCCGCAGTGATTTCGGTTGCACGGCCGTAATCGTCATACACATACGCATCGCCGTCACTGGTGCCGGTCAGATTGCCAGCCTCGTCGTAGGTGAACGTCGCACCTGTCGTGTCGGAGATCAGCTGTCCGGTTGTGTCAACCGTGTAGCCGGTGGTGGCGCCGTCGATATCGGTGTGTGAGGTTCGGTTACCCGAAGCGTCATACACAAAGGACTCTTCGAGTGCGCCTGGGTAGGTGGCGTTCGTGATGCGGTTCAACCCGTCGAGCGTGTACGACTCGACACCAGCATTCGAGGTAACACCGACACGATTACCGTTGCCATCCAAGGTGTACGAGAACGAATCGATCAGGGTCGCACCGTTGGTGTGGGCAATGTTGTTCAGGCGTCCTGCGGTGTCGTAGCCATAGACACTGTCCACACCATTGGACCGTGCGACGTCGATCATGCGACCATCGGCATCATTGGTCATGGTGATCGTGTCACCACGCCAATCCGTGACCGTGTCAACGAACCCGTTCACGTCATAACCGGTCGTGACCGTGCCCTCAGGCTGAATCAACGTGACTTGTTCGCCAGCCGCGTTGTAGCCGTAACCGACCGTCCCCGCTGGGGTGACGATTTCGGTCATGCGACCAACATCATCAAACTCGACTGTGGTGGAACCGGAAGCATCCGTCCAGGCCGTACGAGAGCCGCGTCGCTTCTCCTAAGGAAGCAACCTCAACAGAAGCTCATCACTGTCAGAAGAGTAACCGCTGACGCGGGAACAGAGCCTTCAATTACGACTTCCTGTGCCGATCGAGCGAAGTTCTGGGCAACTGGATTTGTTGGGCCAGCAGCTGCTTCAACGCTAAGTAATCTCGACTGACTTTACGTTCGTAGCCAAGCCAGAACCGGCGACACCGCAGATCCATTGAAGAATTCTTCAACCGCTTGCCTGACGAGAGGAAGGCCGAGCAAAAGACGACTCTCGTAGTGCGCCGCTTGGCCGCCGGCAACCACTTGAGCTAGATCCCTTCGCTCACTGCCGTCCGATAGTTGATAGAAACTGGTTCCGTCAGGAGAAACGTACAGCACTAGACCCGTAGACACATCGCCACCGACCGACAAATGGCGATCCCCGTCATAAAGCGTTATCAAAGACCTATTCTTGCCGTTCAGCTGCCCCACTACCATCATGACGTCTGCGATCGACGGGCTTTGGTCTTCATGTTCGAGAGAGCTATCCCACCAAACGAGTGACACGCTCATGGCACGATCACAAGCTCACCACCCGGCCAGACCACTCTCAATTCACTAATACCTACTTGACGTGCCATCGAGCGCACCGCGCCACTTCGCCCGCATGCACCACAGAGACCATCGGGATGGTCGATGTATAGGACGGCATTCCCTCCGTTTGCGCCGCCGGAGTTTGCGAGCTGTTGCAGCACATCGGCTTCGGCGTGCGTCCTTGAGATCGGGTTCACAGTCAAGGTCACATCTCTATTATGTCCACTAGTTCCAAACAGTGGGTTCATGCCCTCAACGTCAAGCCGAGAGAGAGTTGGAGGCGACCCAGGCCCAGCGGGACCAACGCTCATTGCGGCCCGCCTATTAGCAAGATCTTCAAGCCCTCCGACCCCCGGCAGGAATGGCGCATCGACAGAGCGAATACCGTTCCCGATGAACTCAATTCCGTCGTTCGGAGGTGCAATTGGATTGGGATTGGCAAGGGGCCTCGGCGAATCGATGAACGGCACAAGCCCCTCTGCGGCATCGTCTGCCAGCGTCCGAATTCCGCGCAGTACCTGTGCGATGCCCTGGAACCCGCAACCCAGGATGCCGCCGCCAACGATCGAGCCAGCTACGTTGCCCTGCCCTGCCGCAGCCGTAGTCACGACGCCATCAGCTGCGCCGATGAAACCACCAACAGCGCAACGGCCTGCAAAACTGGAGACTGCAGCACTAGGTCCCGTCGCCACCCCGAGCCCACCAAAAGCCGCACCGCCTGCGGTGTAAGCAGCTACACAACGCGCCTCGGCCAGCCCCAGACCCACTTCCCCATCGGCGCAACTGATACCACCAAGCCCAAACCCGACCGCAGCCCCGATCGCACTGCCCTTAACGCTGTACTCAAAGAGCACCGCTTGCCCTGATGGATCCGTGAAGGTGGTGGGGTTGTTGGCGGCGTAGGTGTAGAGGTTGTAGCCGGTGGTGCCTGGCGCTCCGGGCTGGACGGGGTCGACCGTGGTGAAGCGGCCTAGTCCTGGGTTGTACTGCCTCGCCCGCAGATGCTGCAGACCGGTTGGGTCGTGTTGCTCAC
>CAYTUB010000164.1:0-4299 GCA_964441145.1 uncultured Acidimicrobiales bacterium
ACGAAGTATGCGACGCAGACGGCAACGTAGTTGTCGACGGCGAAGACGGCGTCGACGGAGCAGCCGCAGCCAACTGCGGTGACGACGACGGCATCCCTGTCGAGGTCGGAGGCATCGTCGAGACTCCAGGCGCTAACCCTGGGGCACTCGCTGTCACCGGTGTTACGACTCAGGTGTACGTCTTGAGCGGGCTTATCGTCGCTGTTCTCGGCTTGTGGTTCATGGTGGCAGCCGCATGGTTCCGCCCTGAGGGATTCCGGGCGTAGCTCACCAAATCGGCTTTGCCGTACGCACGTAACGAAATCGCTCCGGGCTTCCTGGCCCGGAGCGTTTCGCGTATGGCCTCTACCTGGATAGTCTCGGCGCCATGAGTGCGCAATACATCTACACGATGCACAAGTTGTCCAAGTTCATCCCGCCGGACAAGGACATCCTCAAAGAGGTTTCTTTGTCCTTCTTCCCTGGCGCAAAGATTGGCGTGTTGGGAGCAAACGGCGCCGGAAAGTCAACCGTGCTTCGGATCATGGCGGGCAAGGACGACGATTTCACCGGCGATGCCAAATTGACCGATGGCTTCACGGTCGGCCACCTCGAACAAGAACCGCAGCTTGACGACACGAAGAACGTCCACGACAACGTCATGGACGGTGTCGGGGAAATCGCAGGCCTGCTCACCGAGTACGACGAGGTATTGGCTGGCTGGGGCGAACCCGACGCTGACTTCGAAAAGCTCGGAGATCGACAGGCCGAACTCGAAAAGAGGATTGAAGCGGCCGGGGCCTGGGATCTCAAACGAACGGTTGAGATCGCGTCTGATGCGTTGCGTTTGCCACCTGGCGATGCCGAGGTCACGAACCTCTCTGGCGGCGAGCGCCGACGTGTAGCGCTGGCAAGGCTGCTGCTGTCGCGACCGGACCTGTTGCTACTTGACGAGCCCACTAACCACCTCGACGCCGAGTCTGTTGCGTGGCTCGAACGGTTCCTGAGCGACTACGAGGGCACCGTCGTCGCTATCACTCACGATCGGTACTTCCTCGACAACGCCGCGCAATGGATACTCGAACTCGACCGCGGCCGCGGCTATCCCTTCGAGGGCAACTACACGTCGTGGCTTGAGCAGAAGCAAGCTCGTCTCGAATCTGAGGAGAAGGCCGACGCGGTTCGAAAGAAGACGATCGCTAGCGAACTTGAATGGGTTCGGATGGCTCCCAAGGCTCGCCAGGCGAAGGGCAAGGCACGCCTGGCTGCGTACGACCAACTGGTCGCCGAGCAAAAGGATGCCGAAGGTCGTGCCGCTGATCTGCAAATCACCATTCCGGCCAACAATCGACTCGGCGACCAAGTCATCGAATTCGATGGGGTCTCCAAGGGCTTTGGCGACCGCCTACTGATCGATGATTTGTCGTTTACCCTCCCGCCTGCCGGCATTGTTGGGGTCATCGGTGCGAACGGTGCTGGTAAGACCACGCTCTTCAAGATGATCACTGGCGACGAGCAGCCAGATTCGGGCAAGATCACCGTTGGGTCAACGGTAGAACTTGGATACGTCGATCAAAGTCGCGACACTCTCGACGGTGACACGACCGTGTTCGATGAGATCAGCGGAGGCCACGACTTCTTGCATCTCGGCACACGCGAGATGAACTCACGCGCCTATGTTGCATCCTTCAACTTCCGTGGCTCTGACCAACAAAAGAAGGTGGGTGTGTTGTCGGGCGGCGAGCGCAATCGCGTGCACCTGGCAAAGATCCTGAAGTCGGGTGCCAACCTGTTGCTTCTCGACGAGCCCACCAATGACCTCGATGTTGAAACGCTGCGGGCGCTCGAGGGTGGGCTTGAGGCGTACCCGGGGTGTGCCGTGGTCATCTCTCACGATCGTTGGTTCCTCGACCGAGTTGCCACCCATGTCCTCGCCTTCGAGGGCGATTCGCAGGTTCGGTGGTTCGAGGGGAACTTCAGCGAGTACGAGGCTTTCCGAAAGAAGGAACTCGGTGATTCCGCGGGTCCAACGCGAATCAAATACAAGCCACTGGCCCGCTAGCCGATTAGGCGGTTGCGGCCAGAACCACGATGTTGTCTTGACCGCCCGGATTTCCCCGGACGCCGTCTAGCGCGAGCTGCGTGAGGCCTTGTACACCCTCATGGGGTTTATATCCGGCCTCGGACATCACATTGTCGATGTCTGAAGGCTGCACCGAGGTTCGTGGATTGCGGTAGTGGCATCCATCAACCCCATCGGTGAACATGACTAATAGATCACCCGGGTCGGCGCTGAACTTGAAGGCTGAACCGTGGCGAAGCGATCCAAGTTGAACCGTATTGACGAACCGGCCGTCACGACGGTTGACAGGCTCGGCACTACGGTTTGGGCCAGCGATCGCCAAAGTCGAGTCACCAAAGGAAATGCCGAACCCGGTTCGGGTCGGGCGATCGTAGACCGCTGCGATGAACGTGGTTTCTGATTCGGTGGTCGCGGGGTCTCCGTGACGAAGGAACTCGATCATCTGCGCCAGGTGATCGAGCCCGGTTGGACGGACTTTGGACCACATCGTGTGAAGCCGTTCAATCAGCAGATGGCTGGATTCTGGCCCGTAGTGGGCGTCGGCGACTGCGAGTCCTGTCCATTCGAGGTCAGAGGTAATGCAGCCTGCGTCCTCATTGGACACGTTGGGGTCGTATTTGAACTGCGAGCTCGGCGAATCGGCGTCTGAGCCGACGCTTATCGCGGCTGCTGCCAACGAACCCACGGGAGTAGAGGCAACGTGTCCCCATTCCCCATGGTTGCGTCCGAGCACAAGTAGTCGTCCGAGTTCTGGCGTGGGGCTATCCATCGACGATGAGTGTAGATCCTTGTATGGATCAGCTCGAATTAATCGACGGGCTTCCCGAAGGGCTGCTTTGCTTCCTTGTAGCAGTCGGCATGAAAGTGCTCAACGCGCAGCCACTTGTTCTTTTCGTACACGTTGCAGATGACCTGCTGATGACGCATCTTTGCTTGGAACTTGACCCGTTCGTCGCAGTGCATGCAGTCGACTTGGCTGCCCGGCTCGACGAGTCGAGTGACGGCTCGGCTGACCTTCTTGATCTTGACCTGTTTGGTTGCGTCGGTCTTTGATCCCTTGATCCTCTTACTCTTGGTCGCCGTTGCGGCCTTGTCGTCTTTGGACTTTGGTGCTGTCTTAGCCATAACGCTCTATCGGCACTCCCCCAGAGCTGTTTAGGCCAAATGCCCCATAACACCACTCTTGTGTGCCGAGATCTTGTTGTGTAGCTGACGTCACCCAAACAGGGGCCAACGACTGCCATCTCCTAAGGATGCTCTCGCCGCATCGACTTGCTCAGCGGTGACCTCGATTGGGTTTCGATGTCCGGGACAGATCCGAACCGGTCGCAGGTCTAACACCCGAGCCATGGATCGCTCTGCGTCCTGCACCTCAGGGGTGACAGGTCTAGCCATTCGTCGAATGTCGCCGTCGACCACAGCCAGCGCATCTCCGCTGAACAACGTTCTCGACTGCGGCTCCCAAACAGCGAGATGCCCAGGGGTGTGGCCAGGGGTCTCGACTACCTCGAAGCCTTCAATGACGTCGCCGTCGTAGGCGGCAGTGGGGTTCCCGACCGCCCGATGGGGCGCGTTTGTGAGAATGCCCTTCAGGAGCACGAGCGGGCCCTGTTCTGGCCATCGATCACCTAGGCGCCCGAGCCATCCCGGACGTCGTGTGGATCGGGTTACGTACGGCACTTCGGCCTCGCCGCAAAAGACCGGAGCGCCCGATCGGGCGTGGGCTTCTGCCGCACCGGCGGCATGGTCGTTGTGCCAGTGGGTCACGATGATGGCGCGAATATCGGTCCACTCTGCGCCAGCGGCACGTAGGCCCGCCTGCACGTCAGACCCACCGCTGTCCATCCCGGTATCGATCAACACCCACCCAGGATTGGCCCTTGAGCCGACCAGGTAGCTACACGTGAGATAGGACCGCCGACGAAGACACCACAGCCGATCGGCGACTTCTTCGACCACAAGATCGTCCACCATCGAACGTTACCCCGATCGCGCACCGCCTCCGGCGTCCCCTTGGTGGGCTGATCGTCCTCAACGCAACAGGCATTATCAACCTTGATTGAATGGCGGCTACGCCTTCCGCCGCAGAGCATCTTCGACGTGCGCGCTCGCGGTACCTAGGTCTCGTCGGCCAGGTACTCTTGTCTCACATGGGCAGCCGTGGCGAAGCAGAGCCGTCC
The DNA here is from genome assembly GCA_964441145.1 of uncultured Acidimicrobiales bacterium. Lineage (GTDB taxonomy): Bacteria > Actinomycetota > Acidimicrobiia > Acidimicrobiales > SHLQ01 > SHLQ01. The sequence goes on from CAYTUB010000164.1 coordinate 4,243, forward strand.
CAACCCGGACGCACACGTAACGCACTCATCGCGGGCGGCATCCTCGTCGCTCTCGTG
>CAYTUB010000165.1:0-4255 GCA_964441145.1 uncultured Acidimicrobiales bacterium
CCGCAACGGTCACATCGTCATCAAAGTCATCGAGCGGCTGATGGCGAGGCTGCATTGGCTGTACCTGCGCGACCGGCATAGTTACGTCATCGTCGAAATCATCGACATGCCCAGTTTGTTGACCCCAACGTGAGTTGGTCGGCACGGTTACGTCGTCGTCAAAGTCGTCGACAAATCCGGTCATAGGTCCCCCGATGGAGTTGGGTGGACAACCGTTTAGGCCCACCAGCCACGGACCAAAATTTATCATCGAGGTAGTCGCCGCTTTGTGGTTGGAGACCGGGGACAACTCCCCGGTTTCGGGGACTCAACCGGGGAGTTAGCCAGCGTTCATACACGCCTGCTCGGAGGGCGGAGAAGTCCGACCCGACTCGCCTACCGCGACGACCTCAACGCACAATAAGCCTGCATCTTCAGGTGACTCGATAGTCGTCTCCGTAGTGTCGACAACCACCGATTCGTCCAATCCTGCGGTGAAATCCACTCGGTATCGCACAGCGTTCGCAGCGTCATCCCAGGAGATCTCTACTAGGCCCTCATCTTGGCCGATCACCACCCCATCGACGGTCGCTGGCAGAGCCACCGTGATCAACGCTGTCGTGGTGGTAGTCGATGATTCCGTCGGCTCAGTTGCCGTTGGTGCTGGGTCTTCGCCGCCAGAAAGCAGAAAGAAGCCGCCCGCTGCGAGAGCGACGACTAGGAGAATTGCTCCTGCGCCAATGAGGGATCGATTGGGCTTCTTCTCTGGTTCTGCGAATTCGGCGGTCGGTCGCGCTCGCTTGGCGGCCCGGTAGATGGTCACTGAGCCGGAGAGCGAATCGTCAAAACGTGAGTCCGGTTTTGGGACCGACGCATCGGGGGTCGTCGTCTGGTTGAGAGCAGCACTCTGCGGCGCAGGTGTTGAGCTGACGATGTGATTGCGGGGGACCGTGTGGTCGTTGTCGAAGTCCCCTTCGGCTACTCGCATCGGAGTGACCTCAAAGCCGAGCCTACTCTGCAGGTCTCGGAGCAATTGGCCGACCTGAAGGGCGGTGCGAGGCCGGTCGTTCGGGTGCTTGGCCAACATGGTCAGCAGCGCTCGCTCGACGTTCTCCGGAATGTTCTGACTCGTTATAGGTGGTGGCGGTTCCGAGAGAATTCGGTTGGTTATGACAGCGTGGCCTTCCTTTGCTCCTGGTCGAGCGAACGGTCGGTGGCCCGCAAGGGCGGTATAGAGCGTGGCACCGAGCGAGTAGATGTCGGACTCAACCTGGGGCATCTCGCCATCAATGACTTCAGGGGCCGCGTAGTGAAAGGTGAGCCCAAAGGACTTCTGGGCGTGTTGCTCGTGAGCTAGCGCGGCGATACCAAAGTCACCCAAGAAGGGCTCGTCGTACTGCGAGAAGAAAATGTTCTGCGGCTTGATGTCTCGATGCAAAAGGCGCTCGATGTGAGCCCGATGGAGTGCGCTCGCCATCAGAATACCGACGGGCAGAATCTCCTCCAGCGAAAGAAACCCGCGTGACTTAACGCGGTCGAGAAGGGTCTCGTTGTAGAGCTCCATCGTGATGTAGGGAAGCCCGTCGGCAGAGAAGCCGCTTTCATACACGGTCACGATATTCGGGTGCTCTGACACCGTCCCCATCGCCCGGCACTCGCCCTCGAACGCCGCTCGGTCGAACGTTTGGTCTGTGCCTAGAGTGAGAACCTTCACCGCCACGCGTCTGTTCAGCTCGGGTTGGCGAGCTTCGTACACTGTGCTGAAACCACCCGAACCGATCGGGCGGAATTGTTCGTATCCGGGGATGGTGACCGCCACGGATGTTGACTGTACTGCTGGCCTTCGAGTGCATGAATTTGCAACTCCCCGGTTCGGTATCGGGTGGGGCGCCCGCCGCGCCCCACCCTGTCGTTAATCAGTGTCCAACGTTCATGGTGTTGCCTCCTTTCTGGAGCTGCTGAGATCGATTACGTGGTCGCTGTTTGGAAATACGCCGTCCTTCTTCAACCAGAAGCTGGTCGCGAGTGGTTCGAGCGCTCGCCAAACGTCATCAGGGACAGCCGCATAAAGGTGATCTTCGAGTGTTTGTTGTCGCTGTGCGCCACGCTTGTAGGACCACGCATCGAGCACGATGGGATGGCACCTACACAGGTTCTTGACCGCTCTTGCCACGGGCGTCGAACAGACTGCACGACTCTTGAATCCCTCCCGATTGACAACGAGATTCCAGAGTCGTTGACGAAGATTCTCGCGCCGGGGGCCAAGGTGAAAGAGGCGCAGCCATCCAAAAACTCCGATTGCAACCATCTCGGGTTTCGTATGGAACGTGGTGGGTCGTCGCATATCAGCGATGATTCGGAGGTCGAGTGGAACTTCGCTCGCGTGCTGGCAAGGCGTGATCTGTTGCACGGCTACGGTGTCGTACATGTCGATGACGGCGCTGAGTGGCCGTCCATAGAACCCGAACGGATTCATCTCGACCATCCAGGTATCGCCATGCACGATCGTTGCGACGCCAATGTGTCGCCACGTGTCACCCATGAGGTACGCAACCCATTGGAACTTTCTCGGCCGCCGCAAATAGATGATGTCTCCAGGGCGCACGGATTCGTGATGTGCAAAAGAAGTCGGAAGCTGGTGAGGTACGCGCCATGGCGGATCGGCGTGCTGGAACTGCACATCTCTTTTCGACGTCCACGGCATGCCTCTATTAGGAGGCACTCCCAGCTTTTCTGAAATCGGGACTAGTCCCGCGGGAAGAGTCCCCTCGGGACTAGTTCCCGGTTAATGCACGATTGTGGAGCTCGCGGGATTCACGTTCGTGTACTTGGACCCAGCCGAGCAAGTTGTGGCTGGCGGCGAACTCCTGAGCGCGAGCGAGATGGAGTTCACGCGCGTCGCCTTCGCACAGGTGAGCGATGGCCAGGTCGGCGGGTCCCAGAGACAAGAAGCCGGAGCCGAGCACGATCAGCGCTCCGGAAAGCGGTGTGAGCGACTCGATCATTTCCGTGGCGCGAGACGCGTTCGAACCAAGAATTCGAGCGCACATAGCGATAGTGCCGGTTCCGATGTACGACCGATGGGCAAGCGCGGCCGCCACAAGTTCTTCGGCGAGATTGCGTGCTTCGTCATGGTGTCCATCCTGGTGGAGAGCCAACGCCACAGTCGTGCGAGCAAAGAACGTTTCCTCAACCTCGATGTTCCCGACGTCCTCGAGTTCCTCCACGAAGTTTGCGGCACCTCGCTCCTCGAACATCCATCGGAGAACGAACCGTTGCGCTAGCCAAGCACCGCCCGATTCTCGAACACCGTAGATACTTCCGAAATCGAACGCATCGTCTGCGTAGAGGCGTGCTTCGGCCCCGTCGCCACGCGCTGCCGCAAGGGTGCTCTTGAACATCAACCCGTGCCAGAACGAAAGTGGATCGGTCGCTGGATCGAGCACGTCGGCTATCGCGGAACGAATCGTCTCCGCTTCGTCGAGCTCGCCAAGGCTTAGATGGTCAATCGCTATCAGTAGTCGGGCGCTATCGGGAATAGTCCCGATCGGATAAAAGTTTGGATCCTGGATTCGCACGCGAGGTGAGGTGGTTGCGAAGCTCGCGAGCCATTGTGCTCTTGCAACCGTGTCTCGATCTTTCTCTGATTCACTCCGTGCAGCTGCCGTTTGGTTTAGTTACAGGGCTTCCCCGTCGCGGCCAGCAATGGCGTATTGGCGAGCCAGGGTTGCTGCGTGTGTAAAGCGAGCCCGCCCTTTCAGCAAGCTTCCGTCAATTTCTTCGAGCAAGTTGATTCGGTCGGGGTCTCCGGATGGGCGTTCTGCTTCGGGTAAGCCACTGATGGCAGCCTCGAGCGCTGTTTCAAGGGAGCCATCAACCATGGCCTGATCGAACGCCCGTTGTCGGAGTTCTGATCCATCCAGTCCGCTACGTTCTCTTGCGCCGGCCCAACGAGCGAGCATCCCTGCGGTCGAGGCAGTTGGGTCTAGGCGATCAGCGGCATCGTATGCTCGGACGGCTTCCGAAACCGCGCCGCTGGAAAGGTGGATGTCTGCCGATTCTCGCGCGGCTGAGGCGACGAGTGCGTGGTCTTGGCCGGCATGACTGGCTTCGAGCAGTTGGGCTCGCCGGTGAGGGCTGGCTACGATTTTGGCAGCGGACTTCTCGAGATGCCGAACCTCTTCGGGCTTGGCCGAGTCGAGCAAGGCCCTACGAACTAGTGCATGAGGGAAGCCCATTCGCCCTGGGGTCGCCTCAGCTATGAGCGCCCCATGGG
>CAYTUB010000166.1:0-4243 GCA_964441145.1 uncultured Acidimicrobiales bacterium
TCGAAAATCTCACTCGGGGTGAAAGAGTCGCTGCTATCCCAAACGTCGTGACCGGAACCGGAATGTCAGGCCCGGAATCACATCGCTAGGCGTAGGCGGGGAACTGCAGGCTCGAGAGTGCTCCGTGATCCAGTGATGCGGGGCCGTCTGAGTGGTAGCGCCACCAGCCAGCTGATGCGATCATCGCGGCGTTGTCGGTGCACATCGAACGGCTCGGGACGAACGCGTTGATGCCATCTGCCGCAGCGACCTCGACAACACGGGCCCGTAGCGCCGAATTCGCAGCCACTCCGCCGGCGAGACAGATCCCCTTGGCTCCGTATTCCTGGACGGCACGTCGAGCCTTGGTCAGCAATACGTCCACAACGGCCTCTTGGAACGAGGCGGCGATATCGACATCGGAGACATCGGGGTTCTTACGCACGTAATTGACGACCGACGTCTTCAGACCGGAGAACGAGAAGTCATAGCCGTCCTTGACCATCGCCCGCGGAAAGCGCACGTGCTCGGGGTCGCCGCTTCCGGCCATCTCGTCGATGATCGGCCCGCCCGGGTAGCCGAGGCCGAGGTAGCGGGCCACCTTGTCGTAGGCCTCCCCTGCCGCGTCGTCGAGTGTTTGGCCGAGCAGGCGGTACTTGCCGTGGCCTTCCATCAGGATCAGCATCGTGTGCCCACCCGATACCAGGAGCACGATGACGGGAAGCTCGAGGTCGGGGTCTTCAAGGAACGATGAGTACAGGTGCGCTTCGAGGTGGTTGACGGCAACGAAGGGCTTATCCCAGGCAATCGCCAATGACTTGGCCGTGCTGACGCCGATGAGCAGCGACCCGATCAACCCCGGGCCGACGGTGGCCGCGATGGCGGTGAGGTCGGCTGGTTCTACGCCGGCCTCGACCATTGCTTCGGCGACAACGGGGGTCATCATCGTGACGTGCGCTCGACTTGCGACCTCGGGGACAACCCCGCCGTAGCGGGCGTGGATGTCGATTTGGCTCGACACGATGTTCGACATCACATCGCTTCCGTTGGCCACCACGGCAGCGGCAGTCTCGTCGCACGAGGTTTCGATCCCGAGGATCAGTTCTCGTGCCGGGGTCGCAGAACCAGATTCAGGAGTTTCCATGAGGGCGTAGGTCCTTCCACATGATGACGGCGTCTTCGCCATTGTTTTGGTAGTAGCCGCGGCGCACACCAGCCGATGTGAAACCGGCCGCCTCGTAGAGAGCGATAGCTGCGGCGTTACTGGCACGCACTTCGAGCGTGATCCCATCGCACTCGTTCTCGCAGGCCGCGTCGATCAACCGTGTAAGGACGGCCTGGCCATACCCACGGCGCTGCTTGGTGGGATCGACGGCAATGCTCGTGATGTGCGCATCTCCCGCGAGCAAGGCGATGCCGCCGTGACCGATGATCCGACCATCGGCCTCGGCTACGAAGTGGACGCGCTGGTCGCCAGTGGTTTGTGTGATTGTCATGTCTTGAGACCACGGCGCGGAGGAGACCAGCCGGTCGACCTGCATGATCGGGTGCACGTCTCGCAACTCCGACCGACGGATGCTGACCAATTCGTCCTGCTCACCGTCCGTCACGAGTCTTCCAATTGATCTCGGCGTCGGGAAGGCGCAGGTACATCGGTTCGATCTCGTTGGGAGCGACGAACTCTTCACGCATGGCTCGCGGATGGGCAAGCTCGACGAGCGACCGAGCGCTGGGGAACGACAATCCGGTTCCCGCGAACTCGACGTGAGAGATCTTGGAGAAGACATCTCGGTATCGCTCGGAACCGTCGCCGACCATGAGGACCTCTTCGCCGGAGGCGACGAGGTCGGCGGCGAGTTCTTCGGGCGTCGAAACCCTCGGTTCGTCGACCCGCTGCACACCGCCGGGGGCCGACTTGTATCGGGCGCTGAAGACTTCGCCTCGGCGGGCGTCGTAGCACGGCACAACCGTACGACGGGAGTGTTCGACAGCGAACGCGCCGAGGTCGAGGCTAGATACGCCGATCATGGGAACGCCAAGGCCGTACGCGAGGGCCATGGCGGAAGCCAAACCGACTCGCAGGCCGGTGAAGAGACCCGGACCGACGTCGACAGCGATGCAGCCGATCTCGGAGAGTTCCACTCTCGCCTGACCGCACACGAACTCGATCTGTGGCGTGAGGTTTTCTGCATGACGACGGTCGCGCGCCGAATGCGCGGACGCGATCACGCCCTCGTGACCGCCGATAGCGACACCGACTTGGGCTGTCGCTGATTCAATACCGAGGATCAACATGGCGCGGCCCCGATATTGTCTGCGATTCCTTGCAGGTTCGACTCACGGTCAGCCCAGCTCTCTCCGACCAGGTTGAGTTCGATCTCGCGGTCGTCGTCGCCTTCGCCAAAGGTGAAGCGAACTTCGAGATAGTCGGAGGGGAGCATCGGCATGATCGCGTCTCCCCACTCGATCAGCACAGCGCCCCCGGAATCGAAGAGGTCGGGTAGGTCGAGGTCGAGCACCTCGGCCATCTGCTCCAACCGGTAGACGTCGAGATGATGCAGCGGCATACACCCCTCGTATTGACGGGCCAGGGTGAAGGTGGGGCTCGTCATTGGTTCGCTGACGCCAAGCGCCGCGCCATAGGCCTTGGAGAACGCGGTCTTGCCTGCACCGAGATCGCCAACCAAAACCAATACGTCACCGGGCACGGCGATGTTGGCCAGCCCGCTGGCGAGTTGCGCGGTCTCCTCAGGAGACGTGGTGGAAGCCGAGATCACGGGGACAAGTGTAGAGATTGGTTCGCACGTGCCGGTACGATGCGTATCGTTATTTACTTGACAATTTGGAAACTACTCGGTAACTTTCCAATATGGCGAATATAAACCAGTTTGATCCACACAGCGACATTGCATTGCTAAAGCGAACGAAGAGTGCAGTGGCAATCGACGACTTCTTAAACCCCGGACCGTGGTGGTACGCCCCAGCCACAGCAACACTCATGGGTGGGGTGACCATCTGGGGCCACAACGTTTCAGCGCCCGGCAACCTACTTGCAGCAGCGGCTGGACTATTGGCAGCAGCCACAGTAGTCGTCCACCACTTTCGGACTCGGACCGTCAAGCCAAAGCCGTCGACCACCGGTGCGTTACTCACGCTGCTCACCGTCTTCCCAACTCTGGTGATTCTTGGACTTTGGGGCAGCGCAGCCTCTGCGGTCGGGGTCGATAACTTCGCCCCGTGGTACGCGGGCCTGATGTGGATTGCCACGACTGCCTTCCTCCTAGTGGTCGGAGCGATCTTCGGAAGTATTCGCCGTCGCCGCGGACCCGCCGTATGAGCATCGACGCTCTCGACCCACACCTCACTGCACCGAAGCGGCTCGCCGCACTCGCGATACTCGATGCCGTCGCAAAGGCCGAGTTCTCATACCTGCGCGACCAGCTCGGGCTGTCTGACTCCGACCTCTCCAAACAACTCAAAGTGCTAACCGATGCCGGCTACGCCACCTCCAAGCGGACCGGCAAAGGGAAGACCCGAGCGTCCTGGTTTCAGGTGACCCCGGAAGGCGGCGCTGCACTCAGCGCGCATCGCGCAGCCCTGCAGTCGATCCTTGAACCAAACCTCGACCCGACCGGTGGTTCAGCGAGCCCGGCCACCACCTAGGGGTTGCACATCGCGCCCAACAAAGCGGGAGCTCATCGATCTGAGAGTTCTTAGAGACACTCGTCAAGCAGCTCAAATGCGACTAACCCGGGTCCGCCTGCGGGTGTCAGCCGCAGAAGTGTGCGGCCTAAAGAAGCCGAGATCGCTCTGCAAATCAGTCCAGAGAATTTCCTGGATTTTTCTACTCCAAAATGTTGATCCTCGAACATTTGTTCGTTAGACTCGTAGTACTCGCCCAGCCCCCACGAAGTGCTGTCTCTCGAAATGGAGAGCACTGTTCGAAAAGGGAAGGGAGGCGAGTAACCGTGTCGGTCATTGATCATCAATCCGAGTACGTCGACGAACTATTGGCTCGCCTCGACAACGTCATGGGCGACCTCGCTGAACTGTCCTTGGGGTCGCTGCCGGTCGAGCAGTTGAATCGTGTGCTGCTTCGCGAATGCGAACTCGTCTCTCAGGCACAAGGCCTACAAATGGCGGGCATGCAAGAGGCCGAAAACGCAGCCATGTCGGTCCGTTACGGCAACCGCATCCTCACCACCCACTTGGCCAAGGAAACCCACCAGCCAACCAAGGCGTTGGGATCAGCTCGGTCGATTGC
>CAYTUB010000167.1:0-4226 GCA_964441145.1 uncultured Acidimicrobiales bacterium
TTTCGAGGCGGTCGAGTTCGTCGTAGTAGGCGGTTAGCTCGTCGTTGTCTTGCACTCGGGCACGGCCGAGCATGTTGTCGCGCTCGGCGTACTCACGTGCCTTGGCTTCGTCGGTGGCGCTCATTGTGCTCCCCCTTCGGAACTCGCCGGGTCTGTCGTCGCGCCGCTGGAAAGCAGGTCGATCGGGCCGGTAAAGGGCGCTTCGGGGCCGGTCGCTGTCCGGTCGACGGAGAAGTCGAATACGTCAAAGCGGTTGTAGTGGCCGGTGATGTTGTGCATTTGTGTTGGCTGCACGCAGCGTGCCAGGTCGATCTCGGCGTATGCGATGCCCTCGACGTCGATGAGCGAGTCGCCGACGACCGATCCGTCGGGGCCGATTGTGCCGCTCCAAGCAGCTCGTGAGCGTTTGAACATCGCTTCGGACTCGGGGGCGACGCTCACCATGGCGTCGATGATCTCGTCGGAGAGCGCCGAACATGCCGTGACGTTAAAGAGCTTGCCTTCGAAGGCGTGGGCGGCTGAACGGGTCTGGATCGCGGTGACCATGTCGTAGTCGGCTGGCGCAGTTGGGAGCGCAATGTAGGCCGACACGTGGATGAGTTCACCTTGTTCGAGCAACGAGAACCGGGCCAACGTGTTGGTGTTTTCGCCGCACGCCAGCGCCCCGAGCGGGCCAAGTGCCGTGTCGTGCACCACGAGGCTGGACCCGTCACCGCCGGTCCAGGTGAGTTTCTCGGCCCAGGTCGGGACGAGTTTACGGTGGCGCCCGATCAGTCGACCTTGGTCGTCGATGGTGAGCACGGTGTTGAAGATCGTGCCGGCACCGATGCTCGAGCGCTCGTTGATACCGAGCACCACATGGACGCCGTGCCGAGCAGCTGCCTCGGCAACTAGACGAACCTCAGGTCCGGTCGCAGACACCGACGCGTCGTGCAGCCGGTGAAACCACTCACTGCCGTCGATGGGGTTGAGAATCCAATTCCAATACGGATAGCCGGGGATGAAGACCTCGGGAAAGGCAATCAGGCTCGCGCCGTTGCCCGCCGCCTCGTCGATCAGGTCGACGGCCTTTTGCGCGCTCGCTTGGGCATCGAGAAAGACCGGAGCAGCCTGTACCGCAGCGGCGATGAAGGGTTCTGTTTCACGCATGGAAGATGACCTTTGATTCATTGATCCCGTTGATGTGGTTGCTGCGGAGACGCACCGGCGGCGATACCTGTTCGATGCGGGACACCCGGGAGCGCAGCTCGTCCAAGAATAGGCGTACCTGGAGCCGCGCCACATGGGCACCGAGACAGAAGTGCGGGCCGCCGCGCCCGAATGCAATCTGTTCATTGGGGGCCCGGTCGATGATGAACTCGTTTGGGTCTTCGAAAACTGCCTCATCACGGTTGGCTGATACGTAGTACATCGCCACCTTGTCGCCTTTGGCGATGTGTGCCCCGTTGAGTTCGACGTCGACGGTCGCAATTCGGCGAACGAAGTGCACGGCACTCGCCCAACGCAACACCTCATCGGCGGCGACGAAGCTATCGAGGTCATCGTCGATGAAGCGGCGCCATTCCTCTGGGTTGGCGGCGAGTGCCGAGATGCCATGGCTAAGGGTGTGTCGGGTTGTTTCATTGCCCGCTACGACCAGCATGAGGAAGTAGTTGCAGAACTCTGCGTCGGTGAGCGGTTCGCCATCGGCCATCCCCAACGCGAGCGCGGTGGTCACATCAACTTGTGGCGACGCTGTGCGGTCGTCGCGGAGCTTGCGCCCAAGTTCGAAAGCTTCGAGCGAGGCCGGATGGCCAAAGGGAAGCATGCGTCGCTCTTCGAGAGGTACAGCTTCGACGAGAGGGTCAATGAAATTCGGGTCGTCGGAGCCGATTAGCGAGTCGCTCCAGCGGATCATGTCGTTGCGTCGGTCGTCAGGAACGCCGAGCAGACGACACAACGTGAGAATCGGGAGTTGTTTGGTTAGCTCAGAGACGATGTCGACCTCACCACTGGCGATCACCGAATCGATGAGCTGGCCAGCGGTAGCGCGCACGAAGTCCTCGAACTTACCTACGGCTCGTGGAGTGAAGTCCCGCGAGGTGACCTTGCGCATCATGGTGTGTTGAGGCGGATCCATTTCCAGCAACGTTCGGCGAGCATCGTTTTGTTCGTCATCGAAGTCGTCGAGCGAGATCACGCCATTTCGGGAGGAAAAGGTGGCGGTGTCACGGCTCACGGTGACTACGTCACTGTGGGAAGTGACCGCCCAAAACCCGCGATGGCCGTCGTGGCGTTCATTCCACGCCACGGGTGTTGTTGCCCGTAGCCGTTCGAACTCGCGATATGGCGGCGCTGCATGCCAATGATCCGGATCGGAGAGATCGATTGATGTGACTTCTTTTTCTCCGAAACCCATGATTTATATCTAACGCCATTTTGACGACCGATGCAAACGCGTTGCATCATGCTGCCTTTTCGGTTTGTGTTGAACATCCGTATATGTGCCCAAATTCAATAGACGCCATCAGGTTCAACAAGCTGAGCAAGCTTTCGACCTGATCCAATTTGCACTCGCCTCTGTTGCGACTCGTCAATTTCGCGGCATATAGTTTCTTATGGCTTCTCGCGAACCGATAGACCACACAGGCGGCACTGTCGCCTGGCGCGAAGCAGGCGACGGTGCCCCAGTGATCTTTCTGCATGGCTTGGGCGGTACCCGGTCCGCCTGGGGCCCGCAATTACGCGCATTGTCCGACCAATTTCGCTGCATTGCCTGGGACATGCCGGGCTATGGCGACAGCGCTCCCCTCGAACCGCTCACCTATGCAGGAATCGCGGACTCCTTGGTCGCATTGATGGACGAACTCGAACTCGACGCACCGGACTTAGTCGGGTTGTCCTTCGGTGGGATGCACGCACTGCACACCGCGATTGCCCACCCCGATCGCGTCGGCCGGCTTGTACTCGCGGATTCAAGTCCAGCCTTTGGAATGGATGGCACCACACGCGAGGAGTGGACGGCAGCGAGGCTCGCGCCGCTCGATCGCGGCGAAACGCCCGCCGACGCCGCCGAGTTCGTGGTCGACATGATCACCGCCGCTCCCCTCACCGGAGAGATCCGTTCCGAGACCATCGCCGCATTCGGAGAGATCAGTCCTCGCGGGTTCCGAGCTGCCGTCGACTGTCTTCCCACCAATGACGTTCGCGAAATGCTCGCCGACATAGAACACGAAACACTCGTGATCGTGGGCGAACTCGATGAAGAAACGCCGGTTAGCTACGCCAAAGTGCTCAGCGATGGAATGCCGAACGCCGAGCTGGTGATACTCGATGGCGTAGGGCATCTAAGCCCCGCTGAAGACCCTGAACGATTCAATGACCAAGTCCGCCGGTTTTTGCAACCGGTACGATGAAAGACGAGACTATGAACGACATCAAGACCCCAGAGCGCATGGCAATCGTGGAGAAGGTGGCCGAACTCGGCCCGCTCTTCGCCAAACGTGCAGACGCCATCGATGCGAATGCGGAGTTCCCCTACGAGAACTGGGCGGACCTCAGGGCAGCGGGGCTATTGGGAATCGTTATCCCGAAGAGCCACGGTGGCCTCGGCGGCGACTTTGTTGCATACGCCCTTGCTTCCGAAGAGCTGGCCAAGCACTGCGCATCCACCGCCCTCACCTTCAACATGCACGTCGCAACGACACTGCTCGTTGGCGAGGTTGCTGGCTCGCTTGGCCTTGAGGGCGACGAGCTCGCATTCCTCGAAGCCCGCCGCGAGATCCTGTACAAGGGGATTGTTGAAGACGGTCACATCCACAGCCAGCCGTTCTCTGAAGGCCTCGCCGCCGGTGCCACTGCTGGCTACGCCACTCGCGCCGAACCAGTCGATGGCGGATTCCTCGTTACCGGCAAGAAGATCTTCGCTTCGCTCAGCGGAGCATCCACGTTCCACAACGTGCTTTGCCAGGTGGAGGGTGAAGACGAACTTCGACTCCTCGGCGTTCCCCACGAAGGCGAGGGCGTCTCGATCGAAGGCGACTGGGACCCGCTCGGCATGCGAGGCACCGATTCGCGCAACCTCGTGATGGACAAGGTGTTTGTAGCCGCCGAGAACGAATGGCTCCCGCCGGGCGTGTTCAACCAGGCAGCCAACCGCTGGCACTACTTCTATATGACGCTGTCGTTCTCGTACCTCGGCCTCATGGGCGGCATCATGGAGTTCACCGAGAACTACCTCAAGTCCA
>CAYTUB010000168.1:0-4194 GCA_964441145.1 uncultured Acidimicrobiales bacterium
ATGCGATAGAGCCCCTAGCCCACGGAGAGGATTCAAATGAGGAAGCCACTGATACCGGTCAACCGTGCCATTACCATTATTGGCATAACGTTGTTGTTGCTGGCGTCAGCCTGCGGTGGCACGGATGCAGCGGTAGGCACCGAAGACGTCGCGACTGACGGTTCTGTTGAGGGAGGTCAAGGGGTCGGCGACGACGTGACAATGGCCAAGGTCGCAGATGAGCTGAGGGGCTTCTTTGAGGCGACCGAATGGGAGATTATCGAACGAAGCGGTTTCGAGACCTCAACAACCGGGGGAACCGTTTCGTTCGTTGAGGTCGAACAAATTGTATTTATGGGTTTGACCACTTCAGATAATGTCAACGGGAGCTTGATGATCCAGTGGAACGACGAAGGCTTCACCTCTGTTGCAGATGACCAGGGTTTCACGGGTTCGCACGACGATGCCGGAACGGTTGAGCCGGACCTATTTCAGTTCCTTGATGGTGGGCGCTACCTCACAGAGATATATGAAGATGGTTCTATGGCGATCTTGAGCAACCGAGGTAGAACCCTAGTTCTGACACCAAGAGCTTGACCATCGCTACCAACCCAGGCTCATGCATTGTTGTGTCCACGTGCTCCCTGTCTTGCCAGCAGCTCAGAGTGTGCTTACGCTTTCGCACGAACCACTTCTTTGAGATTTACGAGGAACAGGACATTCGCCGACCACATAAGACCGCTGTAAGCGGATGTGTCTCATCGGAGTTGGCGAATTCGAATTCCGGCCAACCGCACTAAGGGCAAGACACAGGAAGCGGCTCGCCAGCTTACTCACAGCCGAGTCTTTCAACGGCTGTTTGACTTACGGCTCTGCTGAGCGTTTAGGTGACAACTGATGTGACTTGCCTTGGGGCGAGTCCGTGAACCGGGCTGGGTTTAGCGGAGGGTGGCCTGAACGCCGAAATCCGTCATTACGTAAAGCTGCGAAATGTTCTACCGTGGGTCGTATGGAAACGATGCGGCGGTATCTGGGTCTAGGCAAGGACCAGGAGCAGTTGGACTACTCCCCTGTTGGGCGAGTCGTTCCGTTGCTTGTTCCTGCTGTGATTCTGCTCGTGACATACGAGGTGCTTGAACGGCCCTGGTGGCAAGAGCTGCTAGTCGGTACCGCAGGGATCTTTGTCGCTGGCATCGTGGTTGGCCTGTGGCCGACCAGATCGAGCGTGAGCGATCTCGATGTTATTGAGTATCGGCTCCGGGCGAACTCTCGTGGGTCGATGGCTGTTGCTCCGGTGTTGGTGATCATCGGTACTTGGGCACAAATACGGTCAGCGGCATCACGTCAAGCAACATCGTGCGACTAGAAAGCCACATCACCACCGGTGGGGAAAGCGGCGGTCCTTGGCGGATAGGCAATGAAGCGTTGGGAATCCACACCGGGAAGTGTGCAGGAGCTAGTTGTTTCACTCGTGCCGCCTACGTTGACGAAGCCATTGGTGAGACAATCAACCTGGGATGAGAATCAAAACTGCTATTGCGTCGGCGCTACTGACAGTCGCGGCCCTTGGAGCTGTGGTCGTATTAGTCGTTGACGGTTCCGTCCCGCACGATCCTGTCCTCGCCATCACCGCGGACTCGGCCGATAGGGCCGAGGCATTGATCGGAACTGGCACCCTTGTCGTTGTCGACTCGTGTGTGAGTTTGGATCTTGGTGGCGGCGCAATAGTAGGCCTGGCATTTCGGTCATCAGACGTTGTCTGGGACTTTCAAAGCCAAGCCCTGACGGATCACGAGACCCGCAGCGGCTCACAGAGCTTTCCGATTGGCACACGCGTAGAAATCGGGGGCGCTGGCCCATCGGTCGGATTCGAACGTGTAGGGGTTATAAATGAAACGACTTGTCCGACCGATATTGACTACCTGAGAGTCGATTCAATCGATCGTGCCTGAGGGTCAAAGAGTAGTGCGTCGGCTGAGCCGGGTTGAGCGTGAGCGGTTCGGGCGGTTCTCGGACACGGTCACGGGCTCGTCTTCCACTGGTGCTGTTTGCGCAGCGGAAGGGCTATTGGCACTCTTGGGTTCTAGTACCGCCTCTAACGACGGGCCCGACGTTCAGCGCACGCACAGCGACTATCATTGAGCGCACAGCAAACGGTTCGTCTGCTGTGAGCGTTGGGGCAGCTTGTTATCTGGCAGAAGGTTCGTGTTAGGCCGTGTTGAAACCTTTGGCAGAGGTTCGAGACCCTCTCCTGTTCAGAATCTTTATTGTGGCCCAAGTGGTAGCGGGTGGCCCGGTGCTCGGGTTTGGAACAGCGATTTACGAGGTAGATCGACCAGCTGGAGAGAGGTTCGTATTCTTCCTGGTAGGTGTCCTGGGGCTTGGGGCGTCCTTCAGGTTCTGGTGGTTCGAAAGAGTACTATTCTTCCACGAGCATTTGAATGTCAGAAGTCTGTTTAGGACCTCTCGTTTTCGGCGGGCCGAAATCGTAGGATTTTGTGATGGAGGACCCGCGTGGATGGGCGGGCGCAAACTCGGCATCAATTTTGTAGATGGAACTGCCCAAACTGTTCCGCTACCCGGAAGGACCGCACGAAAAGATCGCTTCACGCCCTTAGTCCAAATGTGTGAAGACTGGCTTGAATCCCCAGAATCCGTGGTGAGCACTAAGCGACATCGGTGCTTCACGCTCTACGTGGGCACCGGTGAATTTTTCCGCCGCGGCTAAACAATCCACTTCAGTCGCAGGCTTACATAGGTAGCTATGGAACTCACGCCCCAATTCGATGATTGGTACAGAGGTCACTACGGAAAGGTTTTGGCTGCAGCGGTTGTCTGTGCTGGAGGCGACATGGCATTGGCGGAGGACGCAACGAGTGAGGCCTTCGTGAAAGCTCTCCAAAAATGGGATGTCGTCAGTGAAATGAAATCACCGATGGGTTGGACGATCACGGTGGCCGCAAATCGTGTTCGACGGCTGCACCGTCTACGACTACTACGCCGAGCACGTGAGGAACAGTTCGGTTCAGCCGATCCAGCAGTGTTGAATCACTACAACTCTGAACACGCTCATGTGTGGGAAGCGGTGGCGAAGCTGAGCAACCGCCAGCGAGAAGTCCTCGTGCGGCGCTACATACACGATGAAACACAGGCGGCCACAGCTGATGCGCTTGGCGTTGCACCAGGCACTGCAGCAGCAACTTTGCATCAAGCTCGGGCGCGGATGCGAGAAGAACTTACGCCAAACGAAGGAACGACCTCATGATCGACAATGACTTCGACCAGAAAGTCTTTACCGCTATGGCTTCGATAGAAGGCAACGCAGGTACGTCAAGGCCACCCGTGGATACAATCCATCGCCGCCTCGCTGCGATCCGTCGTTTTCGCCTCAGAGCAGTCGGGGTCGCCAGCGTTCTTGTTCTCGGGTTAGCTGGCGGAGCGTGGATCTCCGGAGCGTTACCCAATGGCAACACAACCCAAGTAGCGACGACAACAGATGACACAGATGAATCACCGATTTCTTCAGACCCAACTCCTAGCGCTTCAGTTGACGAGATCGCTGACTGGACGTTCGAACACAACACAGATGGAATCGGCAATCGGCCCAGCTCGTTCGCCGTCATCGCCGTAAGCGACGAAACGACGACACCGATAGCAGGAACCGAGATATGGCTACGAGTTAATACTGACGGTCAGAACTCAGAACTCATTCTGTTTGTTGGCAATGATCCATGCGAAACCCAATTCGCGATCGGGTTGATCGATCCAGTAGCAGAGGGAGAGTTCACCTTTGACAATGGCGGTCGACCAACTATTGGGATTCCAACCGAATTCTCGATGGAGGAACCGCTATGTGAAGCTCCTCTACCAGAGGAATTCTTCGAACTTCTCGCTGGGACATTCACCCTGGCAACAAGTGATGGCGCAATTACGTTCACTTCACTCGGGTCAGGTCGTGAATTTACATTTATCGCGACCTGACCCGAAGCAGTCAGTTACGGCATTTGCGGTTTTAGCGGCAGCTCAAGCAGGTCTAAATGTCTCACAGAAGAAGGCAGGGTCTGCTGAGCGTTTAGGTGACAACTGATGTGACTTGCCTTGGGGCGAGTCTGTGAACCGGGCTGGGTTTAGCGGAGGGTGGCCTGAACGCCGAAATCCGCCATTACGTAAAGCTGCGAAATGTTCTACCGTGGGTCGTATGGAAACGATGCGGCG
>CAYTUB010000169.1:0-4183 GCA_964441145.1 uncultured Acidimicrobiales bacterium
CTGGACGCCGACCGAAGAGGCCCGCAAGGGCGGCCTCGGCACCGAGGCCTGGGCAGAGTGTGCAGCGGTCGATCAGGGCACGCGGCGCATCGACCAGCGAGACCCCGGCGGCGAATACCACTGCTTCGACGCTGAGTACGAACTGTTTCGGAGCACCCTTGGCCCGGTGGACCAACTCTGTAAACGATGGGGCAATAGGGAGTGCCGCCCCTTCGAGCTCGGAGAGCCTCAGTCCTAGGCCGCGCGGGAGACGTGGCGGGCACGCCACAACCAGAGCCCGGTGGCAACGACGAACATCGCGAATGCCACGACGAGGTGGTTGCTTCCATCTCCTAGGCCAAGCCACGGTTCTTGGGTTGCTCGTATGACATGGGTGAGGGGCAGCCAGTTCGCGATTGCGCGCATCGTGTCGGTGAGCGACTCTGGCGGCGGACCACCGCCGGCCAAGAGAAACATCGGGAAGAACATTGTCAGGCCGACGCCCGATGCGGCTCGGGCGCTCGGATAGAGCATCCCGAGAGCCACGCCGATGCTGATGAAGGCCAGTGTTCCGGCGACGATGCCGACCAGCGTCCTGCCCCAATCCTCTATGGCTGGAGTGCCCGCCGAGAGCTGGGATGCGGCGATGAGCGCTCCGAAACCGAGGAGGGCGAAGGCCACGCCACATAGGTACTGAACCGCAGGGAAGACCCAGCGGGCGAATCCCGCCGTGTCATAGCGCCGCAGTACCCCTTGTTCTCGGTACGAGGCCACACGCACCGGCAGCATCAGCAGGCCAATGGCGGAGAGCACGACGCCGAAGTAGGCAACGGTGTAGAAGTGGCTTGGTTTGACGAACTCAAATGCGTCGTCCGGCTCGGTGCCGAACACCCCGCCAAGAACGAGTGCGGTGAGCACCGGGAATCCGAGTACGAAGACGAGCACCTGGGGTTCTCTGAGAAAGAGCTGGGCCTCCGACCGGAACAACCGAGCCGCATTGGCCCACTGGTTCGGCCGCCGCTCTCGCTGGGTGCGTTGGTTTGCATGGATCGGGTTCTCGGTGGTGCTCATTAGGTGTTCGCTTTCTGTGGGTTGGCCTTTTGGACTGCGGTGTTGTTTTGGTGCATCAAGGTGAGGAGTGCGTCTTCGAGGGTTGGTTGGTGCACCCGCAGCGCACCCGAACGGTCTCGCTGTACGAGGGCGTGGCCGACGTGGGCGACGAGCGACGGGGTGCCCGCAATCTCCACTTCGCCGCCGACCACCGCGACCTCGTTGGCCCCCGGTAGCAGGCGCGCCCAGGCAAGGTCGCCGTGGGTGCCGGCGAAGCGCGTTCGCACGCCGGGCCCGAACTCATCGATCAACCCCTGCGGGGTGTTGACGGCGATCACTTGGCCGCTGCCCATCACCGCGACGCGGTCGCACAATGCCTCGGCCTCTTCCATGAAGTGCGTTACCAAGACCACGGTGGTTCCAGCCTCTCGTGCCTGTTCGATCAGCCCCCACACCGAGCGGCGAGCATCGGGGTCGAGACCTTGGGTGAGCTCGTCCAAGAAGAGCACCTCAGGTTGGTTCACTAGCGCGAGAGCGAGGAAGAGTCGCTGGCGTTGTCCGCCCGACAGTGCGCCGAACGCCGTATTGGCGATCGGCCCCAGCTGCCAATCATCGACGACGCGGGTGAGCTGGCTTCGCGAGGTGGTGAAGAGTCGCAGGGCCTCGATGACGCGAAGTCGATCCGGGAGACCCGACTTTTGAAGCTGGCTTCCGACCCGGCCGGCGAGAGCGCCTCGGTCACGGATCGGGTCGAGGCCGAGGATGCGCACCGACCCCGAGTCGGGCCTGCGTAAGCCTTGGGCACACTCGACCGTCGTGGTCTTCCCAGCACCGTTCATGCCGAGGATGCCGAAGATCTCACCCCGCTCGACACGAAGCGTTACCTGGTCGACGACCGGGGCACCTCCATAGCGTTTGGTCAGGTTCTCGATTGCGAGAACCGGTTCTGGTGTTGTTGACTCATCCATGTCCTCAGCATGAACGGCATCCCACTTAGGGTCTCCCACCGCAGGGCGGAACCGGCGTGTCCCCCTGGGGGAGGCCGAGTTGCCCGGAGTTATCGTTCGGCGATGCCGTGTTGGTATGCGTAGACGATTGCTCCGGCTCGGTCACGCACCTGGAGCTTCATGAAGATCGAACCGACGTGGCTCTTGACGGTGGCGACGCCCACGATTAACTCCTCCGCGATCTCGCCATTTGATAGGCCTCGAGCCATTGCCCGCAAGACCTCGTTCTCGCGTTCGGTGAGCTGTTCGGCATGGCTTGCTTGCTTTGCGATCGGCAACACGTGGGCGCGGTGGTGAGCGAGCACCCGCGGTGTGACGATCGGGTCGAGCCAGGAGCCTCCTGACGCCACCGCCTTGGTGGCTCGAATCAGATCTTGGGCTGAGGCTTCTTTGAGGATGAAGCCCGCAGCACCCGCCTCGATCGCACCCCACAAGATCTCGTCGTCGTCAAAGGTAGTGAGGATCAGCACCGGTGGCCCGTCTTGCTCGCGGATGCGCCGCGTTGCTTCGATCCCGTCCATCCCGCGCATCCGGATATCCATGACGATGGCATCGATCTCGGTCGTAGCAGCCAGATCGAGTGCTGCTTGGCCGTCGTTCGCTTCGGCAACCACATCGAGGTCCGGCTCGCTCGTGAGGATCCGCTTCAGGCCGTCGCGAATGAGTTCCTGGTCGTCGACGAGGAGGATCTGTGTCATCTCCATTTCTTAGCGCGCCGAGTCGGCAGCGTTGACCGGAAGGCTTGCCTCTACGCGCCATCCATCTCCTGCCGGCCCGGCGATGAGCGAGCCGCCGACCGAGCGGGCCCGTTCGCGCATCGACGTTAAACCGATACCAGGGCCCTTGGTGATCCCGCTCGGAACCCCTCCCGTATCGGTTACCGTGACCTCACATTGCTCTTCGCGAACCGCCACTGTGACGGTCGCTCTTCCCCCGACGGCGTGACGAGAAACATTGGTCAGTGCTTCTTGAGCGATGCGAAAGGCAGCTAAACCAACGGAAGGGTCCACGATATCGAGCTGGCCGCGGAGGTCTTGGGTGACGTCGACGCCCGCTGACACAAAGTCCTCGACGAGGTTCGGAATGTCGAACAACCCCGACGCCGGGAGGATCTCAGCGGCACCATCGTTGTCGTCACGCAGCAAACCGACCGTTCGTCGGATTTCTGCCAAGCTTTCCCGCCCGGATGCTTCGGCTTGGACCAGCGCCCGCTCGGCCTCGTTGGGATCGGTGTGGACGAGGTGGCGGGCGCCACTGACATGAAGCAAGACAACGGTCAGCGAATGGCCGACGAGGTCGTGCACATCCCGGGCGATGCGTCGACGTTCGTTGATCGTTGCCTGGTCGGCGACGAGCGCCCGCGTCTGCTCCAGCTCACCGACCGTTTCACGCAAGCGCCACAAGAGCTCGCCGGCTCCCCAGGCGAGCACGGTTCCAAAGAGCCAGCTGGGCCACGAGAAGTTTGATATTGCTCCGGTGACGCCAAAGAGGACCATCAAGAATATGAAGAGCGTTAGGGCGGTCGTTACGAAGACTCTTTGGCGAACGAGCCCGGCGATTACGGCAGACGTGACCACTGCGATGAACATAGAGACTTCGTTCTCGCTTTCGATCAGGTTGAGAATGAGCGGAACGACCAGCCCAAAGAACGGGAGTATGCGGGTGGGGCCGTTGTTGTGCGCCCAGAGCCAGAAGACGCCGACTGTTGGGGCGAGGAAGATCCAACTGACGACGTCATCATTGCGGGTTGCGAACGCCCCAATGGCGGACAGAGTCGCGAGGACTGCGGCGCCGATGCGCAACGTGCGTTCCTCGATGACGGGCAGCTTTGCCGCGAATTCGAACATCTCTCCACCGTAGGGCAGCGGCTTCGCCCGGTCATCCGCTCAGCGGGTGATCCATCCAATCCACCCACGGGTGACCTCGGCAGAAACCACCGACACAGCAGATTGGTCCGAACACTGCCCGATCGGCGAATGTGAAGCAGAATCTCTCCTATGGAGATGCCTGCGAACCGGAGCGAACGAACAAACGGCATCTCACACGCGGGCTGTAGCCGATGAGTACGTCACGCCGAGCCATCGTCATGGTGGTCATCGCGTATACGTGGTGGGGACTGTCGGCGATCTTTTGGCGGGCGCTCGAGT
>CAYTUB010000170.1:0-4172 GCA_964441145.1 uncultured Acidimicrobiales bacterium
GACATGACGTTGCTCATCGATGCCGACGACACGTTGTGGGAGAACATCACCGTCTTCTATGCAATCAATGAGAAGTACGCCCAGTGGGTGGCCCCCAACCTCGACCCCGCGCAGATCGGTCTCGAACTCGACCAGATCCAGAAGTCTTTCGTCGGAACCTATGGTTACGGTCGCGAGACTTTCGAGCATTCGCTGATCGAAGGGGTTCGCCGTTTTGCTGGCCGGGAACCGAGCGATGACGACCGTGCCCACATCACCGAACTCGTCCGGCCGTTGCAGTGGGAGCAACTCGAACCTTATGACGGAGTCGAGGACACGTTGGCCACGCTTGGGAAGTCGAACCGGTTGCTATTGGTGACGAAGGGGAACGACCGCGAGCAACGCTCCAAAATCGAGCGAACCGGCCTGGGCCGATACTTCGAAGCCTTCGAGATTCTTGGCGAGAAGACTCCAACCGAATACGCCCGCATCGTGACCGAATACAACGTCGATCCAACCGACTCCTGGATGATCGGCAACTCGCCGCGATCAGACATCCTGCCAGCCCTAGAAGTTGGCCTCGGCGCCGTGCATATCCCGCACGATCAGACCTGGAGCTTGGAGATTGCCGAGCTGCCCGATCATCCACGGCTGATTCACCGCGAGCGGTTCATCGACCTGATCGAACTCTTCGGCCCTCAAGCGTGTTGAAGAGGTCGCGCCGATCCTTCTCAGTAATGGCCATGCCTAGTTTCTCAGTTTCTGGTTGACGTGTCGAGGAGGAACTCCACTGGCCGTTCCACAAGGCATAACCCGAACGTAGAGGCGCACTGTGACAATTTCGGCGGCGAGTAGTGTTGCAAGGTGAGTAACGACACCAACACCGAATCCGACGACCCCTATCTCTGGCTGGAGGAGGTTGAGGGCGACGAAGCGCTCGCCTGGGTGCGAGCCCACAACGAACGAACGCTCGGTCAGCTCCAGGCGGATCCGAACTATCCAGAGATCGAGGCGGCGGCCCTTGAAGTGCTGACCGCCGAGGACCGCATCCCGTATGGCTCGATTCGCGACGGCATGGTCTACAACTTCTGGCAGGACGAGGCCAACGTTCGCAGGCTGTGGCGCCGGACGTCGATCGACGACTACCGCAGCGATGACCCCGACTGGGAAACCATCCTCGACATCGACATCCTCGCGTTCACCGAGGAAGCCAACTGGGTCTTCAAAGGCGCAAACGTATTTCGCCCCGCTGATGGTCCAGCCACCCGCGCGCTGTTGTCGCTTTCCGACGGCGGCAAAGACGCGATCGTTCAACGCGAGTTCGACATCGAGACGAGGTCATTCGTCGCCGACGGGTTTGTTACGCCCCAAGCCAAACAAGGCGCCACGTGGGTCGACGAGGACACCGTTCTGATCGCGACCGACTGGGGCGACGAAACCGAACCCACCGTCACCGAATCTGGCTACCCGTTCATCGTCAAGCGATGGACCCGCGGGACCTCGCTTAGTGAAGCTGTCGAAGTTCTGCGGGGAACTCCACAAGACGTCGGTGTGTTTCCGTTCACCATCGAGTTGGAGGACGGCAGCCAACTCGCCGGTGCGACTCAAGCCGACAGCTTCTTTACCTCGACGTATTGGCTTTTCACCGACGACGACGCCGTGCAGTGGCCATTCCCGCCGAAGTCATCGCCCAATGGCGTATCGCATGGTCGGATGGTGTTCTCCCTCGAACAGGACTGGCAGGCCGGCGATGCCGTCTTCGACAACGGCGACCTCGTCGCCTTCGACCTGGCTGCGTTCCTTTCCACTCACGAGCTTCCCCCGGTTGAGCTGGTCTTTCGCCCGAACGAGACGCAAGCCGTCAGCGGTATTGCGGTAACCAGCGGCGCGACCCTGCTCGCGATTACCGAGAACGTGGTGGGCAAGGTCTTCCGACTCGAACCACAGGACGCCGGTTGGGCGACCAGCCCGATCGAACTTCCCGGTACCGGCGATGTTGGGATCGCATTCTCTGATCTCCGAGAAGACCTCGTGTTGCTCAACTACGAGGACTTTCTCACGCCGACGTCGTTACTGGCCCTCGACACCACAACCGACCAGGTCGACACGCTCAAAACACTTCCCGCCCGCTTTGACGCCGAGGGCCTGATAGTCGAACAACACTCGGCGCAATCGACAGACGGTACTGCGGTCCCATATTTCGTGGTGCGGCGATCCGACGTCGAGCTCGATGGGACCACGCCGACCCTGCTGTACGGCTATGGCGGATTTCAAGTTCCGCTCAATCCGTCCTACAGCGGCAACATCGGCCGTAACTGGCTAGAGCGCGGCGGCGCTTTTGTGATGGCGAACATTCGCGGCGGCGGAGAGTTCGGTCCCTCCTGGCATCAGGCAGGCCTGACCGTCAACCGCCAGCGCGTCTACGACGACTTCATTTCGGTTGCCGAAGCGGTTATCGACTCGGGACTCACGTCACCTGATCATCTCGGAATCATGGGTGGCTCCAATGGTGGGTTGCTGATGGGCGTGATGTTGAACCAGCGCCCGGACTTGTGGAATGCGGTCGTGGTGCAGGTACCGCTGCTCGACATGTTGCGCTACCACCTGTTGTTGGCTGGCGCGTCGTGGGTGGACGAGTACGGTTCGCCCGACGATCCAGAAGAGCGCGCATTCCTCGAGACGGTTTCGCCGTACCACAACTTCGATCCGGCGCTTCCGTACCCGACACCGCTGTTCGTTACCTCGACCAAAGATGATCGAGTGCACCCCGGGCACGCTCGCAAGATGGCGAAGCTCTTCGAGGATGCCGGCAAACCGTTCTGGTACTACGAGAACATCGATGGCGGACACTCCGCAGCCGCGAACCAGACCGAAGCCGCCAAGCGCACCGCGCTCGAGTTCACCTACCTGATGGCCCAACTCGGCTCGGCGTAACCGCGCGCCTTACGCAGCACGCACTGTTGGCCTAAGCTTCTCGCCGTGCTTCATTACGCGGTGGAAGCTGCCTTTGACGATTTGTTGTGTTGCTGGCGAGCACACAACACGGTGCTGACCCGCCGCGGTGCGACTCTGCGGGAGAAGGCTGACGCCCGGGTAGCACTCGACAAGGCCCGAGATCGCATGAACAAATTGCGTATTGCGATCTATCCCGAAGCAGATGAGCGCGACGCCGTTGTTGATTCGGTCTGGTGCGAGACGCTCGACATGGTGGTGCATGTGCGGTGGCTTGACCGAGACCCGATGCGCCCCGGCAACTTCCGATGCGCGTGTGGGCATATGATTCCCATCGACTGGAGCGTCGCTTCTGCCTAGAGCCTGTTCTCACGCCGAACGCCAACCGGTAGGTAACTCAATGCCACACCGCGGGGCGAGTAGGGTGGTGGTCATGAGTGTGGGAGATCGATAGTGCTTTCCAGATCTTGCGTCCGCCTTGCCGCGGCGCTACTCCCTACAGATCTCCAGGCTCGGTATAGCCAGGAATGGAAAGCCGAGCTCCGTGTCGTTCGAGACAGTGATGGACGGGGCGCGGCGGTTGGCTTCGCGAGCTCTCTGGTTCTAGCGGCCGTGCGTACCACCCTTGATACGAGCGCTGACGACGAAACTGCGTACGGAGAAATGGCGATTGCTGCACTGTGTGCATTACCCCCTGTGCTCTTTCTCTTGGGGTTTGGTCTGTTCCAAAACTTGTGGGTGTTGGTCATCGCGCAAACGCCGAGCCTGATCGGGATCCTGCTTTGTTCTCATGGGATGTGGCGAAACGAGGGGCGACTGCTCGATACGGTCAGCCCGCGTATTGGCCTTGTGTGCGTGATGGTGGGAGCCATTGCGGGGATTGTGCTCATTGAAAGCAATCCTGCGCTTGCCGCGGTACGACCCGATGAGGTCATTCCATCTGAAATCCCGAACGCGCTGATTCCGATCGGATTCTTCTTGCTCGTCGCTGCCCAATACACAGGTCGCTGGCGGCGCCGATTCCATCAGGCTGCCTTTGTGATTCTCGCTCCCGGTGCGGCCGCCGCTGTGCTGGTCGCGATCATCAACGCGGCGAACAGCTCGGGTGCATCGGCGTTCTTGTCGCTGCTGTACGGCGTTCCGATCCTGGGGCTCGCGTGGGCGGCCTATGTGATTGCGGGTCGCTCGAAGGTCTTTGCCGAAGAGAGCGTGCTGGCCGACGCCTGACTTCGCGTTGCGCT
>CAYTUB010000171.1:0-4164 GCA_964441145.1 uncultured Acidimicrobiales bacterium
GGCTACAACCTCTACACCTACTCAGCAAACAACCCCACCACGTTTACCGACCCGACAGGTCAAGCGGTGTTCTTCGAGAATGCAACGCTTGATGCCTTTGCTGTTGCGTCCGTAGTCGCTTTGGCAGCGTCTACCGTGCTGCTCCCGGCGTACTACAGCCGCTGCGTGCAAGTCGGCTGTACTCCAAACTTCGACTTTGGTCTACCGTCATCTCCTTCGTTCGCCGACCCTGAGGCCGAGGCTCGGGTGGAGAACCCAATCACTGGAGCTCCTGCAACTGGAAATGGCCCAGCCCCAGACATCACTGTTGAGGAAGCGATTGGCGCATTTGTCGCAACGACTTTGACTGCGGCAGAAGTGATCACCCGGGTCGAGACAGCACGACCAGAGTGCGGCCAGCTCTACTTCCACTATTCAAGCACGTTCGAGGCCGGATCCATTGTGTTGAGTGGTTCACTAATTGCTAGTGAACCGTTTGTGGCTAGAGCGACTACTTTTAGGGCGGGGGCTTACGCCACCACGATCTCTCCGTTGCCGACGATGACGCAGCAGCAGCTTGCGGATCACATACGCCCTGGAAAGGACGTCTCGGCCTTCGTAGCACTATGTTCGAATAGGAACCAGCGTTTTCAGGCAGGTGGGTTTCCGGCGGAGTTCAGTGACTTCCGCGTGGCGGATGCACGAGCTGGAGATCGAGTCCCAATAGACATCGAATTTGTCGGGCCGAACTTAATGCCATGATCCGAACAGATTCTTGGCACAGAGCAAGGAGTGCAGCCGAATGAAAACCGGGATAGTTGTTCTTTCTGACGCTGGCGGGGCGATTGACTCAGAGCGAGCTGTGGTTGAGGCCGTTCTCGCTAGTACACACTCGCCATTGACGCAGCTCTCATTAGATTTCTCTGGTGGCACTGGCGCCGCTGAGGCCCAGGCGAATGAGATGCTGCATGGGTGGTCGCCAGACGGTGCCTTGTTCATTCTGGGCTGCGGTGAAGCGTCGACCATTGCCTGTGCAGTTGCACGGTCAATGACTCAAGTTGTCGGGCTTGTCCTAGTCAACGACATAGGGACGATTGTCGATCAACCGTTGGAGTCCTCGATCTCCATCGGCGTAGTCGGTAGCGACGGTGACAGGCTCTTCCGGGAGCAATTGGCCAATTGGGAAGACAAACTCACCGAAAGAGGGATCCGGGTTGTCGTCAGTGAGGAGGTTTCGCCCGGGAGTCTTGCCGCCGCAGCAGCAGATGTCGCTGCGCCGCCCATTAATGCTGCTGCAATTGAACGGCAGCTATCGGTTCTTCGCCCTTCAGGGGTTAGCGATGTGAGCGTCGAACGGGATTCCGGCTCGATGGTGATCCGCATGGAGACACGAATCGGTGCCTTGGTGATGTCGGCTGCTAAGAATGGCTCGAGCGGAGTAAGCGCGTTGAGCTTGGGTGAATCCGGAGCGCAATTGTCCTCGTCGAAGACAGCGCACGCGACGTTCGCCGAGGCAACTTTGGCGGTACGCGAGCACGTTACTGTCGCAATTAACGCTCTGCCCCCTGATCCGTCTAAAGGAACTGTCGAAGAGTTCCTGCGAACACTCACCTCGGAATGGGAGCAAAGCAGCTCCTCCTGAATCGATGCCGCTAGCTCAGACCCCAAGACTTGAAGAATCGGAGCGATGCGAAGATCTATGCGCTGCTGATACTTAGAACAACTTGAGGCCAGATCTCAATAGGCAACAGGTATGCCCGGTGGACGCCGCTGGTGAACAAACCACGTTGACTCGGCCTGAGGGGACGTTCACGACTGCTTATGACGTGAACGGGTTTGTTGATTCGGTGTCGGATTGGCGTGGTGACACGATCACGTTGGTCAACGACGCCGACGGCCGCATGATCGACGTTGCACGTTCCAATGGTGTGGACAGTGTCTATGGCTATGACACGGCAGGTCGTCTCGACAGCATCGCCCACAACAATGGCGCAACACTGATCGATAGCTTCTCGTACACGTTGGATGGCAACGGTAACCGTGTCGGTGTTAGCTCGAATGCTGGTGCAGAGTCGTACACGCTTGATGGGTTGAACCGGATCACGGCAGCCACCTACCCGGGAGCACTCACCGAGGCGTTTAGCTATGACGCGGCCGGTAACCGAACCTCACACACCGACATCGATGGCGACACGATTGGTTACACGGTTGACGCGACCGGGCAGCTGATCTCCGACACCACCGGAACGACTTACACCTACGATCAGGCTGGCAACCTGACCGGCACCAGTGACGGCGATGCCTACACCTACGACGACTACGGTCGTGCCACCGAAATCACCGCAGCCGGAGTCACCGAAACCTACAGCTACGACGCGCAAGACGTTCGCGTAACCGTCGACGGCGAGACACAACTGTGGGACCGCAACGGTCTACCAACACTCATCTCGACGAGTGACGGCGACAACTATGTCCACGCAAACGGTGTCGCCCGTGACGGCAACGATTGGTTGTTGGCTGATGCGGTTGGCTCTGTGCGTGCAACAGTGGACCAGACCGGTGTCGTGTCGGCCGAAACGGCGTTCACCGCATACGGCGAACCACTCCAAGGCACGACTGACACGTTCGGGTTCGCGGGTGGGCAACACGACCCAACCGGTCTGCAGCATCTGCGGGCAAGGCAGTACAACCCAGGCCTCGGACGCTTCACAACAGTGGACCCGGTACAGCCAGGAGCACCCGGTACTACCGGCTACAACCTCTACACCTACGCCGCAAACAACCCCACCACGTTTACCGACCCAACCGGTCAGGCAGTGTTCGCGGAGTCTGCTACTCAAAGAGCTGAGGCGAGGCGAGCGACGTTACAGCAAGTTGCGATTGGGCAATCTCAAGCGAGAACTTTTCTTTTCCTAGAGAACCTCTTGGGCCTCGTTGGATTATCGACAGCCCTCGCCCCGATCCTCTTGGATGAGGCCCTGAACGGAATTGGCGACCCTGTTGAGCCCGTCGAGACTATTGCAACTCCAAACGAATACCAGCGCCTGGCAGACATATATCGGGTCGATGCCCAGCAGATAGAGAACTGCGTTCTCAATCACAGACGAAACCCCAGAGCGTGCGATGGCCTACCTGGCGAACTCGTTCGGCAACTAATTGGCGACCAGAATGGTTTCTTGAACCTCACACAAAATTTCGAAACTGGGCTTGAGGCGAGTCTTGATGACGACGGCACTTTACGGCTCTTCATCCGCCGTGCAGATGACACACCGACAGGTCCCGAAATGTTCTCGCAAGCGATGGGTTTCTTTGGCGGCGAAGTAGTCAGAATCCAAGGATCATGGAGTAGCACCCGCGGTATTGACACTAACTATCGCCAGTACCGGGCGGGATTGAGCGCAGGTTTATCCGACACTCAAGCGGCGCTTCAGACGTTCACGGGTCGGCAAGCTTCCTTCCACGGATTCGGGAATGTCGAAAGTATTGTGGATACCGGTGAGTCGGTGACCGTCATATTCACGAGATAGATGAACGTCGAGGAGTTGGGGTGAATACGAGAAGTTTCGACAGAACGAATACGGTTCTGCGTTGCCTGTTGGCTGCAAGTGCTGCAGAACCGGAGCTCTCGGCGCTAGTCACGCAGTTAACGGCTAATGCGGGGCTGCCAGAGCACCTAGAGAACGCGATTGAGGCCATGGCGCCCAGTTGCACACTGGAGACGATAGACGCAGTTTCAGCGGTGCTGGAAACTCACGCGAAACTCGCTAACTCAAGTGCAACGGTGGTTGCGCGCGAGCTGAGAGAACTCGCTTGTTCGAATGAACTGCGCTCTGATATCTATGAGTACCTCGAAGCAACAGACCTGTCTCCTTACGGTGAGGAGAGGGACAATCCGCGACTCATCTTCATTTTTCTGGAGGCCTTTCGTCCGATTTCGCCAGGTGAAGCGACGCAGCTTCTTCGTGCCTGGAAGTATGACCATGACCCGATCCAAGTGCTTGAGCTACTACCCGCTGCCGATGAGGTGGTGGCGTTCGACCAGAGAAAATATATGCAGCGCTAAAAGAACTGCGATCAGAGCGCCATCAAGGCTCCCGAGTCGGAACGCACGTGGATCTATGACGATGGCGGACGCCAAACCGCAGCCATCGATGCCGAGAACCGCACAACAAGCTTTGCGTTTGA
>CAYTUB010000172.1:0-1537 GCA_964441145.1 uncultured Acidimicrobiales bacterium
CACGACAACACCGCACATTTGATGCGCACGGGAAACTTCACGACGCCCTTAAGCGCCGACAGGTCGCCCATCGACAGATCGGGCTTCTCTGCTGCGCCAGCAATATTTCCGGCATCACCAGCGCTCGCAGCTGCCTTGGCAGCCTCGATGTCTTCCGCGCTCGGATCGTCGTCGGAACCGTTCTTCGACCCCTTGCCAGGGATCGACATCATGGACTTGAAGTCATCGGTTAGAGAGCGCACCTCTTCGATGCTCTTGCCCTTCACAGCCTGGGACATCATCGAGGCCGACGACTGGCTGATCGAACAACCCTGACCACCCATCTTGATGTCGACGATGTGGCCATCCTCAATTTCGGCATAGACGACAATCTCGTCTCCGCACAGCGGGTTGAACCCCTCGGTCTTGCACGCTGGAGGGGGCAACTCTCCTCGGTTGCGAGGGTTGCGGTAGTGATCGAGGATGATCTCTTTGTACAGATCCTCAAGGCCTGGCATCTAAAATCCCATTCCGAAAATGTCGTCGCTCGACTCGAGCGCATCTGCGAGCGTATCGATGTCGGATTCGTCATTGTAGACATAGAGCGAAGCGCGGGCAGTCGACTGAACACCCATCACAGCCATCAGCGGCTTTGCACAGTGGTGTCCGGCGCGGACGCAGACATTTGCCTGGTCGAGCACCTGGCTCAGGTCGTGCGGGTGCACATCCTTGTACGCCATCGAAAGCGCTCCACCTCGGCTCGCAGGTTCGGCGGGGCCATGGATGGTGATGTCGTCACCGAACCGCTCGTTCAGGGTGCGCAGTGCGTAGGCGGTGAGGGAAACCTCGTGTTCGCGAACATTCTCCATGCCGAGGTTGTTGAGGTACTTGATAGCGGCGCCGAGGCCGATGATCTCGGCGACCATTGGCGTGCCAGCTTCGAACTTGTGGGGGAGGGCGTTGGTCGTAAAGCCCTCTTTGGTGACCTGCATGATCATGTCGCCGCCGCCGAGGAACGGTGGCATTGCCTCGAGCAGCTCTGTGGTTCCCCAGAACACGCCAACACCGGTCGGGCCGAGCATCTTGTGACCGGTGAAGAACATCGCGTCGACACCCATCTCGACGACGTTCGTCGGTACGTGCGGTACGTACTGGCTGCCATCGGCCATCATGATCGCACCTGCAGCGTGGGCTGCGTCTGCGATTCGGCGGATCGGGTTCATCGTGCCCAAGACGTTCGACATGGCGGTAACCGAAACGAGTTTGGCGCCGTCGATCAGAGTGTCTAGGTCTGACAGGTCGAGCTCACCCGATTCGGTGATCGGGATCCATCGGAGTTCGATCCCGTTGGACTCGACGAGCATGTGCCAGGGAACGATGTTTGCGTGGTGTTCCATCTCGGTGATGACCACCACATCGCTGGAGGTGAGGTTGGCCCTGCCCCAGCTGTGCGCAAACAGGTTCATTGCTTCGGTGGCGTTCTTGGTGAAGATCAGCTCATGGGCGTGGGGAGCGCCGATGAAACGGGCAACCGATGCTCGAGCGTTGTCGACAAGGT
>CAYTUB010000172.1:1547-4113 GCA_964441145.1 uncultured Acidimicrobiales bacterium
ACAAGGTCGTTGGCTTCGGCAGCGAGGGTGTAGGCGCCGCGGTTCACGCTCGCCGAATGGTTTCGGTAGTAGTCGTCCATTGCGTCGAGTACGGCGTTTGGCTTCTGTGAGGTCGCGCCCGAATCGAGGTACACGATCGGTTTGCCGTCAATCTTGCGGTTAAAGATCGGGAAGTCGGCTCTGATCGCCGCCACGTCAAAGCTCATCAGGCGCCTACAAACGAATCGAAGCCCTCGGATTCGATCGTTTCAACGAGCTCCATGCCGCCGCTCTGGACGATCTTTCCGTCGGCCATAACGTGGACAAAGTCGGGGTTCAGGTAATCGAGCAATCGTTGGTAGTGCGTGATGGTGAGCACGCCGAGTTCGCTTTTCTTGGCTCGCACGGCTTGTACGCCTTCGGCGACGATGCGGAGTGCGTCGATGTCGAGGCCCGAGTCGGTCTCGTCGAGGATCGCGAGTTCGGGTTCGAGGAGTGCCATCTGGAGAATTTCATTCCGCTTCTTCTCACCACCGCTGAATCCTTCGTTCAGGAAGCGGTCCATGAATGACGTATCCATGCCGAGTGTTTCCATCCATTCCGACAGCGACATGTAGATCTCGATCGTTGACACGTCTTCGCCGGTGCGAGCCTGCACGGCCTGCTGGAGGAAGTTGCGAACAGAAACGCCGGGGATTGCTTGCGGGTACTGGAATGCAAGGAACATACCAGCACGGGCTCGGAGGTCTGGGTCCCAGTCAGCAATGTCGTCGCCGTGGAGGAGGACGGTGCCGCCGGTGATTTCGTACTCTGGGCTGCCAGCGAGCGCTGAGGCGAGGGTTGACTTGCCGCAGCCATTTGGGCCCATCAACGCATGGATTTCGCCAGCGTTGATCGTGAGATCGACGCCTTTCACGATCTCGATACCGTCGACGGTCGAAATGTGGACATCGGAAAGCTCAAAAAGCGGTGCACCCATGGACATGAGTGTATTTCAGCCCCGCTCAAACCCACTAACGCAATGGGGCCTGTCCCCATGACATTCGTAACGGGGCCTGTCCCCACACCGGCTGAGCGGCGAGCGACTTCGTGCAGTTCGCTTCGCTCACTAACCGAGTTTCTCGCCTGGGGGCTCGAAACATCGCGCTGGTCATCGCTACCCCTCCGGGGGCCGTTCAATTGCCACGGAGGCTTTGCGCCAGAGGCGGAGGTCGCTCGTGCGTGACATAAAGGGGCCTGTCCCCATAAAGGGGCCTGTCCCCATTGCGTGGTGCGCCTAGCTGCCTGGACCGTCGAGCATTGACCGCAGGGCGGTGCGGTAGGCGTCGAATTCGTCGCGACCTGCGTCGGTCAAGCTGTACCAGGTGCTGCTCCCGCGCCCCTGCCCGGTCTTGCGAGCATCAACGAGGCCAGCATCGA
The DNA here is from genome assembly GCA_964441145.1 of uncultured Acidimicrobiales bacterium. Lineage (GTDB taxonomy): Bacteria > Actinomycetota > Acidimicrobiia > Acidimicrobiales > SHLQ01 > SHLQ01. The sequence continues at coordinate 2,946 of CAYTUB010000172.1, forward strand.
TCAGCGTTGACATCTGTTTCGAGAGGTCACTGGCGGCGAGTTCAAGGCGTTCGACGAGGAACGCGAACTCAACCTCGCTCGCTCCCGAGAGGATCGCCATCGCTGCCAATCGCTTGGGAGCGTGGATCGTCGAATCGAGGTCGGCTGGTCGCGTCGGGGGTTGGGTCGGCTTCGGTGGAGTCATGGTGTCCCAGCCATTTGAGGGGCGAACCGAGCGATGATCCCAAACTTGTCGAGAGCGAGAGACCAGAGGACCGACGCAATGAGTATCGCTGCCATGATCACTCCAAAGAACTGCCAGGAAGCACCGGATTCAACACCATTGATCAACACAGGAATGAAGAAGTACGTCGGAGCTTGAATGAGGAGGATCAGTTTCCATTGTTTGTTTAGGACCCTCCGAGGCGGAAACGTCGTCGGTGTTCTGGCAGGGGAGTATCGGCGCTCGAGGCGAATAATGCTGGCGACGAAGCCAACGGTCACGAACAGGCTCAGGACAATGCCTTGCCAGGTGTCGCCGTAGTCTCGGAAGACAACGCCGAGCAGTGTAAGCACTCCGATCGAACCAATGACTACGGCGAGCTTTACAACGGTGGGCGCGCACCTGAGGTTCTGGCTGTACCAAGCAGCGTCTTCGAGTTCGGCCAATCGGTCGAGTTCGTTCGCCGCTGCTTCGCCGACCGGGTCTGAGTTCGCTTCGTCAAAGCTTTCCATATGTGCAAGTTATCGAACACTTGCACAAAATGCAAGTTCAGTCGATGGCGCCTGTCCGCGTGGCAAAACAGATCGGTTTGGGGTCAGACCCCAACCCGATCTGTTGATGACTTTCGTAGCGTCGTAATGGGGCCTGTCCCCATAAAGGGGCCTGTCCCCACGACGTGGAGTTGGCCGCCAAACCGATTTGCTTCGTTATGGCGTTAGCCGAAGATAGCGACGGTGACGAGGGACTCCGACTCGGAGAGCTCCGGAAGTAGATCGATAACGAGCTGTTCCCAAGCGGGGAGAAGAGTGACGCGTGGTGAGGAGCCGAGGAAGTACTGGATCTGGTCTGGCGACTCTTGGCCGAGGTCGCCGGGTACGAGGCCAAACAGGACCGTCTCGCCGTTCGGCCCAGCAGGTTCGGGGTTGTATTCGCCGAAGAGCCCACCGTTGAGGAGGAGGTCCAGAG
>CAYTUB010000173.1:0-3985 GCA_964441145.1 uncultured Acidimicrobiales bacterium
TGGTTCTCGCGCTGCTTGCTGCCGGTGCAGCGGTGTTTCTCTTGAGGCCCGATGCCGGTGAGGCCGCCGATGGCTCGCAGCGTCAGGCAACAACCACCACCACAACGACGACGCCGACGAGTACGACGGTCGCCGAGAGCGAAGCGGTCGACGAGTTGGACGCGCCGCTTCCCGATGGGCTGGCCGTGATTGAGGTGGCCGGCCTAGGAGGATCGGTGTCCTCGTTTGGGTTCGATATCGTCCGGGGTCCCGACGGCCAGTACTACGGATCGCCGACCTTCGGCGGCGATGGCGGCAGCGATGTTCCCGAGATCTACGTATCAGCCAACGGGCAGAATTGGATCCAGGTCGAGACTCAACTCGTAGGCGACACCGATGGGGCACCCGACGGGGTGATCGGTGACGAGTTCACGAATTTCCACCGGTTGCGAGTAGGCGGCTTTGGCGTGATACGGACTCGCGCGGCCGCTATCTCGGGTGGTTTCGAACCAGCACAAATCGATCTGCTCACATCGGAGAACGGAGCTGAATGGGGGCTCGATACCACCCTCTTTGTTGCCGAGGAATCTGATGGCTTTGCCTTCCCAGCGGTCATCGACGGTGAGCCTCTGCTCGCTGATTCCGTAGATCCTGTGGGTATCGGGATCCTGGAACAGTCTGGACTGGTCGTCGAAGTTGTTAATCCGTGTTTCGTTGAAACCTCAGCGGACCTAATTGTGGTTTTGAACTGCGATGGCGAGGAAGAGTTCATCAGCGCGCCGGAGGGGGACACCACGTCCTTCGATGCAGCCCATAGCTGCCTGAATCAGGTGTTCTCTGCCGGATTCGGGCCGAGCGTCGAGTTTCGATTGCCGCTAAGCGGTGACCTCACTCCATTCTCGACCGACCGACAGATTGCTGGGGTTCCCGTTCGGTTGGCCGACGGCCGGCTGGTGACCTTTGTTGGGCCGGCACTTGACCCACCAGCGGCATGCGAAGAGTTCCGTGACCTCTTCCCTGAACCAGCTCCTCAGGGAATCGCAATTTGGGATGGTCCAGGAGAGGCCGAGATCGTCGACATCGATCCTGACCCTGGCCTGTTTCAAACCGGTCGCCGTGGGGCGCAGCCCGCGGTTGTTGACGGGCAACTCTGGGCCGTCGCCGAAGGAGGGCTTTGGAGGATCGACCTCGATGGAACGGGTGAACTGGAGACCCCGGTGGATGGTGCCCTGGAGTCCGGGACGAACACCGTTGATCTCTCGACGTTCGGTCCGAATACGGCAATCCTGACCCAGGTCGTCGACGGCGTCTTGATCGAACACATCGTCACTCCGCGACTCGGGGGCATTTCCCTGGTGCGACACCAACTCGCGGTGGCGCGATCAGACTTCTCGGCCGAAGAGATCCTCTTCGCTGACAACGAACTGGTTGTCTTCGTCGATGACCGAGGTGTACTTCAGTCCGTCCAGTTTCCCAACGGCCAGCTTCCCGGCCCGTCGTAGGCGGGCTTCATCTTCACAAAACGCAACAGACCCCGCCGTAGCGGGGCCCGTCAATTCGATTTTGTTGTTGGCCGAAGCCAGAAGGCGCTAAGCCTCGAGGAAGATGCACTCTCCGGGGCACTCTTCAGCGGACTCGATGACACCCTCGATGAGGTTGTCAGGCACGCGGGCCATGCCTTCGGAGCCAGCGGGGTTGTTCGTTCCATCGAACAACTTCTCCTCGCCGAAGTTGTCGGCGGTCTCCTTGACATAGAAGAGGCCGTCGTCTTGGCCAAAGAATACGGCGGGGGCAATCTCTTCGCAGAGGCCGTCGCCGGTACACAAGTCTTGATCGATCCAAACCTTCATAGCGATCTGTTCTCCTGGGGTGGTGTCGCCTACCCATCATAGGGCGTACGGCGTCTTAGCTGAGGCTCTTACGAGCACTAGCGGTGATCTTAAACACTCCTATCGGCCACAGAATTCCATTCCTTTGGGAAAACTCTTCGTGACTCATGTCCTCGTCGGGGCACGATGAACAAAAACGCGCCGTATTCCAGATAGATTCGTGACGTTGGTAACGCCGCCGGGTCCGACCTTGGCGGCGCGAAAAGTCGATAGATAGCCTGAGCAGCCGTGTCCGAATTTCTTCGTAGTTACCTGGTGGTCGCCATCTTTGGTGGCCTCGGGGTCCTCCTTGTGGGGACGTTCCTTGGTCTTGGTTCGATTTTTCGACCCGATAAGCCCAACGAAGCGAAAACTGAGAACTACGAATCGGGTGTCGAACCAACGGGCGGATTGTGGTCTCAAGCCAATATTCGCTACTACGTGTTCGCTTTGCTCTTCGTTCTCTTCGATGTTGAGGCAGTGTTCATTTTTCCGTGGGCGACACGGCTCGAAGCGTTTGGTCTGTTTGGCCTCGTCGAGATGGCAATTTTCGTATTCATCCTCCTGCTCGGCCTCGTCTATGCGTGGCGGAAGGGAATGCTCAAATGGGTCTAGTCGAATCCGGCAAGTTGCCAAAGCCGCTCACGGGGCTGCTCAACATGAGCCGCAAGTATTCGCTGTGGGTCTATCAGTGGGGCCTCGCCTGCTGCGCACTTGAAATGGGAGCAGCCTTCGCATCGCCTCGCTACGACGTCATGCGTCTGGGCGTTATCCCATTTCCCGCCAGTCCACGCCAGGCCGACCTCGTTGTTATCTCCGGCACCGTGACCGACAAGATGGCTCCGGCCATTCGTCGTCTCTACGAGCAGATGCCAGAACCCAAGTACGTGATCTCCATGGGATCGTGTGCGAACTGCGGTGGCCCCTACTGGGATTCCTACTCGGTTACCAAGGGCGTCGATCAGATCGTGCCCGTTGACGTCTACGTTCCGGGATGCCCACCGCGTCCGGAAGCGCTCCTTGAAGGCATCGTCATGTTGCAGGAACGCATCCTCAATGAAGACATGCAAGAGCGTTGGACCCAAGAACCGATCGTTGTCGGGGCCTAGGACGTTCTCATGAGTGACGAAACAGCGGTCGCAGAGACCGACGAGACGGCAGTCGAGGTAGATGAGCAGCGAGAGGCGCTCCTCGAGGAGTTTTCTAGCGAGCTCGGCGAAGGCGTTATCGAAAGCTACGTCAAACCCGGAGACGACATCTGGGTTCGTGTTTCTCGCGAGGCTTGGGTCGAAACAGCGCATGTCTTGCGTGAAGCCATGGGCTTTCGCTTCTTCAACTTCTTGTCGGTCATCGACTGGCTGCCGTCGCCCTTTGGCCGCGACATGGATTCCCAGGTCGACCTTCAGCTGACTCCGCCCGAAGAGACCGCTGAGGCCGAGCCAATGGAGACCGGGTACGCAGGCGGTACCACTCGCTTCCAGGTCTTTGCTCGTGTCAACGACATCACCACTGACCGGTCGCTCACCATCAAGGCGGATCTGCCCGCCGAGGACCTTTCGATCGCCACCTGGATCCCCGTGTACCCGGGCGTCAACTGGCACGAGCGCGAAGCCGCCGAAATGTTTGGTATCGACTTCGTTGGTCACCCCAACAAGCGCAAGCTGTATTTGCCCGCCACATTCGAGGGCAATCCAATGCGCAAGGACTTCCCACTGCTATCTCGCCGCATCAAACCATGGCCTGGCATCGTCGACGTCGAGCAAATGCCCGGCGATGACGACGACGAGGGAGGCGACTCATGACTGACGTGACCACTCCCGGATCGAGCGGAGAGCTCAGCGAAGCTGAACAGCTCCGCTACATCCACCAACAAGCCGCCGACGCTCGAGTAAACGTCGAGATCGAAACCGAGGGCATGACCCTCAACATCGGTCCGCAGCATCCGGCAACTCACGGAACCCTGCGCATCATCGCGAAACTCGACGGCGAGCAAGTTGTCGCTGCCGAACCCGTCATGGGCTACATGCACCGCGGCTACGAAAAGCTTGCCGAGGTACGCACGTACCCGCAGGTGACGACGCTGATCAACCGCATCGACTGGGTTGGCAGCTTCGCGAACGAAACACCGTTCATCCTCG
>CAYTUB010000174.1:0-3962 GCA_964441145.1 uncultured Acidimicrobiales bacterium
GCGCTCGTCGACAACTCCCTCGCCGAGCAGAACGCCGACTACCGCACGAAACGGGGCAACAGCATCGTGATCGCTCCCCCGCACGTCGACATCGTGCCAAATGGGACGTTCGCATTCTGGATGGCAGCCAACGGACAAGCCGGCGGTCAACGCAAAGTCCCCCGAGTCACCACGCCGCAACGACTCGACGAGAACATCCAGACAGCGTCAGCGTCGAACAATCAGATCGCACCCGAACCGGATACGCCATGACGGTCAGCCGCTTCCACGTTCCAGCGATGGACTGCGCCGCAGAAGAACAACTCATTCGCATGGCACTCGACGACTGCGACGACGTCGACCGGATCGAATTCGACAGCCAACACCGCGACGTCCTCATCGAGCACCGCTCCACCGCTGACGCGATCAGTGACCTACTCGAGCCGCTGGGCCTCGGCGCCCGCCACGTCGACGACACCAGCCACATGAACACCGAGACCGACCCGACGCGAGAACGCCGAGCGCTACTTATCGCCCTGGTCATCAATGCCGGGTTCTTCGTTGGTGAGCTCACCGTCGGGCTCATCAGCCGCTCAATGGGGCTGGTCGCCGACGCGCTCGACATGGGCGCCGATGCCAGCGTGTACGCACTCAGCCTCGCAGCCGTCGGCACCGCCGCCGCCCGCAAGAAGCGCCTCGCACGCACCAGCGGCTACGTCCAGCTCGGCCTCGCCACCGTGGGTCTCGTCGAGGTGATCCGCCGATTCGTCGTCGACACCGAGCTCCCCGATCCGACATCGATGATCGTGCTGTCCGCACTCGCGCTCGCCGGCAACGTCGTCACCCTCGTCGTCTTGAACCAGGTGCGATCCGGTGAGGTCCACCTGCAAGCCAGCTGGATCTTCACCGCCAACGACATCAAGGTCAACGCTCTCGTCATAGCCGCCGCCATCGGCGTCATCATCTTCGACTCCGCGATCCCGGACCTGATCGCCGGAGGGTTCATCTTCGCCGTCGTCGCCAACGGAGCACGCCGCATCCTCGGCATGAGCCAATGACACCGCGCCGCTCGAGCGATCCACCACCTGGGGTTTCAGCGCCGCTGTTCTCGACCTCGCCAGCATGACGTTGAGCTGGTCGACACCTAGACGTTTCGCCTGGCCAGGGCCTACATCGAGGCGAGAGTGGCCCTGAGTTGGTCGATGGTGGGCGACCCTGCTGGCCCTTCGGGGGTTTGGTAGATCCGGCAGCTGAGACCGACCGGGGCGTCGGAGGCTGCGAAGAGGTCGGTCCCGTCGATGTGGACACTGGGGGAGCCCCGGAACCGGAGTTGTTCGGCTTGTTCGGGCGTGGTGATTTCGATCCGTTCGATGGTGTAGCCGAGTTCATCGGCGATGGCGCGTAGGTGACCATCCGCGGTCTGCCAGCTGGGGCAGTCTTCGAAGTAGAGCAGCGTGACCTTCACGATGACCAGCCTAGGTCCGACCGTTCCCGGTGTCGTAGGCTGGGTTCTGAGCGCGTTGCGGGGTGCTTCCGGTCCGCGGAAAGGGCAAAGCCCACCTGTCGAGTACGACCGATCTTGTGCCATGGAACCTTTGTTCCTCTTTCGGCCCGATCATGCGGACACCCGGGCAGACACGAAAGGGGTCCCCATGCCAACCGCTCCACTGCCCGAGAACCCGTCGCTCGAGCACCTCAAGAACCAGGCGAAGCTTGTCCGGGATCTGATCCGATCCGGCGACGACGGGGCGCTCTCGATGGTCGACGAGTTCCACCCCCGCCGCGACGCTGCGTCGATGACCGAAGCCGACCGTGTTGGCTTCAAGACGGCCGACGCGCAGCTCATCGTCGCCCGAATGTACGGATTCACCAGCTGGGCCCGGCTCCGAGACCATCTGGGCATCATCTCCGCTTCGAGCTTCACGCCGTTCCCCGACCCGAGGAGCGAATCGCACGGGCCCACCAGCAGCTCGAGGAAGACCCATCGCTCGCCACGAATTCACTCGCTGCGCTGGCAACCGTTGGCGACCATGTGGGCCTGCGGGTGGCGCTCGACGAAACACCCAACCTGGTGAACGCCCCGTGTGGACCGAACCGCTGGCCGCCACTGCTGTACGCAACGTACTCCCGCATCAGCACCGATGACCCGGCGTGGTCGTCGACCGAGACCGTCAACCTTCTCCTCGATCGGGGTGCCGACCCCAACGCCGGGTTCTTGTGGCGGGGCCTTGTCCCTCCATTCACGGCGTTGACCGGCGCGCTCGGCGGCGGCGAACAACACCAGCCCTGGCACCCCGACCGCCTCGAACTCGCAGAACTCCTGCTCGATGCAGGCGCCGATCCCAACGACGGCCAAGGCCTCTACAACAACGGCATCGGTGGCCAGAACCACGACAACCCCGCTCACCTCCAACTCCTCGTCAACCACGGCCTGGGCACCCCACAAGACGGCCCCTGGTATCAGCAGCTCGGCGACCAACTACGTGACCCCGCCGAGCTCCTGTACGACGAACTCGAGGCCGCGGCCAAACGCAACCGGCCCACAATCCTCACCTACCTCGCCAGCCTCGGCCTCGACCTCAACCGACCCATCGGACGGTCCCAGTCCACCCCAGCCAGGATCGCCGCCGCAGAAGGCCACGACTCAATACTCGCTTTCCTCGCCGAGCACGGGATCGACACCGAACTCACCCCAACCGAGACAGCGCTCCAACACACACGAACGAATCAAACCAATGAGCTACGGCAGCTTCTCGAGAACCAACCCGACCTGCTCCCCCAGCTCCACTCCGAGTATCCAGGGCTCTGCAAGAACGTCACCGCCGAGCAACCAGACATGCTCGAACTGTTGATCGAACTCGGCTTCGACATCAACAATCGGTCCGGCACCAAGACCGCGCTCCACCACGCCGCCGAAGCCAACGACACCCAGCGAGCGCGTCTCCTCATCGATCATGGAGCCGACCCCAACCTCGTCGACACCCACATCGGCGCCACACCATGGGGATGGGCCAACCACTTCGGCAACTCCGAAACCGCCACCTACCTCCACCCACTCACCCACCACGGCGACCCCCTGCCCGAGATCAGCATCGGCTACGCGCAAATCGTCCGGACGCTCGCAACCCCAGAACTCATCGAGCGCCTTCTCGACAGCATCCACGCAGCCAACGAGCCCGTCCTCGTGCGCCTCGAAACCAACCAGGCAAGCCTCAGCATCGGACTCGGCCGAAACGATCTGTCAGTCGCTCTGTACCTCGACACCGACCACAAGCCATGGCACGCCACCGGCGACACCCGCCTCGATGTCGACGGCACGATCAGCTTCACCAGCCCCGACCACCAACACGACTACGAGTTCAACCCTCAAGCCTTCATCAGCCTCGACTCGGCCCGAGCAACAGCACGAGCATTCGTGCTCCAGCCGCTGACTCGACCATCAACGGTCACGTGGACGCCAGAAGGCAACCCAGACAAAAATGACCGTGGCTGAGTTCGAACGAATCAAGCACGTGTTCAAGTGTTGAGACGGCTCACCTGAACTCACCTCCCCCAACGCGCATCTCGCGTCGTCTAGCTCGACGCCCACAAGTGGGCCGACCGACGAGACGTACCCACTCTCCTCATCCGAACCAGCTCGTACGTCGGACCACCAAAGAGCGCGTCGCCCAGCTCGAACCGGTTCTCCGAGCACTGCCGCTCAGCCCACCGAAACCCTTTGATTTAGAGGGTTCTCGGCCCGTTCCGGTGGGCCGGCATTTGCAGAAGCATTAGCAAACGACACCCCTACCCCGAGAAAACCCACTGTTTCCGGGGGATTCGGGTCCCGGAGAAAAGGAGGGTGAAATGCAGTCACCCGTCCGACACCCCTAAATTCTTCACCGCATCTAGAGCCCTGGAGCGGTAAACAGCGCCCTCTGGCGGCATCTAGCGTCGTCCAGCGACCCAAACGTGTCGGAGGGGGGACTTGAACAAACCTCCCC
>CAYTUB010000175.1:0-3810 GCA_964441145.1 uncultured Acidimicrobiales bacterium
TCGGCGCCCCGCCGGAGGCGGCGTTAGCTCGCTGCTTTCCCGGCTTCGCCTCCAGCTGTCGCAATCCGAGCCTGCGGCTCTCGATGCTCGGCTGCTGCGCATGCGCCTTTCCGCTCCCACCAGCAACCCGCAGGGTTGCCCTTTGCAGCTGGGAGCTACCTTGGCTTCCCGCACACGCAAGTTGTGAGCGCAGCGAGCAACTTGGTTAGCGAACGTAGTGAGCGGCGGGGATCGTTCAGGCGCCACGAAGGCTGTAACGCCTTCGGCGCCCCGCCGGAGGCGGCGTTAGCTCACTGCTTTCCCGGCTTCGCCTCCAGCTCGACTAGTTCGAGCGCGGCGGCGGTTTGGGGGAGCGCAGGGTCGAAGCTATAACCGCTACGACGAATAGTGTTGCTGCGACTGCTCCGCTCCATTGGAGTGAATTGAGTGGACGTCCCCAGCCAGCGGCTACTGCGGCCTGGCGTTCGGCGGCATAGAGCGGCAGCACCCTTGCAAGCGTGCTGTCGGGGTCGACTACGAACTGCAGGCCGACGAGGGCGATCATGAGCAGCATCGCTTCGAGTTCGCGCTTTAGGAGCGCTCCAACGGCTAGTCCGAGGGTGGTGGCGCCGAGCAACGAGAATAGGAATGCCCAGATCAGTTCGGTCTCGCTCACGATCACTGGGTCTCGTCGGACGAGCAGAAAGAGGCCGGTGGCAACAACCACGCCGAACCCGAGGGCTGCGAGGATCCGGCCAGCGAGGATCTCGCCAGCGCGGAACCCAAGCAATGCAAGACGCGGCGCGATTTCGTGCATGCCTTGGGTGAGGAAGAGGGTGGCGATGGCAAATGCCCAACCGACGCCCACCGACGCAAAGACCGGGGCGAACTCGTCGCTGCTGCTCGTCCAATAGAAGGCGAGCGGCAACATCACCAGCATCACGATCGCCAGTCGTCGACGACCGAGCTCACGGATCTGAGAGCTCGCGACGGTGAGTATGCGCCGCAGCATTACTCGACGTCCGAGATGACGCCGTTGCCGACTTCACATACTCGGGAGACTCGGGAACGTTCGGCGAGTAGGTGGGTGATCACGATCACGGCTTTACCGTCGTTGGTCCACCGGTCGACCTGGTCCCAGAGATTTACATAGGTCCCGTGGTCAAAGCCCTGATAGGGCTCGTCGAGAAGTAGGACCGTGGGGTCGTTCAGCGTCGTGAGGGCCAGGTTGAGCTTCTGGCGTTGCCCGCCGGAGAGATCGCGGGCGACTGTCTTGTCGTCGAGATCGAAGCCGAGAAACTCGAGCATCTCGACAGCCCGGGAGCGGGCAACCTTTGGATCTGGGGTGGCGGCGGCCATCAACGTCAGATGCTCGCGAGCATTGAGCAGTTCGACGAGCCCAGGTTTCTGCGGGGACCAGCCGATACGGCCGTCGATCGAGATCGTTCCGGCGTCTGGTTTGAGCACTCCCGCAGAGATGTTCATGAACGTGGACTTGCCCGCCCCGTTCTCGCCGACAAGCGCCACCGATTCGCCAGCAGCTACAGACAGGTCAGCGCCGCGAAGAATGCTCTTGGAGCGAAACGACTTCTCAATCCCAACCGCCTCGAACATGTGACGACGTTACCAATTCCTCGATGAGGCGTCCTACCGCGGAGATCGATGTCAGATGACCGTGGCTGCTACCGGTTGGCGGTCAAAGGTTCGCCACGCTTCGACCACGCGACGCATACCTTCTCGCAGATCGTCGATGTTCGACGTGAACGGAATACGAAGGTTCGGACAGTCGGCATCGGCCGCGCAGAACTGTCGGCCAGAGGCAACGAGTACCCCATGTCGACCTGCGTGCTGCACGAAAGCAGTGGCTGAGGCGTCGTCGGGCAGTTTTGCCCACACGGAGAGGCCTCCGCGGACTGGCGCGAAGGTCCAGTCCGGCAAATCGTCTTTCAACGTGTCGATGACCAGGTCAGCCGCCGGCCTAAGGGCGGTGATGCGTGCCTCGACGAACTCCTCGTAGCGGTCGACAATCTCCAAGGCCAGCAGTTGGCTGACTGCGGAGGTAGCCATGTCTGCGACGGCCTTGGGAGATCGCAATCGGTTGATGACCTGAGCGTCGGCCCGAATCCAACCCAGTCGAAGACCTGACCATGCGACCTTGCCGATTGAGCCGACCGTGATGCCGTAGCCGCCGGTGTCGAACTCATCGATCGCAGATAAGTGACGGCGATCGAAACCGAGGTCTGCTGAGACCCGGTCGTCGAGCACGGGGACACGGTAGTTTTTCGCCAACGTGGCAACAGCCTCGACCCGTTCCTGTGGCAGACGGCTTCCGGTCGGATTCTGATGTTGTGGGTTGAACACCATCAGGCTGGGACGAAGCCGATCCATCTTTGCTTCGAGGTCTCCAATGATGAGTCCTTCGGTATCGAGCTTGACGGGTTCGAAGCGGGCGCCGACTTGCCGTACGGCATCGATGAGTCCCGGCCACGTGTCATCTTCGCCGAGCACTACATCTCCTGGTCGGACCATCGTCAACACCACGAGCAGGATTGCCTGTTGAGCGCCGGAGGTAACCAGAATTTGGTGTGGGGTCGTCGGCAGGCCTTGTCGAGTGTGTAAAGCCGCAATGCGCTCTCGCAATCGCCACCATCCGAGCGGCTCGGCTCCATCTAGGTCCTCTGCATGAGGACCGAGATCGATCGAGGTGAGTAGCTCACGAACCTCTGGGAGCATCGCTGGGATCGCCTTGAGTAGGTCGATGGCAGCGCCCTCGGCCATCCAGAGTCGCTCACCGACGAACTCGTCGATTGACCCTTTCGACACCAGTGGCCGCCCGGTGACCTTTGTGCCGCTTCCTTGGACTCGCTCGACGACCCCAACGTTCGCGAGATGGTCAAAGGCCCGCACGACAGTGCCCCGCGAAACTGACAAGGCCGTGGACAGGGACCGCTCTGGCGGTAACTGGTCGCCAGGACGCAAACTGCCGTCTTCGGTAAGCGAGATCAGGGCGTCAGCAAGCTGTCGATAGATGGGTCCGGAGCCGTTGGACCATTGGTCCAGCAATTGGACCAGTCGATTGGCACCCAGTTTTGTGGGATTGGCACTCGATGATGGGGGCATATGTCCGCAGAGTAGGACCATGACTTCTACGAAAGAAAGACCAATCGGCCAAAATTGGACCACTAGCACTGCTTCACGGCCGTTTCACCGTGCAAAGGACGTGAACGAGCGGCTCGCTGAGTTCGCTGTAGACGAACTCACAGCAGAACTTGTGCCCTATCTGGCCGCTGCCGCAGCCGAGCTCGCCTATGCCGCTGCGATAGCCAGCCACACGGCGGGCGGCGAAGGGGTTGTTGCTCTGCTCCGCAAGATTGCCAAGGTGGCAATTACCCACCCCGAGGCGGGCGGCATTCACACAGACCGCCTCGGCGAGCTACTCGAGAGCGAACGGTGAGCGTCGGCAATGGGACTTCTGGGACCCTGTTGTCTTCACCCGACCACGTTCTCTAGGTGCCAGATCTTTGAGACGATGCGCCACCCGTCTTCGGTGAGGACCGACTAGCGCGAAAATTGAACGGAGCGTTTCGGGTACTCTCGATTTCCAGGCGGCGTTTGGGGAACGTATGCGATCAGAAAGGCTAGGGGTTGACAGGTTCGGCTTGCGCAAGGTCGGGGCAGCACTTTTCTTTGCTCTGATCTTCGCAGCGTGTAGCGGAGACGGCCCCGGTGACGCACCGGGTGAAGTCGAGGCCACGACCACTACGGCTGTGCCCGCTGACGCGGCGCCAGCGCCGACCAGCACAACCGATCCAGCACAGACTTCGCCTACGA
>CAYTUB010000176.1:0-3715 GCA_964441145.1 uncultured Acidimicrobiales bacterium
TGGCCATCGTGCCACTCGCCGCCATCTTCTTCACCGGCAACGACGACCCCGGGGTTGTTACGGCAGCATCTGAGAGCGAGGCAATCGCCGACGCGACCACGCCTGAATCGACCACGACGACGGAGGCCGCTGCTGCGCCAGTGACCGCCGAACTCGACACGCCGGTTGCCCAAGACTTCGACTTCGGCGCAGACCTCGACGAGAACGTCGACATCCAAATCCAGATCGGTGACCGGAGCTACAGCCTCGAGGTCATCGTCGATGACCAGGCAGCCGGTCGTGCCTCCGATGCTGAAGCCGCTGCCGAAGACACTCGGATAGTCGGCGACACAACCGTTTGGTTGCGTGGTGTCGAGGGCCAAACCGAAGCATCCGCACTCGTCGACGACGGCGTCTTCGCTGCTGCTACCGGCCCGACCGAAGAGGTCATTGACGCACTCGACGAGCTTGGCGATTTGGCCGACGCCGCGTCGTCGTTCTTCGATGGCGATACAGACCTTGAAGGCCTGCTCGGTGACGACTTCAATGTCGAAGATTTTTTGGGTGATGACTTCGACCCCCAACAGTTCTTCGACGACGGCGCGCTTCCCTTCGACCTAGAGGAGTTCCTCGGCCCCGATAGCAACTTCGAGGAGTTCTTTGGAGAGGACTTCGATCCACAGCAATTCTTCGATGATGGATCGCTGCCCTTCGGCCCTGAAGCGTTTCTTGGCCCAGACTTGGACATCGAGCAGTTTTTTGGCCCCAACTTTGATCCCCAGGAGTTCTTCGGTGAAGGCGGCGCTCTGGATCTTGACGAGCTGCGCGAACAGTTCGAATCGATCCCCGAATGCTTCGCTCCGTCGATAGAAGAAGCCGAAGCCACCGGCAGTTTCACCTTCCCCGACTGCGATGTCGAAGAGCTGACAGCGACCTAAGTTTCGCCTTCCCTCTCGGAGGGCCGCTAGTTGGTTCAATCGCCTATTCGTAAGCGGTCCCCGGGGAGTTCTGTTTCCTTGAGAAATCAGCACGGAAGTCTGAGTAGTGCGAAAACTCCCCGGGGACCGCATGTTGCGCGTTTGTTGCGCGGGGACATTTACGGTTGTCTGGCGTTATTCACACCCCGAAAACTAGGGCGTGTGGTGAGGCTGGAAGGGGAAGCGGGTGGCTCAGGACCTGCAGTGGTTCCAACAGTGGTTTGGGGCGATCGTCGACAACATCGGACAGGTGGTCAAAGGTAAGCGGGAACAAGTGGGCATCGTTGTGCTCGCCCTCTTTGCCGAAGGGCACGTTCTTCTGGAGGACTTTCCAGGTACCGGCAAGACCACGCTGGCCAAGTCGATTTCGGCCTCGGTTGAAGGTTCCTGGAATCGTGTTCAGTTCACGCCTGATCTTCTCCCAGCCGACGTCACCGGCGGCATGGTTTTCAACCAGCAACAGCACACTTTTGACTTTCACAAGGGGCCGATCTTCGCGAACGTCGTGCTGGCCGATGAGATCAACCGTGCATCGCCCAAGACGCAGTCGGCGCTTCTGCAGGTGATGGAAGAGGGCGAGATCACCGTCGACGGCACTACTCACGCAGTGCCAAATCCCTTCATCGTTCTTGCGACGCAGAATCCCGTCGAACAAGAGGGGACCTACCGCCTACCTGAAGCACAGCTCGACCGGTTCATGATCAAACTGACTATGGGTTATCCAAACCATGACGCTGAGGTGGACATGTTGCGGACGGTGGGGAGCGGTATCGGCGCTGCCAATATCTCGCCCATCGTGAAGATGTCCGAGATCGCAAACATGATCTCAGCAGTAAGAGAAGTTCACCTAGAGGACTCGATTCGCAGCTACATCGTGCGGCTCTGCGACTTCACCCGCCACCAACTCGAAGAGACACGTCTCGGCGTGTCGCCCCGAGGTGCGGTCGCTTTGATGAACATGGCGCGCTCGATGGCGGCATCGCAGGGTCGCGGGTTCGTGAATGTTGATGACGTGCGAACGGTTGCGCCCTACGTCATGAGCCATCGGCTTATCCTGACGCCGTCAGCGGAACTCGACCGTGTCGCTCCAGAGTCGCTAATCGGGCGGGCCATCGATGAGGTCGGTGCTCCCGAGCCAATCCGCGCATGAACCAACGGCTCCCAATCACGTCGCTTGGGCTTGGAGCGATCGTAGGTTTCGCAGGCTGCTACGCGATCGGTTGGTGGCTCGGCTGGATCGAGTTCATCGCTGTCGCGGCGGGCTTTCTCGTCGCCCTGCTCATTGGTCTGCCCTTCGTCGTCGGCGGGCAGCAACTCAAGATTGATCGAGAGATTGCGCCCAAGCGGGTATCGGTAGGTGGCCAAGCCACCTCGGTCTTGACCATCGGAAACGCTGGCCGGCGTCCTTCGGCGCCACGGATCGTGGAAGACCGAATCGCCGGACGTCAAAGTTCACTTGATATCCCTGCGCTCGCTCCAGGTGCGCAAACTCAAGCTGTCGCCTCTCTGCCGACCGGTAAGAGAGCGGTGGTAAGGGTCGGACCTGCACTAATCACCCGGGCGGATCCGCTCGGGCTGTTTCGTCGAGACCTTGGGCAAACCGGCGTGCAAGAACTGTGGGTTCATCCGCGCTTCGCCGCTCTGCCGTCGATGCGGTCGGGACTTGTGAAGGACCTCGAGGGTCCGACCTATGACAGCTCCCCGGCGGGCGATGTCGCCTTCCATGCAATCCGTGAGTACTCGGTTGGCGACGACATTCGACATATCCATTGGATGTCGACCGCCCGCACTGGGACGCTCATGGTCCGGCATTTCGTAGACAACCGTCGTCCATACCTTGGCGTGTTGGTCGATACTGACGCATCGTCGCTCTTCGAAGACGGTTTCGAGATCGCACTAGAGATTGCGGCCTCGTTGATAGTGAGCGCGTTTCATGATTCGCGACCGATTGCTTTGTGGGTTGGCGAGCAAGAGGTCGTGACCACGACGACGCCTGCCGACGAAATTGTCGCACTGGATCGATTCTGCGTTTCGCGCCAGAGCCAATCCGATCGAGCGGTCGAGGACATGTACCAGCTGATCCGTCTGACAGATCCCGGCGTCTCCGCCTTTGTATTCATCACCGGCGAGAAGGAAGCAACGGAACTTCTCCCAATCACGAGTGCCGCCCGTCGGCACGGACAGGTAATTGTGATCCGAGTGGTGTCGGAGGGTGCTGAGCCCATCGCGATGCCGAATGCGCGTGTACTCGATTGCACATCCTTGGACCAGTTCTCCCATGTGTGGCAGCGAGTAGCCGCATGAAGTCCCTCCTCCGAGTGATTCCACCATCTGCCCTTCTTGTGGCTGCAGCGAGCGTGGTGGCGGCCACGTCGTTGGTCAGTGTTCTCCGCGGTCCAGGTCTTGTCATCGGAGCGTTCGCCGGGGTTGTTGTGGCACTTGGTGCGCATGTGATCGCTGAGCGGTTTTCACTGCTGACTCTTGAGTGGGTTGCCGTGTCGCTGGCCCTCTTCCTATTGGTGGGGGGCTTCGTCTCAGGCCCGATTCCTACACCTGCCGCATACAGCGACTTCCTATCGGGGCTGATCGGTGGTTGGGCTGACCTTCTCTCGAGCGTCCCTCCGGTGACTGCCGCTGGGTCGTTTGCCGCACTTCCCTACGCATTGTCTTGGCTTGCCTGCATGTTGGGTCTTGGCATTATGCGTCATGTTCGAATCTCGATTGCACCAGCATCGTGACGAGCGCTCGCGTTTGATGTT
>CAYTUB010000177.1:0-3583 GCA_964441145.1 uncultured Acidimicrobiales bacterium
GTGTCGGAGGGGGGACTTGAACAAACCTCCCCCGCCCGGCACTCAGCGTCGTCCTGCGGCAACCAGCGGCGTTGAGCGGCAGCCAGCGACCCGGCAATCCGCTCGATACCGCCTCCGACCGCTCCAGGACGCCAGATGCCATTAGCAAACCATTAGCAACGCGACACCCCAAGTCACGAGTCGTCGATGCTCCATGCGATGTCGGGTGGATCGACCCTCGCACACCGCGGGGCTCCTTGAGCATCGGTCATTCTGACTCGGGCGACGAGTTGGTGGTTGGCGCTCTCGGCCAGTTCCACGATGTCAGCGTCGATGCGGTTGAGCATGAGCTTGGCGCGCCGGAACATGGCGAAGTCGCCTTGGTCGTCGACGACGCCCCAAGTGAGGTAGAGGAATCGGTCACCACGCTTCCCGTGAACCGCTGGGCCTTTGAAATCAGGACTCCCGTCGGTTTCGGCGACAACTGCTACATCGATCTCCCAACTTGCGATCTCGGCGTCGGCCGCGACCAGCTGAGCGGGATCCCTGCGAATCTGGAGGCCGACCAAGACATCGACGAGGGGCTCACCTGCTGCGTCGCAGAACTGGCGACCCGGTAAGTCGTATCCGATGATCCTGACCCGCATCTGGTCAGTGTCTCACGATTCGACGACTGCCAGCCTGGTTCACCGCATCGTGCGCAACAGGTTCGAGCGGGGCGTCAGGCCAGAGCGAACAGCACCCTGACGGTCGGTCGAATGTTGCGAAATTGTACCGTTGCCAGATGAGAGTCGTATTGGCATGGGTCGTGCCATTGCTGGCGTTGGGTTGCTCTTTCGGCGCGGCCTCAACCACGGGACAAGACTCCGCGGATGACGACGCCGCTCCCTCGGGCGCTGTTTCCGTCCAACAGGCCGTGGCGGAATGGAGCCGCGATCCAGCAAGCAGCTACGTCGTTCGAGTGACCGAGGACGATCAACTGTCACCGAGCCGAGGATGCACGTGGGTGACTGAGATCCACGACGGCAAAGCTGACCTTCGCTGGATCGCGGTGTTCGATGTCGATTGCGGCGACCGTGACGTTTCAGTGCCTGCGTTGCACGAACAGCTGCATGAGTTGCAGGACCTCGCTGACGACGGGCGAGGCCAGCTCCACGTGGAATGGGCCGACCTCGGGATTCCTGAACACATCTCGTTCACCCCGACTCGCGGCGACGCAACATCGCTCTCGATCGAGTTCGCTGACATTGACGATGAGAACTCAGTGCAGGGCGCCCTGGCGGCTGCCCGGTCAGACTGGGCCGCCGCTGGGATCGATGACTATCGACTCGACCTTGTGGAGTCGGTGAACTATTGGAGCCGAGGCTGCACGTGGACCGCCGTCGTCGCTGGCGGGGACCTCGCAACGGTCTCAGTTGATTCGACGACCAACTCCTACTGCTCAGAGGTGGACTGGACCGTCGAGTTGCTCTTCGACATGGTCTCAGGATGGACGGACGAGATAGAGCGGTTCGACGAATCATCGTTCGGTGAACACACGCTCATCGCGGAGTTCGGCTTCAACGGCGTGCCAACACTTCTCGAATTCGATCTTGCGAACGGAGCCGACGAGGAGACTTCGCTCCAGATTTCGTTCTCCGAGACCTCCGACTAACTGCGGATCGACCAGGGTCTTCGGCGAGTTCGATAGCGATCAATGTGCGAGTTGGATGATGCGGCGCGCGCCGTTGGCGACGATGGCGAAGATGATGGCGCCGGCGGCGAGGTCCGGGATGGCGGACTCGGTGATCGTCACGGCGAGGGCGGAGGCGATGACGAGGGCGTTGACCTTGATGTCGTTGGCGGTGAAGATCCAGCTTGCTTGGAGGTGGGCTTCGTCGGTCTTGATCCGGTGGAGCACGATCATGGTGGCGATGTTGCCGGCCAAGGCGAACAGGGCGAGGACGATCATGGTGGTGGTGTCGGGCGGCTCGCTCTCGATGACGACGCGGCGCACGACTTCGATGACGCCGATCACTGCGAGACCCAGTTGGAGGTAGCCGCTGGTGCGGGCGAGCCGGTTCTTGCGTGCCGTGGTGGAGCCAACGGCGGCGAGGCTGAGCGCGTAGACCGAGGCGTCGGCGCCCATGTCGAGACCGTCGGCGATCAGGCCCATCGATCGGCTGACGAGCCCGAAGGTCATCTCCGCAATGAACAACGTGGCGTTGATCGCGAGCGCGATCCGTAGCCCGGCCCGTTCACGACCGGGGTCTATTCGGCCAATGGCGGTGCCGCCGTCGCCAAGGTGGCGGGTGCCGAGATCGAGGCTGTCCAGTGCAGCGGCAATAGCTGCGGTGTCGCCGGCGTGGTCGACCGTGACCTCACGGGAGGTGAGGTCGACGCCGACGTGGTCGATGCCGTCGAGTTGAGCCAGCCGCATGCGGACGAGTTGTTCCTCGGCCGTGCAGTCCATCTTCTCGATGTTGAACCGGCTGACCGTCACCGCAGATCCTTCCCACTCGTGCGTCCGACCATCGGAACGAAGCGGCCGACCCGGGCGGTGTAGCTGTCGTAGACGTTGCTGTGAAGCCGCCGCAGATGGGGTTCCTCGACGTAGCGGACCTGGAGCTCGATTGCGACCACCAGACAGATCGCCGCGACCACCGCAATGACGTTGGGGACCATCGCAGCGAAGCCGGTGGCGGTGAAGATCATCGCCGTGAAGATTGGGTTGCGTACCCATGCGAACAGCCCGCCGGTGACGAGTCCGGTGACCTCGGTGCGGTCGATCCCGACCCGCCAGTCGCTGCCCATACCGAGCTGGGCCACGTAGGTCACGCCGATCCCGACCACGGCGACGACCAACCCACCGATCGGGACAGCGTCGTTGTCAGTGAGCAGATCGAGGCCGGCCATGGCTGCGACGGGTGCCGCAATGGCTCCGATGAACGCGACCACCAGAAGTAGGTAGGCGATCCGTTCGATGCCGGAGGCGTCATCGGCGAACGCTCCGGGGCGGATGCCCGAGTCGCCGGTCTGGCGCTTCTGCACGACCGACCGGACGACGAACACCACAACGAACCACACCGCGAACAGAACGAGCGCAACGTCGTTCATGCCGGCAGCTCCTCTCCCGTGCGGTAGTTGAGGAGGCGCAGGGCGTTCGCGACCACGACGAGCGTGCTCCCTTCGTGGGCGATCACGGCGATGCTGATGCCGACACCTGCGATGGTGAGAGGAATGAGGACCGCGACAACACCGAGGCTGAAGTAGAGGTTCTGTCTTATTGTGCGGCTGGCTCGGCGGGCAAGACCGACGGCGGTTGGCAGCGCAGCGAGGCGATCGGCAAGCAGGGCAATATCGGCGGTTTCGAGGGCAACGTCGCTGCCGGCGGCGCCCATGGCGATGCCGACACTTGCGGCGGCGAGTGCAGGGGCGTCGTTGACACCGTCGCCGACCATGGCGACGCCGTCGGCTGCGAGCCGATTGATGGCGTCGACCTTGTCGGCTGGCAGCAGGCCACCGCGGGCCTCGGTGATGCCGACGTGGGCTGCGACGGCGTTGACCACGCGTTGGTTGTCGCCCGACACCATGACGATCCGGTCGACACCGAGGCCGCGCAGCG
>CAYTUB010000178.1:0-3572 GCA_964441145.1 uncultured Acidimicrobiales bacterium
CGTAGTCCCGCACGAACGACCCAAAGAGATCCAAAATATGATCGCGCGGCCCCGGAGCGACGCGCTGTTCACTAGGTGACGCCTTTTTCAGTTCATTCTCACTCACTACACCCTCACCATCGCGCAATAGTGGCAATCCAGGCGAACCCAACGAGGACAGTTGTGTAAGGACCTTCGACACACATAGACAGTCGTTCGGCACCGAACTAATTTGGTAAGCGTTCAAGACCTCACGAAGTCAGCCAGGAGACACCCATGTCTGCGGACCCTTACACCGAGTACCGACGAATCCGAATGCTGTGGCCAGATCACTTCGGATTGGCCCGGGGCAAATACCTGCCCTCCTCGCTTGCGGCCAAGGGCTCGGCTTTTTGTGTCACGACATTCGGACTGACCTACGACCGTGACATCATCCCCGCTGAGGGCGGCTACCTGCTCGAGGGCCTCAAGGACGTTCACGGAACGCCCGTGGCTTCCTCGCTTCGACCTTCGTGGGAAGACCCCACGATCGGCGTTTGCGTCTCGGATCTGACATTGGAGCACCAGCCCTTTGACGTGTCAGCACGCTCCACGTTGCAAAAGGCGCTCGATGACTGGGCGGAACTTGGCTACTCGGTGAAGCTCGGTATCGAGTTGGAGGGGTACCTGCTCGAACCGAACGGCGAGGGAGGCTGGAAGAGGTACGGCAACCCACGTTCGATGGTGTACGGAACCGGATCGCTCGGCGATCCGTCAGGCTTTATGACCGCGGTCCTCGACGCTGCCGACGCCAGCGGATTCAACGTCGAATCGGCAAACGTGGAGTTCGACGAGTCGCAGTTCGAATTCACCCTGCGCTACGACGACGCAATGGCAATGGCCGACGACAGCTTTATATTCCGCACGATGGTGCGGGAGGTCGCTCTCGGCATGGGGCTCGACTTCACCTTCCTTGGCAAGCCCTTCCCGACCGTTTCCGGCTCGGGCCTGCACTACAACTTCAGTCTCGTCGGACCCGACGGCGAACTCGCGCTTGCCGATGACACCTCCGATACGGGCGCCAGCGCCCTCGCCATGCAGTGCCTGGCCGGTCTCGTGGGGCATCACAACGCCCTTGCTGCAATTTGTGCGCCGACCATCAACGCCTTCCGGCGCCTCCAGCCGGGCACGCTCGCTGGCTGCTGGGCGAATTGGGGTGTCGACCATCGCAACGTCACGTCGCGCCTACCTGCCGATGGTGGCTCAGCGATGCGCATCGAGCATCGTCTAGCCGATGGTGCCGTCAACGTGCACCTCGGCGCTGCTGCAGTCCTTCAGGCAGCGCGACTCGGCGTGGCGAACGCGCTGGATACCCCGCCGCAGTACACCGGTGATGGCTTCGAAGATGGAGGCGAAGGCGTCGGTCGTTGCGCGACGACGCTCACCGGCGCACTCGATGATCTCGAAGCAGACACCGCCCTGGTCGAGGCGATCGGTGCCAACATCGTGTCGAACTTCGTCACCCACAAGCGCAACGAGGTCGAGGTATTCGAGGCGTCGGGAGCCCAAGTCGATGGCGACGAGCTCAGCGATTGGGAAATCGAACGGTACCTGCCGTACCACTAGCGCTTCGCGCGAAGATGACCACATGAGTGTCCTCCACGCAGTCGATGTACACGCCGAGGGTGAACCTGGCCGGGTGATCGTGGGCGGCATGCCCGACATTGCGCCGGGCACGATGATGGAGAAGATGCGTTGGCTGGAAACCAACGCGGACCACATTCGCCTGCAGATGCTTCGCGAGCCCCGGGGTTACCCGGGCTTGTGCTGCAACGCGATCGTTCCCTCCGACAATCCCGCTGCTGACGCCGGTTTCGTGATCATGGAGCAGACCGAATATCCGCCGATGTCGGGAAGCAACACGATCTGTGTGGTGACGGCGCTGCTCGAAACGGGATTGCTCGACATGGTCGAACCGGTGACCACGCTCACCTTGGAGGCTCCCGCCGGGCTGATTGAGGTACAGGCCGCGTGTTCGAACGGAAAGGTCACCGCGGTCACTTTCACAAACGTGCCCGCGTTCGTGTCGTACCTCGGCGTACCGATCGACGTTCCGACCGTGGGCGAGGTTTCGGTGGACATTGCCTGGGGCGGTATGTTCTTTGCCATTGCCGATGCCGACGCGATCGGAGTGGATCTCGACGCGTCGAACGGGGCCGAGATCACCAGGGTGAGCGAGATGATCCGGGTGGCCACCGTCGAACAGATGCCAGTGCGTCACCCACTCGACGCCAGCATCACCGGCCCAACGATCTCGCAGCTCACAAGCGCGGCGACGGTCCCGGGCGCAACATCACGAAACGCGGTAACGCTCGCTACCGGCGTTCTCGACTGGGACCGACCCAGTACGTGGACCGGAGCACTCGACCGCTGCCCGTGCGGTACTGGCACCTCAGCACGAATGGCCGTTCTGCACGCTCGGGGCCAGTTGGGGGTCGGCGAGGAATTCGTCCATGAAGGGCCGCTCGGGACCGTGTTCCGGGCGCGAATTCTTGAGGAGGTAGTCGTCGGGGACACAACGGCGATCGTGCCGGAGATCACCGGCCAAGGGTGGATCACCGGGCAGGGCAAGTATGTGGTCGACCCGACGGACCCGTTCCCCAATGGCTTTACCATCGGCGACATCTGGCCGCCTTCGCCCACGCAAGAACCGTGACCGCGATAACCGACACGCTGCGGATCAACATGTGGTCAGGACCGCGAAATGTGTCTACGGCGATGATGTATGCGTGGGCGCAACGAGAGGACACGACGGCGGTCGATGAGCCCTTGTACGCCCACTACTTGCACACGACCGGTCGCCGGCACCCGGGCGACGCCGACGTGCTCGAATCCCAAGACAACGACGGCAGACGTGTCGTGGAGGGGGTCCTACGAGGCGACTACGACACGCCGGTCGTGTTCTTCAAACAGATGGCCAAGCATCTCGTCGATTTGGATCGCAGCCTCCTCTCCGACGGACCCAACATTTTGTTGACCCGCGACCCGCTCGACATGTTGACGTCGCTGCAAGTGCAGCTGCCCGATTGCACACTCGCCGACACCGGATACGTGGAGCTGAGCGAACTCTGCGACGCGGTTAGCAAACGGGGCGAACGCCCAATCGTCATCGACTCCAAGGCACTGCTCCAGCATCCCCGTCGCCTTCTCGGTGAACTGTGCGAAGCGGTTGGCGTGGACTTCGATGAGGCGATGATGCGCTGGCCTGCGGGCCCCAAGCCCGAAGATGGCGTGTGGGCCCCGCACTGGTATCACAGCGTCCACGGATCAACCGGTTGGCAGCCTTATACCCCCAAGGATGTTGCGCTGCTCCCCCATCTACGACCGGTCCTAGACGAGGCCACAATGTTGTACGAACAACTACTGCCGTACCAGCTCCGATAACGCGCTCGAGCGCCTAGATCTCTGCGGCGAGGGCCTCGTCCCAACTGGCGCCCGCGGTGAGCAGCTGGCGGTACTTCATCACGTGACGGGGCCGGTTCATTCCCAAGACGGCGCAGAATTGGCCGTCACGTCCGTACAGCACGGCAAAGCGTCGACTCGCATAATCGCCC
>CAYTUB010000179.1:0-3512 GCA_964441145.1 uncultured Acidimicrobiales bacterium
GTTCCCTGACCGGTTCGCGGACCTACCCGCTAACCTGAGAGGCCTTATGTCGAAGCGCACCCAAAAGAAGAAGGCCAAGGCACGTCGCTCCAAGGCGAACCACGGCCGCAAGCCCAACATGGGCCGAAACAGCTAATTAGCAGCGTCGACGGGACCCCCTGATGAGCAGCGCCATTGGAGTGTTTGCCATCGGGCTGATGGTCGTCGTCTTATTGATCGCAGTCTTCTCACTGCTGGTTGTGGCGTCTATCCCAATCGGCCGTCTCGTGCAACGACGACGAGACGCGGCGAACGCTCCCCCGGAGCAGTAGTGAGCACACCCACGCAAGACTTTGCGCGGGACGGGTTCGCTGTTTTCCCAGATGTCGTAGGTGATTCGGCCCTCGCCAGCCTTCGAGACCGCATCGACCACCTCGTCGACGGCTTCGATCCGTCCGGGGTCAGCACAATTTTCTCGACCGACGACCAAAGCCACGGTCGAGACGACTACTTCGTGAACTCCGGAGACAAGATCCGTTTCTTCTTCGAAGACGGTGCCTTCGCTTCCGACGGCAGCCTCGCGGTGGACAAGGCCCAGAGCCTCAACAAGATCGGCCATGCCATGCATGACCTCGATGGGGTCTTCTCGACGATTTGTCGGAGTCGGCCTTTCGCAGATGCAGCCCTTGCAGTGGGTATGAGCGAGCCGTTGCTCTTGCAGTCGATGGTGATCTTCAAGAACCCGAGCATTGGCGGCGAGGTCAACACCCACACCGACCACACGTTCTTGTGGACCGAACCTCAAAGCGTGGTTGGCTTCTGGTTGGCCATCGACGACGCGACGGTTGATAACGGCTGCCTGTGGGCGCTTCCCGGCGGCCATGGCCTCCCCGTCAAGTCACGCTTTCGGCGTACGCCCGACGATGGCACTGCCATGGAGGTCTTCGACGAGGCTCCGTATCCAGACGATGGCTGGGTGCCGCTCGAAGCCAAGCCCGGCACACTCATCGCGCTTCACGGCTCGCTTCCCCACCGCAGCGGACCAAACACCTCGGCCGATCCTCGACTGGCCTTCTCGTTGCACTGCATCGAGGCCGACGCCGACTACCCCGCCGACAATTGGCTCCAACGCCCAGAGTTAGCACTGCGCGGCTTCTGACTCAGAAGCATTACTCAAACAGTGATTGCTCGGCGGGTTGGACCAGGGGCGGGAGCGGGTCGAGTTCAGGAACCCGGGCGCGCACTTCTGCGTAGAACCGATGCGTGAGTTCGAGTGCGGCGACGTTGTCGGGTGTGTGGATGAACACGATTGGCGACCGACCGTCACGTAGCCACCGCTCGGTGGTGTCGACCCAGGGCTGCCAGAACTCGGGGTTGGCGTCGGGGTCTGTCTGTCCGATGAACCGCACGATCGGGGTGTTGCCGAGGGCGACGGCGCGGGCGGGAACTCGGGGCTTGTTTGCGAACGCTTCCTGTTCGGCCGCAGTCACGCACGGGCCAGCAAAGACGGCCCGCGAGTCCAACACCACTCGCTCAACCGATTTCGCGAACAACATGTTGTTCAACCGGAGCTCGTCATCGCCAGCAAAGAAGTCCAAGTGCCGAACTTCGACCGCCCAATCGAACTCGGTCGGAGCTGCGTCGAGAAACTGCGTGAGCGCGGCAACATCGTCGGGACCGAACGACGAAGGCAGCTGAATGAGCACGGGCCCCATTGCGGGTCGACACGGTTCGATCACCCGCAGGAATGCGTCCAGCTCCTCGCGTGCGTTTCTCAGCCGACGGTCGTGGGTGACCGTTCGAGGCAATTTGAAGACGAACCGGAAGTCGGAATCGACCTGAGCGGCCCAGCGGTCCACTGTCTCAGCCGTGGGAACCGCATAGAACGTGGTGTTTCCCTCTACGGCATCGACCACGTTGGCATAGGCCTCGAGTTCGCCGCCAGAACGGAGCTGCGTCGGCAGGCCGCGGCCAAGCCATCCCTTGTGTGTCCACATCGCGCAGCCAACTCGCAGTCGCATCGCACTCCCACCCGCCCGGTAACGTCGCCACCAACGTAGCGAGGTGTCACAACGCACACGATTTCGAGCCGGTTGGATCGGTCTAGTTGCCCTCCGGTGCTGGCAAGCTAGAAGTATGGCGACACACACCGCCGACATGGTGATCATCGGAGCTGGCCCCGCTGGTGCAGGCGCAGCCATCCGCGCTGCACGCGCTGGCGTGAACGTCATCGTCTTCGACAAGGCCCCACATGGCCGCGACAAGGTCTGCGGTGACGGCCTCACGCCGAGAGCCATCGCAGCGCTCAACGAACTCGACATACCGCTCGAAGGTGCGCACCACATTGTTGGGTTGCGCATGATCGCCAACTCGACGGTACGCGAGCTCGACTGGCCAGACGGCGGACGCTTCCCAAACCACGGTGCGGTGTGGCCTCGCCGCCGCCTCGACGCGGCCCTCATCGACGCTGCGTCGGAGGCCGGTGCCGATGTGCGCTGGGAGACCGAAGCGCTCCCGATCATCGAGAACGGCAAGGTCATTGGGGTCGAAGCTGGCGGAGATCGCTTCGAGGCTCCCTTGACAGTGGTCGCCGCTGGCGCTCCTGGCAAGGTTGCCAAAATGCTCGGCACCGAACGCATCGAAGACGAACCGTTCGGGCTCGCAATTCGTGCCTACGCCGAAACTCCGCGCCACGCCGATCAGCACCTCGAAGCGTGCCTCACCTTGCGAGACGAGCAAGGTACAGCAGTGCCCGGCTATGGCTGGATGTTCCCTGCTGGCGACGGCACGGTAAACATCGGTGCCGGTGCCCTGAGCACCATGAAAGGCTTCAAGAAGCTCAACCTCAACCGTCTCCTCGATGACTACCGCAACTTGGTTCGACAAGACTGGGGTCTTGGAGACTTCATCGAACGCCCACGCGCCTGGCGATTGCCCATGAGCGCGCAGCGACGCCATGGAGATGGTTGGGTCGCTATTGGTGATGCAGCAGGCCTGATCAACCCGATGAACGGCGAGGGCATTGACTACGGCCTCGAAAGCGGCATCTTGATCTCTGATCTGTACGTCGATAACCCCGCAACCGCCCCGACGCGTTACGACGTTCAGGTAGGCGAGCTATTCGACGCCTTCCTTAGTACCGGCCGACGTTTCAGCTTCCTGATCGGCCATCCGTGGATCCTGAAATCCGGGCTTCGCTTGGCCGTCGGTACCGACCAGATCGCCAAAATCACCCTCCAGGTCATGGGCAATCTCGTCGACGGAAACACACCAGGTGCGGCAGGTCGAGTCTTCCGTGCAGCCGATAAGGTCCTCGAAGTTGCCGACCCGGTCCTGCGCAAAACCCGAGCAGCCGCCTAGCCCTAAGCGTCGAGCTTCAGCTCAATGTCAGCGCCCAGCGCGCCGATCTGACAGTCTGTGGCCATGACCGATCGAGCTCCCGAACCCGTAGCCGGAGCACCGGTCCAACTCGCAATCATCGATCTCATGGGCACATTGGTCGCCGATGATGGCCTCGTCGAGCACGCGTACGC
>CAYTUB010000180.1:0-3480 GCA_964441145.1 uncultured Acidimicrobiales bacterium
TTATCCTGCGGCTTCGGGAACGGTTGTTCCATGCCTGGAGCCTAAACCACTTACCAGCAGCCGTCACACGACAGCTTCGCTAACCAGAGGTGAGGCGACGGCCTGCTTGCTTGGCGGCGTCGAGGATGTGCTCGAGGTCGACGGTGGTGATGGACCCATCGGCAACCACTTGGCTTCCGGCGACCCATACGTCGGTGACGGCGGTGGGCGAACCGGCCCAGACGAGGTTGGCGAACAGGTCTTCTTCGGTGCCAGGGGCCAACGAAGGTGTATCGAGGTCGAGACGGATGATGTCTGCCCACGCTCCGGGCCGTAGCTCTCCAACGTCGGGAAGCCCAATGGCCGCTGCTCCCTCCTTGGTGGCGAGTGCGAACGCCTCGGCGGCGGTAACCGCGCCGGGGTCCGTGGAGGTGCCCCGGGCCAGTAGCGCGGCGAGGCGAAGGTCTTCCCACATGTTGAGGTTGTCGTTAGATGCCACGCCATCGGTGCCGAGCGCTCGGCCGACTCCTGCGCTGGCCCAGCCGGCGATGTCGGCGATCCCTGACCCCAGCTTCAGGTTGGACGTCGGGCAGTGCACTACCGACGCGTTTGCCTGCGCGAGCAAACCGAGGTCGATCACATCGAGCCACACCCCGTGTGCTGCGACCGTGGGTTGTGAGAGGACGCCAGCATCAGCGAGTACTTGGGTGGCCGAACGGCCGTGGGTGTCGATGATCTGCTGACGCTCGCCGCTGGTTTCCTCAAGATGCACGTGAATCATGGCGTCGACCCCGGCGGCCGCGGCTGCGAGTTCTGTAAGCCGTTCGGGTCCAAGGTCGTAGACCGAGTGCGGTCCGAAGCCACCGGTGACTCGGGCATCAGGGTCGGAGAACTTCGTACAAAACGCCGACACTTCATCTAGTCGAGCGGTGTAGGACTCCGGAGTTGGGGCAATCGCTCCTAGAACGCCGGCCATCACCTGGGCACGTCCACCCGTGGTCTCGACAGCGTGGGCGACCTGGTCCTCGAACATGTACATCTCGACGCTCGTTGTGACCCCGGAGAGCAACATTTCACACGATGCCAGCTGCATCCCCACGATGACGTCGTCGGGAGTCATACGTCCCTCGCGCGGCCATACACCTTCTGTGAGCCACTGCATGAGGGGCATACCGTCACCGGCTGAGCGCACCAAGGTCATGGGCCCGTGCGCGTGTGCATTGACGAGCCCGGGCAGGAGCGCACCCCCAATATGGTGAACCATGCCCGCTGGATCGCCAAGTTCTTCGACCGTCCCAACCCCCACGATGCGACCGGTCGTCGTGTCGACGTCAAGAGCGCCGTTGGCGATTACCGATCCTTTACCCTCGCCGGGGATGAGATAGTCAGCCACGAGGCGCTGCACGCTCATGTATCGATCCTTTCGATCACGGCACCGATCAGCCGTTCAAGGTCGGGGCGTGCTGCTTCGAGCATCGCGAGAATCTGTTCGACCGTGAAGTCGTCATTTCCGAGTCCGGCGGCCGCGTTCGAGATCACGCCGATCGCGGCGTAGGCCATCCCGGCCTCGTTGGCCAGGATCACCTCTGGACAACCGGTCATGCCAACGACCGACCCTCCTACGGCTTTCATCATCGCGATCTCGGCCTTGGTCTCGAACCGCGGGCCGTTGGTGGCGCAGTACACGCCGCCAGCATGCACCGGCAACGACAGTCCCCGAGCAGCTTCAAGGATGGAGGTCCGAAGGTCTGCGTCGTAGGGGTCGCCCATCTCAGTGTGCTGCAACTCGCCTGGGGTATCGAAGAACGTGTGCGCTCGCCCGGTGGTGAAGTCGATGAAGTCATCGATGACCACAAAGTCTCCGACGCTCATCGCTTGGTCGATGGCTCCGCTCACCGCCGTTGCCACAACCTTGGTGGCACCGCGCTCCTTTAACGCCCAGATGTTGGCGCGGTAGTTGATCAGGTGCGGCGCGATCGAATGATCGGTTCCATGGCGGGGAAGAAACAACACGGGCGTCTCGCCTTGCCAAGCCCCAGAGGTCACCACCGCCTCGCCGTACGGAGTGGCGACCGTTTCGGTCGTGGCGTCGGCGAGGGCGTCGAGTGCGTAGAAACCGCTACCGGTGATGATCGCAAGCACTAGGTCCCGATCGAGCGTCGCTGCCGGAGCTCCGACAGCTTTGGACGTGCGGCGTGTTTGATGGTCACGCTCAAGAGATACCACGCCGCCAAGACCGTGCCTCGAATCGTGCCGCTTACCTTTGAGTCCCCGGCGTTGCGAACTTGCCATGTCACGGGAACTTCAAGGATGCGTGCCTCGCTCCGCGCGGCCTTCACCATCATCTCGGTTGGCCATCCAAAGGTCATTTCGGTCATATCGAGTCCGGTGAGGAGCTCTGTTCGGATCGCCCGGTAGGGCCCGAGGTCGGTGACCTTCACGTCGTACAAGGTCGACATGATCGCGGCCGTCAGCCAATTGCCGAAGCGTTGGTGTGGTCCCATGGCACCGGCTTCTACGGTGCCGAGCACCCGTGAACCGAGCACCAGATCTGCTTCGTCGTTGACGATTGGCGAGAGCAACAACGCGAGTTCGTCGGGGCGCGAGCTCTGATCGGCGTCGATGTAGACGATCACGTCAGCGCCGTCGGCTACCGCTCGCGCAGTACCAGCGGCGCACGCACGGCCATACCCGGCGACCGGTTCGGTCACGACCACGGCGCCATGTTGTCGCCCAACATCGCCCGTGCCATCGGTCGAGCCGTTGTCGACGACGATCACCTGGTCGACGTCTTGGGCGAGCAAGCCATCGATGACGGCGCCTACGTTGTCGGCCTCGTTCAGCGCCGGGATGACTACCGAGACCATCGGCCTGCTTCGCGCTCTCGCTTCTCCCATTCGAACAGGAATGTATCGCTGCTCAGCCCCGTGTTCGCCATGGATTGAATGAAACGCTCCAGATCATCGGGAACATCGACATCGAACCACTCACGTCCAATGTGCACTCGGGCCCCAAGTTGAGCTGCGATGTCGAGGGTGTCCTGCAACACGGTCGGAGTCGACATCGTCACGTCGGTTACCACGGTTGGCCATGGCGTCTTCCAGCCGATCAGGTAGTAGCCGCCATCGACGTTTGGCCCCAGGACCAGATCTGTCTCTGGATGATCCAGGGCCCGCAAAGCGTCATCTAGGTGTGATTGTGGAAGGTCTGGTCCGTCGCTGTTGATCGCAAAAACTCGTGAGAAGCCCAGCTCGAACGCATTGGTCATGACCCGGTTTAGCCGGTCGCCGAGCGCTCCCTCACCTTGAAAGAGCTGCGCGACGCCAGGTGCGAACTCAGAAAACCAGTCAGCGGATTCGGGTTCGTCAACCGCAATGATTGGAGTGCAATCGTCTCGCACCTTCAAGATCGAGATGGTGTCGTGCAACATTGCCTCGTAGAGCCCTGCGGCATCCTCGGGAGACATGGCGGGTGTGAGACGGGTCTTGGTCTTTCCCGGTC
>CAYTUB010000181.1:0-3395 GCA_964441145.1 uncultured Acidimicrobiales bacterium
TGGCGTGGATTCCGTCAGCGTCACCATCGGTTAGGAGCAGCACACGGTCGTACTGGACCGAGTCGAGATCGAACGCGTCTCCGCACCAGGCACCGATTGCTCGAACGATCGAGCGAAGTTTGTCGTTGGCCAGGATCTCCTTGTCGGAGGCCCGTTCAACGTTCATTGGCTTTCCCTGCACCGCAAGAATCGCCTGGGACTTGGGATCTCGCGCAACTACGGCTGCATTCGCAGCAGAGATGCCCTCGACAATAAACAGCTCCCGAGTCCCCTCGCCTACGGGCATAGCGCAATCGGTAAACGTCCTAGCTGCCACGCATGAATCGTAGGCCCCGAGTACCCAACAGCGCCTCAGGCGTGAAGCCTCCATGGCGCAAGCGCCAACACCCCTAGAGCGTCAACACCGCCTCCGGCGCAGAGGCTGCGTGCCGCACGCGCCGACGCCGCCTCTGGCGTGAAGCCTCCGTGGCGCATGAACGGCCCCCGGAGGGGACGTGATTGTCTCGTCTCAAGCCGTGCCGCCAAAATCGCGACGGAGTCGCTGGCGGCTAAGGCTTCAGACGAGGTTGTCGGCGAACGATTCGAGCTGACGTAGGTTACGGACTTCGAAGATCCCATCGCAGTATTGGCTGTATTCGCCGATGATCGAGTCGCCGGTATCCCAATAGCTCTTGGGTTCAGGGTTTAGCCAGAACACGTTGCGGGCCCGTTCAGCGACGTCTTTGATGATCCAACTGTTTGGTGCGTGGTAGTTGTTCCGAGCATCGCCGAGGATCAGCACCGATGTCTTTGGTCCGACGTCCTTTCCGTAGTTGTTCCAGAAGACTTCGAGCGCGTGGCCGTAGTCGGAGTGGCCGTCGACCCAGACCACATCGGCTTCGCTGTTGACCCGGTGGATGGCTTCGGTGATGTCGTCGGTCTGTTCAAAGAACTCGGTGACCTCGTCGAGCCCATCGATGAACACAAAGGATCTGACCTGAGTGAATTGGCTCGACAGTGCGTAGACGAGGTGGAGGGTGAAGCGGGCGAATGCGGCGACCGACCCGGAGATATCGGCGATGACCATGATCTCGGGCTTCTTTGGCCGAGGGTTTCGGAACTTGGGCTCTGCGGGAACACCGCCATAGGACAGCGACGTTCGGATCGTGTGGCGGAAGTCGAGCGGCCCCTTGCGTCCGCGTCGGCGCTTACGAGCTAGGCGCACTGCGAGCTTCCTCGTGAGCGGATAGATGGCCTTGCGAAGGTTGGCCATCTCTTCGCGGCTGGCGTGCATGAAGTCGACGTCTTCGGGCAGTGGCTTACGAAGGGTCTTGGCCATGGCCTCAACACCACGATCGGCGACGAGACGTCGACGGATCTCCGCCTCGATCTCCTTCTTGAGCGCTTCGATCCGGTCGTTGTATTCGTCTCGCTTGAGCCGTTGTTCAAATGCGCTCGTGTCGCCCTCGGTGTCTTGCTCTTGTTGCATGAGCTTTTCGAGCACGCCGTCGAGGTCGAGATTTCGCAACGTCCGGTAGAGGTAGTAGGTGCCGCCTACGGGGCGCCCCGGTTCCATGCCCGCATAGCGGCGTACCGACTCACGCGCCATCGAACGCATCATTGCTTCGTCGCCTTTTTGCAGGGCGTTGTACAACATCTCGGCGAGTTCCTCGGGGGTCATGCCCCGCCCGGAGCCGCCTTGGCCCTTGTCACCTTGACCAGCGCCGCCCGGAGCGTCCGGGTCCTCTTCTTCGTCCTCGAGGGGGGCGTCCGATAGCTCGGTGTCGAGTTCGTACTCCTCACCTCGCAGCGAGAAGTACACGTCGAAGACGATCTCGAAAGCTTTCCAGTGAGAGTGGTTCTTCACTAGCGTCGCAGCGAGTGCGTACTTGAGCGCCGTGCGATCTTCGAGTGGGATGTGCTGGATCGCCTCCATAGCGTCGAGGTTCTCCGTGAGGCTGACGGGAAGGCCTGCGTTTCGGAGCTCGACGATGAACCCTGTGAGCAGGTCGAGTAGCGGCGTTGGCTCCTCCGCAGCGCCGTTCAGCTCCGCGGTAGGTGGCGTTGTGGTCACTTGCTCAGTCCGAGCTGGTGTAGCTGTCGGCGTTCGCGTTCATGTCTTTGACCGCCTTGTCGATGTCGGTGCGGTACTTCAACAAGATGTTGATCGTGTCGGTAGCGGTCTCGGCGTCGATCTGGTCGATACCCAACATCACGAGCGTGCGGGCCCAGTCGATGGTCTCGCTTACCGATGGATGCTTCTTCAATTCGAGTTGGCGAATCGAACGGACGACTCGGGCGACCTGCTGTGCGAGGTGATCGCTAATTCCGGGCACGCGGGTAGTGACGATTTCTTTCTCGCGTTCCATGTCTGGGTAGTCGAGGTGCAGATACAAGCAGCGACGCTTGAGCGCTTCGGACAGTTCGCGGGTGTTGTTCGAGGTCAGGAACACGAGCGGGATCTGCTTGGCCGTAACGGTGCCGAGTTCAGGAATCGAGACTTGGTACTCCGAGAGGATCTCCAACAGAAGCGCTTCGGTCTCGATCTCGACGCGGTCGACTTCGTCGATCAACAATACGACCGGCTCTTCGGCACGAATCGCTTCCAGAAGCGGCCGTTCCAGCAAGAACTCTTCGGAGAAGATGTCGTCTTCGAGCTCGTTCCAGTCGGCCTCGCCGCTGCGGTCGGCTTGGATACGAAGGAGCTGCTTCTTGTAGTTCCACTCATACAGCGCCTTGGCTTCGTCGAGCCCTTCGTAGCACTGGAGACGGATGAGCTTTGCGCCGGTCATTTCGGCCACCGACTTCGCCAACTGGGTCTTGCCCGTACCGGCTGGGCCTTCGATCAGGATCGGCTTTTCGAGACGATCGGCGAGATGCACGATTCCAGCGGTGGCATCATCGGCGAGATAGTCGACAGAAGCGAGTTTGTCGCGAACTTCAGCGACATCGGTAAAGCGGTGATCCATTTGATGAGGCTATCCGGCCAGTCCCTTGGCGGTCGGCCCGGAACTCGACATTCTTCGAAGCCTGCGGATCATCACACGGTCCAAATCCTTCGAAGAAACACCATCGACAATCTTCGAAGCCTGCGGATCATCACACGGTCCAAATCCTTCGAAGAAACACCATCGACAATCTTCGAAGCCTGCGGAACGTCACGTGGTCCAAATCCTTCGAAGAAACACCATCGACAATCTTCGAAGCCTGCGGACCGTCAGACGGTCCAAACCCTTCGAAGAAATGCTGTTAGCGCCGGAGTGCGGGGTCGGTTTGGGTGACGCGGGCTCGGATTGTGTAGACGCTGTCGCCGCTGAGGACTCCGCCTCGGCCGAAGAGGCGTCCGAATTCCCAGTTCGATAGGCCGAGCTCGGGGCGGTCGTAGGCGTACTGTCCGTCGACCCAGCGGGTGAAGC
>CAYTUB010000182.1:0-3362 GCA_964441145.1 uncultured Acidimicrobiales bacterium
GGTTCACAAGTCCCTGTTGCACAGGACCCGACCGTCACACCCCAAAGCGGGCTGTGTTCACCATACCGTGTCTTCCGTGCCGCTCAATCTCGCCAGACCGGTGGTGCGGACTGTGTAGAGGCGGCCGGGCGTCCAGGTACGGTCCGCCGTGCCGCTCTGCGAAATGCGCGGGGTCTGCCCTTTCTATTCCTTGGTGGCTCAATTTCGCAGGCGGAAAGCCGACTGGCTCTTTGTGAGCAATCTCTTGACGATTGCCGAGACTCCGCGAGGACGATTTCTTGACCAGCTGAAGATCTCGGTGCCTGGCACCTTTGCAGGCTGTTTGATTGGGCCGTTGACGCTGCAAGAGTGGGCGCCCACTAGCTTCGTCGTCTGGTGGGCGATCGTATTTGCGGTCCAATCCCTTGCGTTCCTCGGCTTGGTTTCGTGGACCGGTAATCGCTGGATCTGGTCCTTGTGGGAATCCACCGCCGGCCTGTTGTTTGGCGCAATCGCCGTGTCGGTTTTGGTTTGGGGTGGAGGGAACCCGGCAGCTCCTTGGATCGCGGGTGGTCTTCTGCTCGCCTACATCAGCTTTGAGTTAGCCTCCGTGCCATATCTCCCCGTTCCAATCTGGTTCGGAGGCTCGTTGCTTGCCGCGATCCCGCTATTGGTGATGTTGTTCGTCACCTTGGGTCCGGTGGTCGCGGTCGGCGTTTCTTTGGCTGTGGTGGCGATGACATTTCTCGCCTTCGAGAACCGTGATCTTCGCGATGGGCTGACGGACAGTCTGAAAAGGACGAACGAGGAGTTGTTGACCGATCCTCTGACCGGGCTTTGTAATCGACGTGGTCTTCAACAGGAGCTTCTTGAGCTGCGTGGCCAAGTCGTCACGCTGGCGGTGTTCGATGCCGATCGGTTCAAACACATCAACGACACGCAGGGTCATGGTGTTGGCGATCAAGCACTGATTGCACTTTCAAACCATCTCCGCGAAGAACTGACCGACGGTTGGACGGTGTCCCGATATGGGGGAGACGAGTTCGTCGCTGTCGCTGCAGGCACTCACGACCTCGAGGCCACGACCGCGGACCCGGTAGCTGTCGAGCTCATCGAACGTGATGGTTCGTTAAACGTGTCGCTCTCGGTCGGCGTCGCCAGCGGAATTCTGGACGACAACGGTGATCGCTTGAAGAGCGAGGCTGGCCATGCGCTTCGACACGCCAAGCGTGCCGGCACCAAGATCGTGCGCAGCGAGGGTGCGATACGGGATCGGTTTGAGCGCTCTCTGGCGATCACCGCGACCGATCGGACACAGCTCCCCGTTGTCCCCGTCGTGCAACCGATCGTTGTTGACGAGGGTGTCGTCGGAGCCGAAATCCTCGCCCGTTGGCAACTCGATGATGGCACTTTGCTCGAGCCGGCGATGTTCATGGACATGTTGATCGAGAACGGATTCCTCGGTCAGCTCGATGACGACATGCTCGAGCATGCCGTGATGCTTGCTGCCCGACTCGAAAGCAAAGGTTATGACCTCGTCGTCTCGGCGAACATTGCCGCATCGCATCTTCTTGATTCTGAAGTCCCGGAGCGCGTTGCCCGTCTCCTGAAGCGCCACAACGTCGAGCCAATGAACCTCATGCTAGAAGTCACCGAGTCCGTTCGGTTGAGCGAGCAGCGTGTCTGGGAAAGCTCGGTCTTTGGCTTGCGTGATCTCGGCATTCGACTTGCGATCGACGATTTTGGTGCTGGGTACTCGAGCGTTGCCCGGCTTTCACATCTTCCGTTCACCGACCTCAAGCTCGATCGCACGCTCGTGGAGGGCGCAGCTGGGCCTCTGGGGGAGATCGTGAAGGGTGTGACGCGCTTCTGCGCGGAATCCGATATCACCGTGATCGCGGAAGGTGTCGAGACGATGGAAGAACTCGAGGCGGTGAGGGCTCTCGGTGTGACCACCTTGCAGGGGTACCTCATCGGCCGGCCGATGCGCATCGAAGACTTCCTGCGCGATCTCGATGCTCGGACCGAATCCACTGGCGACGTCGCTCTAGTGCAACCGGACGCGCTGCCGCACTAGAAACTACATATCGGTTGACGATATATCGGTAGCCTCGCGTGGCTTGGGCGAGCGCAATTGCCTTCGTGCTCGGTGTCTCCTTCGTCAGTCCGTTGGGGTTCGAAGTGACCGCGCTCTTCGGCATTGGCGGGGCGTTTGTTCCGGAACCGGCCGGAGCCGAACAGGTGGGTTTGGGTCTGTTCGCGCGCGGCTCGCGCTGGTCGTTGGCCCTGGGTAAAGATGGCACCGATGAACGACCGTTGGCTCCTTGGGATCGTGGTACTCATCGCGGCGTTGATTGGCGCCAACTTCTCCGTCTTGAAATTCGCTCTCGATCACACCACCCCATTCCTTCTTGCCGGAATGCGGACAGTTCTCGGAGGAACGTTCCTTCTCGTGTTGGCCACCGCGAGAGGCGAGCGCGTCCCTACCAACCGCCGCCAACTATTCGACATCTTTATGGTCAGCCTGAGTATCACGACCGTGTCGAGTGCGCTATTGGTGTTTGGGGTGAACCGGGTGCCTGCCGGACTAGGAGCGTTGGTTGCCTCGACGATGCCGCTTTTCACCGCCGTACTGTCGCTGGTGCTCCTACGATCGCCAACGCCGAAGCTCGCCAAGATCGGATTGGCGACCGGCTTGATCGGCGCAGCGGTGTTGGCGAGTCCGTCTCTCGGAGGAGAGACAACCGCTATAGGCGTGGTGACGCTCGTGCTCAGTGCCATTGCCTGGGCCTTCGGAACCGTCTATTTGAAATGGCAGGACTTCACCAAGGTCTCCCCGATCATGCTCGTCGGGGTACAGCTGATCATGTCGGCGTGTGTGCTCATTCCATTTGCCCTCATCGTGGAGGGAGTCGGCTCGACCGAGTGGACCATCGGTCTATTCGCACCGCTGTTCTACGCAGCGATCCCAGCCAACGCCGTGACCTTCTCGCTGATCGCGACTGTCGTGAAACGGGCGTCGCCAACCGTGGCTGCGTCGACGGCGTACCTGATCCCGCTCTTCGGCGTGTTCTTCGGGTGGCTCTTTCGCGGCGAGCTCTTGGGTGTGATCGAGATCGTTGGTGGCGTGCTGATCATCATCGGGGTGTACACAGTCGTGACGGCCAACGCAAAAGGCGTGGCGCAGACCACGTGATGCTCCGGTTCTACTGGATTCGTGGTAGCGGCATTGTTGGGCGATCTTGTATCGTGAGAGCCTGCTTCGGTCAGGCAACTGCTTCGGTAGTCACCTGACCGTTTGCTGGAGGAGTACAAAAGCGGCCGAACTGGCATCGTTGGAAACGATGTGACCTTCACGGGTCCGTGGGTTCGAATCCCACCTC
>CAYTUB010000183.1:0-3255 GCA_964441145.1 uncultured Acidimicrobiales bacterium
CAGGCTCGCCGGAGTGGGTCATTGCGATTTCGCTGCTCATCCCTGCTCTGATCGCGACAATGGTGATTCTCGCCGGGGCCGCCCGCGGGGCTGCGTTCCTCTCCGCAGCGAAGCGGTTCTAGGGCTGCAACTGGTCCTTCCACGCGCGGTGGAACGAGGCGAGCTTGTCGGCGTTGCGGACGCCGTAGGACGCGGTGACCTTGCCATCGACCCAGTTGGAAATGAGCAGCATGTATGGTTCGCCGCCTTGGGTCATGTAACCGGCTAGCTGGCCATTTGCTCGTACGAGATGGAACTCCATAGACGGGTCGACGCGACTGGCGAGGTTGATGAAGAAGCGCGTCACGCGCTCGCTTCCGACTATCGGTGCTCGCGCGGCTCGATAATCGGCACCGCCGTCAGAAATGTGGATGATGTCGTCGACTAGGTACGACTGCAGCGTGTCAACGTCCCCTTCGAGCGCCGCTGCCATCAGGAGTTGCGTCAGAGTCTCGATGTCGTCGGGGTCCTGTTCGAATCGAGGGCGACCCTCGATGAGGTGATCACGTGCTCGCTTGGCCAGCTGGCGCGTCGCCGCTGGTTGGCGCTCGATGATGTCGGCGACGTCGCCGAGCGGGTAGGCGAAGACTTCGTGGAGGATGAATACCGCTCGTTCCAGTGGTGAGAGTCGTTCGAGGACAGCGAGCATGCCGATCGAAAGTGACTCGGCGAGGACGGCCGCATCTTCGGGAGGCGCGTCGAATGGCTGCTCGACGAGCACCGGCTCGGGAAGCCACGGCCCAACGTAGGTTTCTCGGGTCCGGCTCGCCGAACGTAGCTTGTCGATCGCCAGTCGAGTGACCACGGTTGTGAGCCACGCACTCGGGTTCTCGATCGTGGAATGGTCAGCTGCCGAATAGCGCAACCACGCATCCTGCACCGCGTCGTCGGCATCGTCTGGAGTTCCCAAGATCCGATAGGCGATCGCGCGGAGGCGTGGACGCTGGGCCTCGAAGTTCTCCGCGAGTTCGGTCGTCATGTCGTGACCTTCGAGAGTGTCCGGATCGCCGCGATCGCAGCAGCGTTGCCGCTGGCGATGGCTGCGTCGGCGAGATGTCCCTCGTCCCCGACCCAATCACCAGCGAGGAATACGTTGTGGGCTCCTGTATCGGACACGCCGGGACGGCCAGCCAATCCGCCACTCGCCGCGGTGGCGACTGCCGAAACCGCGGTCATGCGGTGGAGTTTGCGATCGAACACGATGTCATCGTCGCGGATCCCAGCGTGACGCACGAACTCGCGGATCGCTGCTGCATCGGGGGAATCGCCTGGCCCCAGGTACTGCAGCGCCGAAGCGCCAAAGCGTCCGGGCGGCGCGACGTCGGCGACCGCAGAGTGATTGGAGAAATACATCGGGGCATCGGCCCCGAGCACGACGTCGTGGTCAGGTGCACGCCTCAACCCAAGATCGAGACAACTCACTTCGGCTTTCGGTCCGACAGCGAATCGTCGTTCAAGGAGACGCTCAGCCAGCGTCGGTCCGCCGGCGATAATGACCGCCGGAACGTCGGGCAACTCCGTGACCGACTCCCCCGGGTGTACTTGCACGCCCGGCATGGCAGCGAGCTGGTCGACGAGACGCTGCCAACCACCGTGCAGATAGAGCACCCCCGGTCCGAGTGCCAGCTGCAACTGGTGGGAGGTGATTTCGGCGCTCATGTCGTCGGGGTGATTGCCGTAGGTAGTCAGCCGCGACATAAGGAGCAGCAGCTGGCGCGGCCGCTCGCGAGTCACCTGGTCGTCGATCCATTGCCGAGTGGTGAGCGATGCTAGGCGCTTGGGCGCAAGTTTGGGGACCTTCCCCAAGACCTTGGCGATCTCGATCTTGTCTCGAACATCAAAGCCCTTCGTCTGGAGCAGCGTGCTCGGTCCTGCTGGTGCGGCGAAGCTCTCGTTGTGAAAAACGATTCGGCCCTTCACCGGCGGCACGCCACCCTCGATCCTTACACCCAACTTCGTGAGGATTCGTTCCCCTGGACCGCCTCGATATAGGGCATGGGGGCCCTGATTGAAGGTGAAGCCTTCATGGGTTGAGCTTCGAGCGTCGCCCCCCACGGACTGGTGCCGTTCGAGCACGATGGCACGTTTGCCATGTTTGGCGACGGTGGCTGCCGCGGTCAGCCCGGCCAGCCCGCCTCCGATGATCACGACGTCGGCTCGGTCCCAGTTTTGTGCGTTCATACCTATTCGACGAAACACGGCGTTGAACTGTGACATCGCCCGCGGGTCTGCTCGAACCTGCGGTAGTTAGCTTGGATGCAAAATGGAGTTGATCGCCTCGACCCCGTCCGCCGTCTCGGTCAGGACCGTAAGGGTGAAGGCCTCATCGGCGACCTCGGAGAGTTCGAACTGGAGAA
This sequence comes from uncultured Acidimicrobiales bacterium, assembly GCA_964441145.1. Lineage (GTDB taxonomy): Bacteria > Actinomycetota > Acidimicrobiia > Acidimicrobiales > SHLQ01 > SHLQ01. The sequence continues at coordinate 2,397 of CAYTUB010000183.1, forward strand.
ACGAGCAGCATTGGGCTTCTCGCTTCGCGAGGTCGCTCGCCGCATCGAAGAGGTTCGCCGGCAGAGCAAGCGACGCTCCCATCTCGGTCCTGCGAACTTCGGTCGCGTTGCGTACGAGGTCGACCCATTCGTCGGCCTGCGTCCGGGCATCCTCGGTCGGCAGAGTGCAACTCACCGGAATTAGACGCCGCTCCATGCCTCGATTGTAGAGGGCCCGCCGGTGTTGAACTCAGCGGCCGCCCGCCACGTTCACGAGCGATCCGTTTACGTAGCCGGCAGCTTCGGACCCGAGGAACAAGATGAGCGACGAGTTCCGGGCCAGCTATCTCGCGCAGCTCTGCTCCGGACGCAAGGCAACCGGCCTGCACTACAGCGAACGAGTCGACCAAGCCCTCGAAAGCTGGGCCGCACAACTCGAAACCGAACTCGACATCGAGCAGATGCTGAGCATCGCCTCCGACACCCAAGGCTGATTTCGAGATAGCTCGTTTGTACAAGACCGCGTGTCGCTCCTCCTTCACACTTGGCCTCATGGAGAACACGCTGAAGTGGTTGACGTTGGTGTCGGGTGTAGTGATCATCGGGATCTCGCTCACCCACGTGGCCCTGGGGCAAGCGTGGCTACCCGATACCCAAACGGTTACCCCCAGCATCGATAGTCAACATCGGTTCTACACCGCGCTATTTCTTCCCTACGGAGCTGCGCTCGTGTGGGTGAGCCAGAACGTCCGAGCCCGGCTGTGGGCGCTCAACATCGTGTTGGGTGCGCTGTTCCTTGGAGGCATTGCTCGGGTGGTCTCGTTCGCTATCGCTGGATTGCCTCACCCATTCTTCATTGGACTCTGGGCGGCTGAACTCG
>CAYTUB010000184.1:0-3177 GCA_964441145.1 uncultured Acidimicrobiales bacterium
TGACGTCATCAACTGGACCGTTTACGCAACCTTCATCCTTGGTGATGAGTACGGCGTAACCAGCGACAACGCAGCAGCTATGGCATCCGATGGACCTCCAGAGGTTGTACGTCTCCTCGGCGGCGAAGGTGAACTTCAAAGCGCAATGGGTCTCTCCGCAGACGCATTCTTGAACACCATCACCCAGGTTGGAACCTACGACGAAATCTTCAACCGTAACCTGAACCCAGTAGGTCTTGAGCGTGCAGGTTCGTTCAACGACAGCTGGCTCAACGGTGGTCTCATTTACGCTCCACCAGCTCGCTAATTTGAGCAATTTGTCACCGCATTTGTATGCGTGACAGCAGGGGTGACCAATTTGGCAGCCTCTGAGATGTAACGCTTGGTTGGTGCGGGGCAACGGGAAACCGGGGTCTCGCACCAACAAGCACATCGAGTAGCGCTCGCCGCTCGATTTCGGAAATAACAATCGGTGTTCGGGCAGCCGAACACCTCTGGCGTACAAGAGGTACGCGAGGAGGCTCACCATCGTGGCGGTCACAGATCTGACCCCGCCGGCTCGAAAGATCGAGGCGTCGCAAAAGCGTCCTCCCTTGTGGAGGAACTCTAAATTCTTAGCCTGGCTAGCCCAGATCGCCGTTCTGGCACTGGCAGTCGGAGCGTTCCTCTTCCTGATCAATACCGCCGCTGACGGCTTGGCAGGCAACAACATTCAATTCTCGTTCGACTGGGTCAATGGTCCAGCGAACATTCAGCTCAGTGAGGGCATCGATACCAACCCACCAAACGCCGGTCGTGCGCTGTGGGTCGGCATGGTCAACACGGTGCAGACCGCGGCGATCGGCATCTTGTTGTCAACGATCCTCGGCGTGCTCATTGGACTCGCCCGCTTGTCGAACAACTTCCTCGCAAGCCGTGCAGCGTCGGCCTACATCGAGACCATCCGAAACATTCCGGTTCTCGTGCAGATCCTTCTGTGGCTGTTCATCATTGGACGCACGCTCCCCGAACTGACCAACGACGGGGGCGAACCAATCAAGGGCATCGCCTTCCTCTCTCAGCGAGGGTTGGCCGTGCCTCGAGTCTTCTACGGCGATGGCTTCTATCAATGGGTCGCCTTCATTGCGATCGGCGGCCTCGTGTCGATTCCCGTTCGCAAGTACTTCAACAACTACCAAGCAACCAATGGCGGCCGGAACAATGCGGGCACAGCAACATGGGGAATCCTGGCGTTGTTCGCAATCGTCGGCTGGTTCATCAACCCGGTGATGGGATTCCTTGGTGATGTCCTCGGCGCTCCCGAAGAGCCATGGGCAAACATTCCCCAGCCGGTGATGCAGCTCATCATGAGTGGCATCGCCTTCACGCTCGCTATCTCGTTCATCGTGCGCTTCTTGAACTCACGACGCACCCCAGCCGGTATTGCAAAGCTGACCGACGACGATTACTTCCGCATGATCTTCGCCCTCGTCGGCGCTGCGCTCTTCTCCTTTGTGGTCTGGTCGGTATGGCCAGGGCTTTCGAGCTGGGTCATCAACTCCGGTAGCGACTTCTGGGGCTGGCTCGGCGACAAGTTCGGTGGCGAGCGAGGCAGTCGTCCACTCGATGGCCAGTTGCCCACCATTACGGCTGGCAACTTCGCCAACTACGGCCCGACCGGTTGGAACCTCACCGTCTTCCGTGCGTCTCTACTTGTTGGTTTGGTGCTCTACACCGCCAGCTTCATCGCCGAGATCGTCCGCGGTGGAATCCTGGCGGTCCACAAGGGTCAGACCGAAGCCGCATCGGCGCTCGGCCTCGGCCGACTGCAGTCACTGCGCAAGGTCATCCTTCCTCAGGCTTTCCGCATCGTGATGCCACCACTTGGCAACCAGTACCTGAACATCACGAAGAACACGTCGCTTGCGATCGCTGTCGGGCTCTCCGACGTGGTGCAGGTCGGCCAATCGATCTTCAACAAAAACGGACAGGCGCTCGCCGTGTTCGTCATCTGGATGGCGTTCTTCTTGAGCCTCTCGCTCACGATCTCGTTCGTTGTCAACACCATCAACAAACGACTCAAGATTGTGGAGCGCTGACATGGCTGCTGGAGCAGGCGGAGACGCCGGAGTAAACATCGCAGACCCAGAGGCGCTCGCCGGTTATCAAGAGGCAAGGCTGACGCCGCCGGCGCCGGCAAAGAAAGCCGACAACGCGACCGACTGGATGAAGAAGAATCTCTTCAGCTCAGCGGGCAACACCTTTGTCACGATCATCTTCGCCATCTTTGGCTTGATCGTCTTGCGCTGGCTCGCTGGGTTGATCTTCAGCGAGGAGCGACTGTGGGGCTCGGTATGGACGAACATGCGCACGCTGTTCACGTTCAACTTCCCGGCATCTCAATACGGCCGTATTTGGTTCTCGCTCGGGTCACTGCTGCTTATGGGCGGCTTGACCGTCGCGGCGTTCGCTCCGAACACGACGCTGAGGATCCGAGCACTGCTCACCAAGGTGTTCGCCGCTGGCGTCATTCTGGCGATCTTCGCCATCGTGTCGACGAACTACGGCGACAACCGAGTGATCTTCTCGCTCATCCTCGGGTTGGTGCTCGCTGCAATCGGCGGCATCGCAATCAAGGCTGGCGGGTTTGACGCTGACGATGAACGCACGGTCACCGTGCTGCAGTTCATCGTGGGGCTTGCCGTAGCGGTTGTGGCGATCGTTTGGCTCGTACCGTTTGGCCGCTTCGAATTCGCCGACGGCGAAGTAATCCGTGAGTCAGGCACCGTGGCACTATCCACAAAGGTGCCATGGACCATCATGATGGCCCTGCTCGCTGGAGGTATCGGAGCGGGATCCGCACTTCGAAACTGGAAGCCTCTGCGGATGGTCACCGTGTTGTGGTGGACCATTGGCCCGGCGTTCTTGATCTTCCTCGTACTGCGCGACCCGGCCTTTGATTCGGCTCACCTGTTCTCTACGGACATCCCGATGGCCGCAGGCTTTGCCCTTGGTGGTGGAGCGCTTCTCTACTTCCTGACCGGCGAGAAGTTTGCCGGCAAGGCCACCGCGGTTGGCGCAGTCCTCGTCGCATACGCCTTGTTCAACTGGGTCGCCGCCTTCGGCGATCTGAACTTGCCATTCGGCATCACGATCAACTGGCAGTGGTACCCGTGGGCATCGCCACCAGCGGGTGTC
>CAYTUB010000185.1:0-3089 GCA_964441145.1 uncultured Acidimicrobiales bacterium
GCGTCAAGCATTCTCGCGTTCGAAGCCCGCATGATTCTTTCCCCGTCGATCAAGAGGGTCCTTAGCAGTCGCTCTTCTCGCGGATCTGGACGGTAATTGCGGACAAGCAGGTGGTTGGAATTGGACTGCTTTTGGCCATCCGACGTCAGGGGTACGCTCCATAGGTCCTCCTGATCCGGTTGTGCCTCACCAATTGCGATGTGAGCTCGTGCGGGAAGTAGCTTTCGCGATGAATGCAGAATCTCGCGCCGTAGGCGTTCCGGCGTTGAATCCTCTTGTGCGAGCCTGGCGACTTCGGTAGCGAGTGTCCGCTCGAGCTCTGTTGCGCGCTGATGGTCGTGCACAATGCGAACGGCGCGGATGGTCATTACGACGGCCAGACTAATCACGAGGCCGATGACGACAAAGAGATTGCGGCCCTCTGCGTTTCTGTGAAACACAACGACGAAGACCGGTGCGAGGAGCGAGATCGAAATGAGTCCGAGTCGAAGTTTGTTGTAGCGGACTTCCTCAGGTTGGTGCGGCTTCAGGACTTCATGCACGGACTCGTGCCGAGCCGCGGCAACAGCAAGGGAAGCTGCGAATGGGCTCAAAGCTACGGTGAGGGATAGGCCTGTCCCCTGGGCCAAGGTGACCGCTGCCGCCAGGTCAACGAACGCAAGAGCCGCGAAGCCCCAAGCCAGCAGGCGATAGGCATGAGGACGTGCTCCGGGTGTTGCACTGATTCGCAACACGATTATGGCGCTGATCGCCACGGTGATATCGAAAGGAGCGTTTGCGAGACGCGTTAAAAACGGAATGGTGTCGTCGAAGACAAAATCCCCATAGAACGTCACCCACGCGATAATCGCGATTGCATGGGAGAGGGCGATGCCATCAAGCCATGCATCGACGTTCGTTCCCGTAGATCGAGCGCGATACAACTTCCACAGGAGGGTCACCATGAGTACGTATGCCGGAAAGTGCAGGAGGTCCGCTGGAGAGGGAAACGGGAACGGCTGGTCGATCAACGCGCCATGGATCGAACGAATAACGACGCCTGCGGCCAAGAGGAAGCCAGTCCAACCGAGGATCGGCAGGATGGATGGCCCTTCTGGACGCGGCAATCTGCTTTGCCAAACCAGCGCGGCAGCCGCGCCTAAAGTCCACACGAGTACCAACGCACCGCCGATACCATCGGTGTCCCAAAAGGCTAAGATCGCGACGACGGTACTCGCAGCGAGATACTTTGTTACTCGCCCAGCCTCGTGCATAGTTCATATTCGGCGCGCAATCGCCGAGTCTTAGCGTGTTTTTACTGGTTTTGAAGGTTGGAGGAAGCACCGTCAAACAGGGCCGTTCGACTTTTGGATCCTGCGAGATTTGCGCCCGCATGGATGAGTCCACCTTCGAGTTCTGGGATGGTCAGCACGTCCCCTAGCGGCGGGATGTATCCAAGCACGCACCTAACATCTCCTAGCTGACCTTCATGAAACACATGAATTTTGATCTTGGTCATCCGCTGAAGAAATAGAAACGCACGCCGTTCCACTGTGTAAAAGGCTCCCAAATTTCCATGAGTTCGTCCGAGGCAGGCCCCGAGAGTCATTAGAAGGTGGGTAGCCGTGCCTTCTGGGGTGGTGAGCAGCCTCGTCGTGTCAATCATCCGCCGTTCGCGAAATAGATTCTTGAGAGTCTGATCGAGTTGCATTTCGGTACGTTGATCACCCCACATTTGAAACGAGAGCGAATCCATTGGATCATCGCTTAGCGGACTCGTAATTCGAATTCCAGCGAGGAGTTGCCGCTCCGAACCTCTATGGAGGAGGACCGAATACGTCTGACGGTCAGGAAGATCGTAAACGTCGTGGTCTTCTTGTCCATCTCGAAGATCGATCCAGCCGTACTTCCTGACACATTCCGTGCGGAGCTCTCGATACGCTCTGAGCTCCGCGCTGTCAGAGCCGCTTTGAGCAAACGTTACCGAGACCGGTCTGAGGTCGATCTCGGGTTTAGCCGAAGGACCCTGGTTCGCGCTGCCCGTGAAAGCATTCGAAGATGAAGCGTTGGTCGTATCTACAACTCGTCTCAACGGTATTCCGCTCTAGGTTCGCCAGATGATGCCAACACGCCGCGGCTCGTAGCGCAGAGTGTAAGAGGGGTAACGATCTAGTTGGGAGTCGGGCGTTGGATCGTAACATGGCGTAACAATGCAGGTCATAGGCCTACTGTTCGTGGTGGTCCAACTCAGGCCAAGCCCTGTCCTTTTCGCTGACGTGCTCGACTGACTGTGGCCATTCCACGCCGATCGCGGGGTCGTCCCAGCGGATGCCCCGTTCGTTGCCCGGTTGGTAGGGGCGGGTCACGTTGTAGAGCAGGGTGGTGTCGTCGGCGGTGATGAGGAAACCGTTGGCGAACTGTTCGGGGATGTAGAGCATCCGTTGGTTCTTTGCTGACAGCTCGACGCCGAACCATTGTCGGTAGGTATCTGAGTCGGGCCGCATATCGATGATGCAGTCGAACACCGAACCCGAGATGCAACGGACGGTCTTGGCTTCGCCGTTGGGTGGGTCTTGCCAGTGGAAGCCGCGGAACGTGCCGGCCTTCAAGGTATGCGACATGTTGGTCTGGGCGATGACGGGGTTCAGCCCGTGGGCGACGAATTCATCTTCGGCCCATGCCCGAGCAAAGAAGCCGCGATCGTCCTCGATGCGTTCGACATCGATCATGTAGGCGCCAGCGAGGGGTGTTTCGGTGAAGATCACGCCGCCACAGTAATCGCCAAAGCGCTCTGTCACTGGAAGTGCGTAAGGTAGCTCCATGGTCAATTCGATGAGTCCCAATCTGATGGTCACCGACGTGCCGGCGAGTCTGGCGTTCTATGTCGATGGTCTTGGCGGAACGATCGCCTTCACCGTCGACCCCGATCAGTTGGCCGACATGGATGGCGGCATCATCGACGGCGCCATCTTTGCCTCCGTGCGGTTGGGGGAGACCGAGATGATGCTCCAGGACCGCCACAACCTCGCCGAGGACGCGCCGCAAGCATTCTCGGTAGACGATGTGCCGGGCGGAACCTTCAGCCTGTATTTCCGCGTCGATGATGTCGA
>CAYTUB010000186.1:0-3065 GCA_964441145.1 uncultured Acidimicrobiales bacterium
AGCAGCCCGAGTGAAACGTCGGCAGTTTCAGCGACCTGTCGCATGCTTGCGCCACCCACGCCTTCGCGCACGATCACCGACTGCACCGCATCGAGAATCGCTTCTTGGGTTTCGGTCAGAGTCATTGGTTCAAACCTACCGCGCCGCCTCACTAGTCCGAGGCTACGCTCGAAACACGTGACCGCCCGAATTGATCATCTCGATGACTCCGAGACCTGTCCCTGTGGCCGCGGCCGGGCCTATGGCCGCTGCTGCGGCCCGCTTCACCGCCAGGGATTCGCCGGGCTCGGCAGTACTCCCGAGGACACTATGCGGGCACGATTTTGCGCCTACGTACTCGCCGACGAAGCGTTCCTTCTCGCCACGTGGCATCCACAGACCCGTCCAGCGGCAATCGCATTTCCTGACGACGTCGTGTGGGAGCGCCTAGAGGTAATCGACAGCGTTGGCGGCAGCCTCGACGCCGCGGGATCGGTCGAATTCAAGGCCCGCTTTCGACGCAACGACGCACCCCTTGAGCTCCACGAGCTCAGCAGTTTCGAGCGCCTCGACGGCAATTGGGTCTACACCCAAGGCTCCGACCCCGACGCCAGATAACCACACAGATGGCCCAAAGATGGCTCCAAAATCGCGATCTCCCAGCGCCAGAGACAGCGCGAGAGTTACTGAAGGATTCGCCGTAGAACGGGTCCTTGACTGACCAGGCATGGATTGTACGGGTAACTTGGAGACTGCTGATGTCGTCCACAAGACCGTTTGGTTCACGTCCGTTGCCGCCGCCGGTGGCAATCCCGGAGTTCGACGACTCCGACGCGCCCCCGCCTCCACCGCCGCCTGGCGAGCAAGGCGTTGCACCCACGGCGACCTCTCCGCTTCCAACGCCTCCGATGCCCAAGGCTCCGCCGCCGCTGTTTGGCGCGCCGAGTGCTTCAGCACCGCCTCCGAACCCGCTCGACGAGCCAGATCCCGAGCCACATGAAGAGCTGACCGAAGCTCTTGTCGGTGTCCAGACGCGCACGATCCGGATGCGACTCGCCTTGACCGGCCTGTTCTTCATGGTCGCGGCCCTTGCTGTCGCCGCAATCTGGTGGGCGTCAAGCCGTCCCGAGACTGCAACTCCTGAGCAAGTCGGAACCTCGATCGACGAGGCCTTTGCCGACACGACCATCCCCGAACCCATCGGCCCCGCGATCTTCAACACGCTGATCCCGTCCATGGTGCTCATTCAGGTGGGAGAAGGCGACCTCGGGTCGATCGGAACCGGCGTGGTTATCAACGACCAGGCCGACATCATGACCGCATTCCACGTCGTCGACGGCGACGGCGAGATTCAGGTGTCGTTCACCGACGGTTCGGTCACCACAGCGACCATTCTCGAATCCGACCCAGCGAACGACATTGCAGTGTTGTCCGTAGCGCAACAACCGCAGGTGCTCGTGCCTGCGGTACTCGGCGGAGGTGTCGCCATTGGCGAGCCCGTCTATGCCTTGGGTAACCCGCTCGGGCTCACCGGATCTTTCAGCGAAGGCGTGGTCTCGGGACTCGACCGAACCCTTCCCATCGACGATGACCTCAGCCTTGAAGGCCTCATTCAATTCGACGCTGCCGTGAACCCTGGCAGCTCGGGTGGACCACTCATTAATCGCAACGGACAAGTCGTCGGAATCGTGACAGCGCTCGCAAGCCCGACCGGAGAAGACTTCTTCTCCGGAATCGGATTCGCGGTCCCTATCGCTACCGCAGAAGGCGCGGCCGGAGGGCCCCAACAATGACATTCATTTCATCTGACCCCCCACCACCAGCGCCCGACGGAGCACATCGCGCTCTCGAACAGGTGCTGTTCGAAGTCAAAAAGGTCATCGTTGGCCAAGACCTGCTCCTCGAGCAGCTGATCGTCGCCTTGCTCGCCCGCGGCCACGTGTTGGTTGAAGGTGTACCCGGGCTCGCAAAGACGCTCGCCATCAAGACCTTGTCCGAGGCCATCGGCGGAGAGTTCCAACGCATCCAGTTCACCCCCGACCTCGTCCCAGCAGATCTCACCGGTACTCGGATTTACAACCAGAAGTCGGGCGAATTCCAGACCTCGCTCGGTCCGGTGTTCACTAACTTGCTTCTCGCGGATGAAATCAACCGTGCGCCTGCCAAGGTGCAGTCCGCGCTGCTCGAGGTCATGCAGGAACGACAGGTCACCATTGGCCGCGACACCCACGATGTACCAAACCCATTCCTTGTGCTCGCCACGCAGAACCCGATCGAATCCGAGGGCACCTACCCGCTCCCAGAGGCGCAACTCGATCGCTTCATGATGAAAGTGATCGTCGGCTACCCAACGCCAACCGAAGAGTTCGTGATCGTCGAACGCATGACCAGCTCACATGAGACCATCGATCCGGTCATCAACACCGACGAACTCAAAGAGCTTCAACGAGCCGCCGACGGCGTCTACGTCGACCCGGCGCTCATCGAATACTCGGTGCAGTTGGTCAACGCCACCCGTGTCCCCGCGTCGATTGGCTACGACTCGCTCTCCCGATACATCACCCACGGCGCAAGCCCTCGTGCATCGATCAACCTCATCCTCGCGGCCAAGGCACTGGCCTTTGTGCGGGGACGCAACTACGCACTTCCCCAAGACGTGCGCGATCTCGCCCTCGACGTGATGCGACACCGTTTGGTGCTCTCTTATGAAGCGCTCGCCGATGGCGTTCGCAGCGACGACATCTTGTCCCAGATCCTCCACGCAATTCCGCTCCCTGAGGTCCCGCTCAATGAGCGCACCAACACCATCCTCAGCAGCTAGTCCTCCTCCCCCGCCGGGAAGCCGCCCACGGCGTACGCCGCCAGAGGCGCTACTTCGTCGTATCGACTGGGATATCGTCAGCCGCCTCGACGGCCGCTTGCAGGGCGACTACCGCAGCGGCGCCTTGGGTGACGGGCTCGATGTCGCGGACCTCCGCGAATACCAGGTCGACGATGATGTACGTCGTATCGACTGGATCGTCACCGCGCGAATGGCGGAACCCTTCGTGCGCCGATACGACGAAGATCGTGAAGTCACCGCATGG
>CAYTUB010000187.1:0-3019 GCA_964441145.1 uncultured Acidimicrobiales bacterium
GACCTACTTCACTACCAAGAGTTCAGAGACAACATTCCAGAAGGGACGGAGTGAGTTCCCGATATTTTGGCAAAGACTCTTGAGCGATAGGGCGAAGTCGAAGACCGGTATCCAACCCCAATGCGCACTGAAGTCCGAGTCGCCGACCGAGAAGGTCACATCTCCCAACATGAAGTTGTAGTGGATATCGGTCGCGGACGCAGTCGAGACATCACATGGGCCATCGAAAAGTGTCTGAATTCGAAATTCGAGCGTAATCATCAGATTGGAAAAGCTGTCACGACAGAGCCTCAAACGTCCGCTCGGGCACAGGTAAGCCTCATCCCATCAGACTTTCAGCTATTCCTCATGTACTCGCGCGCCAATACGGCGAAGGAAATATCAGCCACCTTCTCGGCGTAGTCAATCGCAGGTACCACATGCCTCGAATACAAGATTTCATGGGCCTTTGCGTCACCTGTCGCGCCAATGGCCAAGGGTTCAAACGCATTGCGAACTTCGTCAACTAGTGCAACGACGTCAGAGACACCAGCGTTGGCTGACCAACCAGCGACCAGCGTGTGAAAGAGAAGGTCTGCGAGTGAACCCTGTAGCGCAGCATCTAGCCCGGCGATTGGCGCAGCATCTGCCGAGCCAAGCTCAATGGAATTCTTCGAATGCACCGATAACCAGACAAATAGTTCGGATGGCTCGGGGGCAAACGCATCCGAGATCCACCAGAAACCTGTTGCCCGTCCCGCTAGAACACAGTCTTCGCCCCAACCAAAAGCCTGTGCTAGGCGCTCTGAAGCAGCAACCAACTCGCTAGATGTCCTCAAGGCGGCCCCTCTTAGGGCTTCCCCTGTCACTCGTTGCTCGACAATATCCCGCCACGATGACAGGAAAATCGCGCTTCCCATCTCACCGAACCAGGCAGCTGACGCCGAACGATTCGACCTTCGCTCAATCATCGACCGGCCCACCGAATAAAGGCGTTCGTTGAACCTTCCACGCCAACGATCCCATCATTTAGAACACTCACTTGCTCGGCGTTCTGCGCAAGGAACTCCAGGCTCTGACCGGTTACGCCGTCAATCCGTTGCAGAGTGGCCGCAAAGTCACACGACACGTCCGTCCTAACTACTTGACCACCAGGGCCAGCGTATTGCTGAATCGCTCTATTAACGTCATCGGTGAGGTATACACCTTCGAGGAGGGTTCCCTGCCGCTGATTAGCGCCCGCTAGGTCAAGGTCAAAGTTTTCTCCCTCAAAGTTCTGAGATCCGTGGTACAACGACACGACACAATCCCCACCGCTCGGCCCGTCGTTTCCACCGCCGACTCTCGACCCGTCCCCGTCGGTCGCTAGCTGAGGCTCTGGTTCTTCGGCTTGGTCGGCCCCATCCGGGGTGGGAACGGTTTCAGTTGCTGTCGGGATCGACACAGCAGGGTCACCGGCCGGGTCGTCGCCCTCGCTGCCTGCTGCGGAACAGACAGGACCAAAATCTGTACCGTTTGCGGCGAGCAAACAGTCGATCGCGCCAAATGCGCCTGTGAGCGCAAACGCCGAGAACACAAGCCTGGTCCGAAGAGTCAGACCGACAGCATTCACAGCCGGAGCGCTCCTCGCGGAATTGCTATTGGTGACAGACGCTTCCGTAAGCGTTCGCCCACTCGGGTCTACGAACGTGGTGGGGTTGTTGCCCGCGTAGGCATAGAGGTTGTAGCCGGTGGTGCCGGGTGCTCCTGGCTGTACCGGGTCCACTGTGGTGAAGCGTCCGAGGCCTGGGTTGTACTGTCTCGCCCTGAGGTGTTGGAGCCCGGTTGGGTCGTGTTGCTCACCCGCAAACCCGAACGTGTCAGTGCTGCCGGTTAGCGGTTCGCCGTGTGCGGTGAACGCTGTCTCGGCCGACACGACACCGGTCTGGTCGACGGTCGCACGGACACTTCCGACAGCATCTGCGAGTAGCCAGTCGTTGCTGTCGCGGGCGATGCGGTTTGCGTGGACATAGTTATCGCCTGCACTCGTCGAGATGAGCGTTGGTAGACCGGAGCGGTCCCACAGTTGCGTAGTGCCGTCGACGGTGACTCGAACATCAGCTGCGTCGTAGCTATAGGTTTCAGTGACACCGCCAGCAGTGATTTCGGTGGCACGACCGTAATCGTCATAGATGTAGGCCTCGCCTGTACTTGTTGCGGTCAGGTTGCCTGCTGGTCGTGGCTGTACATGACACCGGTGATGTCCGACATGAGCTGGCCGGTCGCGTCAACCGTGAACCCGACCGTGTCACCAAGGATGTTCGTATTGCTCGTCCGACAACCGGCCGGTTCTGAAACCCGCGCTGAGGAACGAGACAGAGTGGCCTCTTTACAGGGGCTACTCTCTCATTTCTTTCGTCAGAAATTCCCGTACGGTTGCTCGCGCCAAAAGGACGGAGGAGCGCGGTCGAATCCTACCCATGAAAGCTCGACACTGTTAGCCCATTCCCAAACCCGTCGATAAGGTTCAGCAAAATGATCCAATCCCTGACCGCGATAAACCAAGATCCTGTATCGGCAAAGATCCATCAATAGATCGAAGCCATTTGACGTCAAGCCTTCGGGAATCTCATCCTCGTAGAAGGTTCCCAACTCGGCAGGTTGAGGATCTGCGCTGAGGCTCTCAATGAGTTCCCGATCGGCGTCATCTAGAAAGAACGTCATGGTCCGAAAACCGCCTCAATATTGACACTCCCACGAGGAGTCACAACAAAGTCTATCTCCACCACCTGCGTATCTAACAGAGCTGCCGTTCGCTCCGTCATTTGACCCGGCACGGATTCCGCTGCCGTACCTCCTGAGGTGAATGTATTTAGAGTCTCATCGTTGATGATGTTCGACAAGACAATCCTCTCGGGGGTGCCACCCGTTTGCTCGAGAGCCTCCGCAAGGAGTCGACTCCCGCTTGTCGATTCGCCACGACTAATTTGTTCAACCACCGCAGTTCCCGGTTCCCGTTGAAGGAAAAGGAATGCACCGTCGTCCGTGGTGACTCTAATGT
>CAYTUB010000188.1:0-3007 GCA_964441145.1 uncultured Acidimicrobiales bacterium
AGCGATGCGGTCAACGCTCCTGGTTGGGAAAGGGTTGCGATCTTGTCCTCGATGTCGTGGCGTCGGCCCAGCATCTTGCGAAAGTTCGCCCAATCATTGTCGCTGAGCCATTGTTCGGCGACATCTTGAAACTGGAACAAGAGCATGTAGTAGCTGCGCTCCATCTGGCGTAGCCCGGCCGATCGAAAAGCTGTGGGGTGACCGACCGAAACGGCGGTAAGCGAGCGCAGACGTTCCGGGTTCATCATTGCCGCAAGCCAGCACGGCGGCGCGCCCCAATCGTGGCCGACCACGTGCGCTCGATCGACATTGAGGGCATCCATGATCGTCCCGAGATCGGTCATTGCATGGAACGCGTGATAGCCGTCGACAGAAACAGGGCGACCCGACGCACCAAACCCTCGTTGATCGTGGCGAATCACTCGGTACCCGGCATCGAGAAGCGGTTGGACTTGGGGATCCCATACCCGATGGGTGTCGGGCCATCCGTGCACGAGCAGCACTGCCGCTGCGTCGTCGGGTCCGTCGACCTCGACATGAAGCGCGATGCCATCGGAGGTTTCGATCGTATGGGCGGTCATGGGACCACCGTACTTCTACGCCGTCGCAGGGCCACGGCGACGTCGCGATGGGCGACGCCTCTTATCGGCATAGAAGACGATGAACATCACGGTGATGATCGCGGAGAAGATGCCGATCACTGCGAGGAGCCCTCCGGAGAGGGCTTGGCTCGCCGTGTCGATCGAGACCCGAAGTGTGCCTTCATTCAGGTCGCCGTCAGCGGAGCGCACCGCATAGCCAATCTCGTATGTTCCAGAAGGCACTTCAGCGACGATGCTCGCGCTCAAAACGGTTCCGTCGACGGTGACGTCCACCACCGGAATCGACTCGCCATTGGTGCGGGTGAGGGTCACCGACGCTACGGCGTCAGAGATCAACAAGCCATCGAACTCGAAGCGGATATCTTCGACCATTGCGACCGACGCACCATCGACCGGCGAGGAATCGAGCAGCCGGACGGCCGCGCCCGCCGGCGCCGCCACCGTGCTCACAACCATGATCGCCGCGACCGCGAGGGCGAGCAGCTTAGGGAAGGTGGGAGATGACCGCATATGCAAAGGTTGAGAAAGCGGAGGTGGACGGGAATCGAACCCGCCGTACGGGGATCGCCCGTACCGCCTGCTTTGAAGGCAGGGGAGCCCACCAGGTACTCAGACACCTCCTGGATACCGCCATGCTATCGACCCTGGATTCCTATTGAGTAATCGCCGCCTGTGTTAGGCACACGTCTTCGGGTGCTACGGGTTGCCATCGCGGGGAAATCCTCGCGGCGGACCCCCATCACCAGACTGTTCCTGGTTGCGCACGATAAACCACACGACGAGTCCGCCAACGACGGCGAACACGACGAAGATGATGAGCGCGAAAATGATCATCATGACCATGTGATTTACGCTAAGCCCGAATGCGGCTAGAGGAAGGTCTAAACCGCGAGAAGATCGCGAGCGCCGGTGTCGCTCGATGGGTGACGCAGCTTCGACATGGCGCGGGCTTCGATCTGACGAATGCGTTCACGCGTCAAGTTGAAGTGCTCGCCAACTTCTTCGAGGGTGCGAGGTTCACCGCGGTCAAGGCCGAAGCGAAGCTTGAGGATTTCGCGCTCACGCTCATCGAGTGGCGAAAGCAAGCGGCTGATCTCCTCGGGAAGCAACGCGGTTGCTGCGACCTCGAAGGGTGAATCAGCGGAGCGATCCTCGACAACATCGCCGAGTTCGGCGTCGCCGTCTTCGCGAAGCGGCTCGGAGAGCGACAGCGGTTCGGCAGCGAAGCGGAGAGCCTCGGTTACCTTGTCCTCGGGCAGCTCCACCTCAGCAGAGAGCTCTGAAAGTGTCGCTGGGCGACCCAGCTTGAGCTCCAGGCGAGAGCGAGCCTTTTGCAGACGGGTGAGGGTGTCGCCGGCGTGAACTGGCAGGCGAATCGTGCGACCAGTGTTTGCGATACCGCGGGTGATCGCCTGACGGATCCACCAGGTGGCGTAGGTCGAGAACTTAAAGCCCTTGCGCCAGTCGAACTTCTCGACGGCGTGCATGAGGCCGAGGTTGCCCTCTTGGATGAGGTCGAGAAGTGGCAGACCCGAAGCCTGGTACTTCTTCGCGATCGATACGACCAAACGAAGGTTGGACTGCACGAAGGTGCGTTCGGCTTCTTCACCGCGGCGGAGATCGCGGTTGAATTCGCGGCGCTTGGCCGCGGTGAGTTCATCGGCGCTCTCGAGCGCAACTCGTGCTTCGGCGCCCTTTTCGATGGCTTGTGCCAGACGAACTTCGTCATCCTTAGTCAGCAACGGGTACTGACCAATATCGGTGAGATACAGCCGGACGAGATCTTCTTCGTCCCTCTCAACACGTTCTTTGGCCACGGGCATCCAATCTTGAAGCTTCAGTGGTGACTCGCGCCACCGCTGTTTTACGTACAACCCGCATTGTGGTGCGGTTATGCCGTACCTTCGACCGCTAAAAGGGCGACCTGTAGGGAAACGATACCGATGGTTTACGTCTCGCCCACCGTGAGATCACGCGAAAATGTGGCAAGAGTTACACGATAACCACGCAACGTGCACTACGAACCTTGATATTTCAACGAAAACCGTTCGTAATGGGCAACCGGCGATCTCGTCCGAAGCCCTTTTTCGTCACCCGTGCTCCCAATGGGGTTTGACGGCGCTTGAACTCTGCGATATCTACCAGCCGGGTTATGCGGGTTGCGATGTCTTTATCGAACCCCATCTCGATCAGTTCGGCGAGGGTTCGGTCTCCCTCGATGTATGCCTCGAGCAACGGATCCAATTCCTCATATGGCGGCAAACTCTGATCGTCTCGTTGATCGGGGCGAAGCTCCGCTGAGGGCGGTTTCGTGATGACCGACTCGGGGATGACTTCACGCCCATTGCGCTCGTTGTAGCGACGAGACAGCGCGTACACGTCGAGCTTGTAGACGTCCTTGATCA
>CAYTUB010000189.1:0-3005 GCA_964441145.1 uncultured Acidimicrobiales bacterium
TGCAGCAGGGGACGGTCGCCCTTTCCGGACCAGCCCCCGATGTTCTAAGCCATCCTAAGATCGGTGCCCTTTTCTTGGGCGGCGCGGTCGACCTCGATTCGGCGGAGAACACGGAAGATGACGAGCGATGAGCATTGCACACAGGCCGTCAACGCCCAAGAGACAAACCATTGCCGATGACGTCTTCTCGTACCTGCGCGATGAAATCATTTCGCTGACGATCGAACCTGGGACTCAACTGTCAGAGGCGGAGGTGGCAAAGAAGTTTGAGGTGTCTCGACAGCCAGTCCGAGAAGCCTTTTTGCGACTCGCTGAGCTCGATCTACTAATGATTAGACCGCAGAAGGCCACACTCGTGAAGAAGATTTCGCTCTCCGAGATTGCCCATACACGGTTCATTCGCCAAGCCGTCGAGGTCGAAATTGTTCGTGTTGCCAGTCAGGTGGCGTCCGAACGATCGATCGAAGCGCTTCGAGAGAGTCTTCGCCAGCAGATCAAGGCTCGAGACGGCAATGACCCAAGTGAGCTCCGCCTCCTCGACTACGACTTTCACAGCCTCATCTGCGACGCGGCGAACCAGTCGAACGCCTTTACCGTCGTGAGCGAATTCAAGGCTCACACCGACCGAATATGCAGGATCGAATTGGACGACGAAGAAGGCATGGCCGAGACAATCGAAGGGCACACCCGAATCGTCGAAGCCATTGCTGGCAAAGATGCAACAGCTGCAGCCGAGAACGCTCGGGATCATCTCGCTCACCTCGACTCGACCCTTCAGAGCGCGCAAGCGAAGTTCCCCCAATACTTCGAGCTGTAGCTCAGGCTGGCGTCGGGGCCATTGTGTCCCGGCGCCACCCAGTAGGCAATCAACCCACGACAGATTCACGCAACCTAAGGAAAGAGACCCAATGGAATTGACAGGAAAGACAGCAATCGTCACCGGCGGCGGTCGCGATATTGGGCGAGCATCCGTTATCGCGCTAGCCAAGGCTGGAGCGAACGTTGCCGTCAACTATCACTCGAGTGGTGATGGTGCTGAGTCTGCTGCCAAAGAAGTAGTTGCCATGGGTCGCAAAGCAATTGCTCTCCAAGGCGACATGACCAACGAGCAAGATGTTGCCGCCCTCGTAGCTCAGACCAAAGAAGATCTCGGTGGTATCGACATTCTGGTACACGTGACCGGTGGTTTAGTTGCTCGCAAGAAGTTTGGCGAGATGGATCTCGACCACTGGAACACCGTGTTTGCACTCAACACGACCTCGCTCTTTCACCTCGTTTCCGAAGCCCTTCCACACATGACTAGCGGCAGTATCGTGACCTTCTCCTCGCAGGCCGGTCGTGACGGCGGTGGTCCTGGTTCGGTTGCCTACGCAGCATCGAAGGGTGCCGTCATGTCGATGACCCGTGGAATGGCCAAGGAACTCGGCCCTGACATTCGCGTCAACGCCATCTGCCCGGGAATGATCGACACCGACTTCCACAACATCTTCACCTCCGATGAAGTACGCAAAAAGGTCGCAGCTGGAACCCCGCTCAAGCGCGAAGGAACGTCTGAAGACGTCGCAAACCTGGTCGCCTACCTGGCATCGGATGCGTCGGCATTCATGACCGGTGCTTGCGTCGACATCAACGGCGGAACCCTCTTCTCCTAGAGAAGTAACAGCCATGACCGATGCGATCTCACAAGCTCTTGGGACGACCCCCGTTGTCCCCCTCGTCCAGTCGAGCAACCCCCAAACCGCATTGGAGATTGCTCGGGCTTTGGTCGAGGGAGGGCTCACGGTCTTAGAAGTCGTCCTACGTACCGACGAAGCCGTCGAGTGCCTCAGGTTTCTCTGCGAAGAGTTACCTGACGCCTACATTGGCGCTGGCACGGTTATTGACGTGGCCCAAGCCGAGAAGGTCATCGATTGCGGCGCACAATTTGTTGTTGCGCCCGGTCTCGCCCCCGACGTTGTTCGGTATTGCCAATCGAAAGACATTCCGGTTTTCCCCGGGATATCTACCGCAACCGAGCTGACGGCGGCCTACAACTTGGGGCTTCGCATCGTGAAGTTCTTCCCGGCCGGCTTGTCGGGGGGCCCAAAGATGCTCGGAGCGCTTTCATCGGTGTTTCGCGACGTGCAGTTCATGCCCACAGGTGGTGTGAACGCCAGCAACCTTTCCGAATACTTGGCAGTGCCATCGGTCATTGGGTGTGGCGGAAGTTGGCTCACGCCAGCCGCCGACATCGAAGCCGGAAACTTTGCAGCGATCACCACGCTTGCACGCGAAGCGGTTGCGCTTAGTGCTGCGCATTCGTCATAACCAAGCCTTTCACAGCGAACGACAAGACAAAGAGAACGACCATGTCAGAATTTATGAGTTTCGGCGAGATCATGCTTCGGTTGAAATCCCCAGGTCACGAACGTTTCTTCCAAAGCCCAGACCTCGAGGCCACCTTCGGCGGGGGAGAGGCCAACGTTGCGGTGTCCCTGGCCAATTACGGATTCGACGCAGGCTTCATTTCTGCCTTGCCCGATAACGCAATTGGTGAGTCAGCGATTCGTGAACTGTGGAAGCACGGCGTAAACACTGATCACGTTGCTCGCCAGGGTGAAAGAGTGGGCATCTACTACCTTGAGCGCGGCGCGAACCAGCGGCCGTCGAACGTTATCTACGACCGTAAGTGGTCATCGATCTGTGAAGCCCAGCCCGGCGACATCGATTGGGATGCTGCCTTTGCTGGTACGAAGTGGTTCCACTTCACCGGCATTACTCCGGCGATCTCGCAGAGCGCGGCAGATCTCACTATGGAGGCCGTCAAGGCTGCCAAGGCACACGGCATCACGATCTCGTGCGACTTCAACTTTCGAGGCAAGTTGTGGAATTACGGCAAGAGCGCCCCTGAGGTGATGACCGAACTCGTCAAGTATGTCGATATTGGAATCGCGAACGAAGAGGACTGCCAGAAGTCGCTTGGCATCACCGCAGACATCGATGCTGATGTCGAAGCAGGCCATCTC
>CAYTUB010000190.1:0-2988 GCA_964441145.1 uncultured Acidimicrobiales bacterium
GCATCGTCACTCGCAACTCGGCACGTCACCAGGCACGATCCTGGGTCGCCGTGGGTGCCCTGGTAGCGGTGGTGATTCTGCCCGTGGTGTTGGGTGCTGCGACCAAGGCCTATCCGGGAAGCTTCGCGAGTGCCGCCGACAACGACGGCTGGATCGAACTCCAGCTTCGCAGTGAGGAAGAACTCCTCGGCGTCTCCGAGTTCTTCGAACAGCTCGACCAACGTGTTGGCGACGAACTGTCGCCGGTCGCGCACTTTCCGGTGACCGGCGAACGCATCGACTACAACGGCGCTCCGGATTACTTTTTTCTCGAGCCCACCAGCGAGGTAGGAGGACAGACCTTTCGCTTCACTAACACTCCCGACGTAGTACGCGGAACCGAACGAGTATTGGCTGCCGCAGGGCTCGACCCTGACTTGTGGGCGAGCCCTGATGCACCGGACACGGTGCTCGTCCCGGGGATGAGAGCCACGACGGACACCTTCGTCGATGAAGTTCTCGTCCGGGGCAACCAAACCGTTGACTTCGCACTGGCCGAGCCGGCGACATTTCTCCGCGACTACGAAGCCTGGGTGATCGTCTCCCCCGAAATCGAGGAACGCTTCGAACTCGACATGGAACCCCAAAAGTTTTTCCTTGACGTAGGTGCGACGTCGACCTCAGAGGATGAAGAGGCACTGGCCACGATCGCCAACGACCTGTGGGTGCAACACATCGATCGCGAGCTGTCAGCTGTGACGAACGCGTGGATTACCTCCGATCGCGGCGTTGCAGGCCCGACAGCGGCACAAACCGTGTGGATCTCTATCGGCGGGTTTACCGCTCTGGCGATCTTGATCTCGCTCGTGACCTCGTCGCTGGCTGCCGTTGAGGTGGACAAGGAGATCTCCACAATGATCGCGGCCGGCGCGCCACCCACGATGCGTCGACGCCTGCTCGGCGCTCAGACGAGCTATCACTTGTTCATTGCTGCCGTGATCGGAATCCCGCTCGCGCTGCTGATGTATTGGGCGGCCACCCGCGCCGATGAATTCGGGCCCGATGGTCCGACATTCCCGTGGACCTCGATGGCAGTGATGGGCCTCCTCGTCCCCGTAGTCGTCGGGCTCGCGGTTGCGGTCATCTTCCGAAACGGCCGCCCCGCCGTCTCCCGACGTGCCTAGTTAGGGATCTACTCTTTCGCCATGAGGCCCGGATTACAAGCAGTGTCGCTTATGGCGAAGATCTGGGCCGGAATTTTCGTTGCACTATGCGGCCTCTTCGGGCTGATGGTCCTCTACCTCTTCGTTACCGAACCCCCCGGACTTCCAGATCACGACCAGTTTCCGACGTTTGCGGGCCTGCAACCACTCGCCGACGAAACTGACTTCGCGAGCTTCGAACAACGCCACAGCCGCACCTACACAGTGGTCGAAGGTGACCTGTGCACCGTATTGAGTTCGAGCATTGAGGTCATGGTGGAAAGGGGCGTCGACGAGCTCCTTGATGTCGATGTTGAGGCCACCTGTTCCGATCCG
Organism: uncultured Acidimicrobiales bacterium; assembly: GCA_964441145.1. Lineage (GTDB taxonomy): Bacteria > Actinomycetota > Acidimicrobiia > Acidimicrobiales > SHLQ01 > SHLQ01. The sequence goes on from CAYTUB010000190.1 coordinate 1,518, forward strand.
GATGCACGCTGGCTATGGAATACCTCGGTGGATGAGCTCCTTTGGAGTTTTCATGTCGACGAAAACGAACCAGAACTGGTCGTGGCGCTTGGGGTTTCACGTTTCTCATCGTTCTAGCTGGATGGAGCCACGAATCTGACCGGTTCCAACCCGTCTGGCAATCCTGTGGAGGTGGCGATGAAGAAGTCGTCGGCTGGCAGATCCTGGCGGGCTACGGCCACGAGAAGCAGATGTGGATTGGCATCGGCCGTGCAGTCGCCATCGCGGTCCACTTCCGCGAACACGGGAACGAGCACCCGACTGTTCTGGTCGAACTGCAGCGTTTCGAACGGTCCGAGCGGACAGCTACCGCTCTCGGGCACAACGAACTCGAAGATGACCTCATTGTCTGCGTCGATATTGTCTGCGTCGATTTCGAAATCACCAACAGCTGGGTTGACATCGCTGAGCTGCTCGATGACTCGGGCCGTCCAGGGGTCTCCCGCCGCAATGTCGTCGGCGAGCAGCCGAGATGGCACGTCGATGAAATCAAATACTGGCGCCGGGTCGACGATGTCGATGATCGCCTGTTCAAAGTCATCCGGGGCGATCGCGGTGTTCAAGGGGATCGAGTCGATGACGCTCTGTACCTCGTCATCGAAGCTGCACCAGATGTGCAAACCCTGCGGTCCGAAGGTCCACGGCACAGAGTCGTTTCCGGTGGCGGTGAGGAAGGCGACGAACCGGGTGCGCCCCGAGTCGAACAGCACGGGATCGCCGAGCGGATCTTCGCCGCCCGACCACTGCGAACCGATAAAGAAACGGCGTTCCGCTTCGAGCGAGTCAGCAAACGCCTCGGGGACTTCCCCGTAGGGGATGCTCTCCCCAATTCGGAACTCGGTGAAGGACTCAAAACCTGTCGACGCCTCGAGAGCATCAGACTCGATGCGCACCACCGAGTCGAGCGTCCCAGTAATGACCACATCAGTCTGCGCAACCAACGATTCGATATCGGGGGCAGGGTCGTAGTCGAAGGCCGGAAGGCCAGCGGTAACTACATCAACGATTTCCGCGGCGTCCTGGCACTGGGCGGGCCGTTGTTCTGCGCCGGCGCCCGCATCCACCGTGTTCGCGCCGCAGGAAGCAGCCACCAACGAGACCACGGCCACGAAGCACAGACGGGCCGCGCTCGTGGATTTCCTTCCGCCCGTTAAAGAAACCAATCGCCCCATGGCGCTCCCCCTCCATGACCAACAATACTCCTCATCACTTATACGAGGACCGTTGCGATCTAGTTCCCGACACTGTGTATTCGTGTGTCCAACCGCGATCAACTTTCAGTGTCACACCCCGTCTCTAAGGTGTTGTTATGTTCGGAGTAAGGGCATCGGGCCCGCAGTCAACGTCTCAGTCTCGTCAGGGTGACGAGCGGTTGGTGCGCGAGTTGTTGACCCGTGTTGTGGCCGATGTTGCTGCGTTGCCTCCCGGTGTC
>CAYTUB010000191.1:0-2890 GCA_964441145.1 uncultured Acidimicrobiales bacterium
ACATGAGCATGCGGGCGAGCGAGAAGCCGTTCGAACGCAGGTTGGGCGAAGAGATCCCGACGACGGCGTCACCGACCTCGACACGTTCGCCAGTGATTACCGAGCTCGGAGCGACAGCACCAACGGCAAACCCGACGAGATCGAACTCGCCCGGTTTCATCATCCCCGGATGTTCGGCCATTTCGCCGCCTACCAAAGCACATCCTGCGAGACGGCAACCATCGGCCACACCACTTACCAGCTGCTCCATCTGGTCGGGTTCGACTTTGCCCACCGAGATGTAGTCGAGGAAGAACAGCGACTCTGCGCCTTGGCACACAAGATCGTCCACGCACATCGCGACGAGGTCGATGCCGATGGTCTCGTAGTTGCCAGTCATCGTTGCAACGAGCGATTTTGTCCCGACCCCGTCGGTGGCCGACACCAGCATCGAACCCTCATGACCGGCTGCGGCCAAGTTGAACAACCCACCGAAGCCGCCAATCGAACCGGTCACGCCGGGGCGTTCGGTACGGGCGACATGGGACTTGATCCGGTCGACCGCTTCCTCGCCCGCGTCGATGTCCACCCCGGCCTCTTTGTACGAACTCATGATTTCGCTCCGCTCTTCCGGCGGAGATCCGCGGAACCGCTCGACCAACTAGCGCTCACTGGAACAGCCCCTCGCCGGGTTTCACTTCGCGACTGCCAGATAGCGAACGCGCAATACCGCTATCTCGAACCTTCTCCTCGCCGCCCTCGAGCACGTTCTTGGTCAAGGTCACCGGCACGTCGACGGGGTAGTTACCGGTTAAGCAGGCGTCACAGAATCCGGCGTTGGTCGCGCCGGTCGACTCGATCAGTGCGTCGAGGTGAAGGTACGTAATCGAGTCGCACCCGATGTACTCCCGGATCTCGTCGACGGTGAGGTTCGCAGCCAACAGCTCACTGCGGGTGCCGGTGTCCATACCGTAGAAGCATGGCCAGCGATAAGGAGGCGACGAGATGCGCAGGTGCACCTCTTTGGCGCCCGCCTCGCGAAGCATGGCAACCATTGCTTTGGTGGTCGTTCCTCGAACGATCGAATCGTCGACGACCACGAGCCGCTTGCCCGCGATGTTCTCTCGCAGTGGGTTCAACTTCATGCGAACACCAAGTGCTCGAAGCTGCTGGTTCGGTGCAATGAAGGTTCGCCCGATATAGCGGTTCTTCACCAGGCCCTGGCCGAAGGGAATCCCGCTCGCCTTTGCGTAACCCTCGGCAGCTGGAATCCCCGACTCGGGAACGCCCATCACGAGGTCGGCATCAACGGGAGCCTGCTCAGCGAGCGCGGCGCCCATCTGCACCCGAGCCTGATGGACGTTCTGGCCATAGAGCTTTGAATCGGGGCGAGCGAAGTACACAAATTCGAACAAGCAGAGCTTCGGATCAACGCTGTCGGAATCAAAAGGCCGCAGCGAGGTCACACCGTTCTCGTCGATCACGATCATTTCGCCGGGATCGAGTTCTCTCACAAACGTCGCGCCCACGACATCGAATGCCGGGTTCTCCGACGCGAGCACCCATCCGCCGTCGTCGAGGCGTCCAAGCGATAGGGGCCGGAACCCGTTGGGGTCGCGCACGCCGATGATCTGACGCTGATCCATGACCGAGAAACAAAAGGCCCCTTGCAAGCGAGGTAGAACAGCCTCCATCGCGGCGAGCAACGGATTCTCCGAGTCCTGCGCGGTAGTGAAGAGCTCCCGGGCCACGAGCTCACCCACAAGATCGGAGTCGCTGGCGACGGTTCCGGGCAACATGCCCGCTTCTTCGGCGAGTTCGGCGGTGTTGACGAGGTTGCCGTTGTGACCGAGCGCAAACTGCATATCGCCTACACCCCGGTAAATGGGTTGCGCATTGCGCCACTGCGAATGCCCGGTCGTCGAGTAGCGCGTTTGCCCAACCGCGATATCGCCGGGAAGCGAGGTAAGTGCTCGGTCGTCAAAGACGTTCGAGACCAGACCCATCTCCTTGATGACCGTCAGATCCTTGAAGTCGCTCACCGCCATACCCGCGGACTCCTGCCCACGATGCTGCAGCGCGTACAGCCCCAGATACGTCAGATGAGCCACCATCCGCCCCGGCGCATAAACCCCAAAGATTCCACACATGTGATCAGCTAACTCCCAAGAGTGGAGACGTCGTGTCGAGTTGGACGGGTGTCGTAGGCCGACGTTGGTGAAGCGAGCGAAGCGATGCGCAACCGGGAGGCCGAAGAGGCCCGTCCGAATCGGCGGGAGACGTCTGCGCATCGCCGGCCATCGTTGGTGGAGCGAGCGAAGCGATGCGTAACCGGGAGGCTGAAGGCATCTGGCCGGATCGACGAGAGGCGTGCCTACTCACCGGACACGCAGACTGACGGGAGGCGGTCACGCTCACTGGGCGCCCATGGCTGTTGGGAGACGGTCGCGCCATTGGGTGGTCGCGTCTTCGAGGGAACCTTCGACGAGCCCCTTGAAAGAGATCGAGTCGCCAGTGGCCAGACCGAGGCGGGTAAGGGGTACCTCGTGGGCTGCAGCGAGTTCTTCGACGATCTGCATGTTGTCGGGAGCAACCGCCACGATCACTCGGGACGGCGCTTCGCTGAACAATGCGTCGTGGTCGGCGACGCGTGCCGCGATTGCGCCGACGCCACCGGCGATCGCCATTTCGGTCAGGGCGACGCCGAGGCCGCCTCCACCGATGTCGTGGACCGCGGAAAGAACACCGTCGGACACGAGCTTGCGGGTCACCTCGGCGACGCGAAGGTGCATGTCGTAGTCGAGTGCGGGGAGGTCGCCGCCTTGGGCACCTTGGCCTCGGGCCCACAGCGATCCGCCGAGGCCAGCGCCGTCGGGGCCGAGGACGATGATGCGATGTCCTTCGGTGAGCG
>CAYTUB010000192.1:0-2874 GCA_964441145.1 uncultured Acidimicrobiales bacterium
TGGAAATGGAATGGTTCATTCCCGAAGTCGACTACAACACAATGTTCGACGACCCACTCAACCGCGACGTTTACGTTGACGGGTCAGTCCTAGCTATTGATGGCGTTGTGTACGACAACATGCGGGTCAAGATCCGCGGCGGCAACTTTGCCCGAATATACAGGGCTAAACAAGGTCTGAGCTTCGACTTTGCCGGCGGAGTGAATGCCGATCTCCCGCTGCTCGTTCCTCATGAGATCGATGAATTCGCGCTGTCTGCGGAATGGGGAAATCTCTTCGACCGAACATTTGGAGCGTGGGAAATATTCAACGATGCCGGTTTCGCACCAGTGCCAGCTCAGCACGTACGAGTTCAGCGAAACGGCGAGTTCTACGGCCTTTTCCGCTTCACTGAGAAACTCGACGGAACTTGGCGCGACGAAAACGACATCGACGGCGAGTTCTACAAGGCCACCAACTCAGGATTTGAGAACCCGACCAACAACTTCGAGAAGAGCCAACCCGATGACAATGACTTCTCGAACCTCGTAGCACTTACCGACGAGCTCTTCGAGCCACCATCGGCTGCAAAGACCGAGTACCTCTTCGACAACTTCGACGTACCAAACCTGGTGAACTATCTGGCTGCCGCCAACCTCGTGGGGCACTTTGATTCACAGGGGCAGAATTTCTACCTCCACCGAGACGCTCCATCGGGTCTGTGGCAGGTCCTTCCGTGGGATCTGACGAACACGTTCACCGTCACGGCGTCCTTTAACGGATGCGGCGATGTCACGAACTTGTGGATCTCCTGCAACGCGAACCCGTTGTGGAACTCCGTCGAGGACTCGCCGGAACTGAACGAGATGGTGTGGCGAAGAATGCGTACGCTGCTCGAGACGGTGTACGCCGACGGCGAACTCGAATCGCGATTCGAGGCCTACGCGGCACTGATCTCTGAAGATGAGAAAGATGCAGATTTCGACGAGTGGGAAGCCACGAACACCGACGGCTCTCGGCGACACTCCACCTTCGCGACGCCTTCACAGTTCAACGGTCGAGTCGATGGTCGAAGGAATCTGTTCCTCGCATCGCCCGATCTGCCACCAGTGCAACCGACGACTCCGGGCATCGTCATCAACGAAATCGTGCACAGCGCGGCCGGTGACGGCCCCGACTGGTTAGAACTTCACAACCCAACGAATCAAAGCGTCGATCTTTCGGGTTGGGACATTGACGGCGTCGACATCACGATTCCGGGTGGCACAGTGCTACTGCCCGGTGAGTACCTGATCGCCACCGAAAGCGTCGCCGACTTCTTGGCCGAGTACCCAAACCTCGGCAACGTCGTGCTGGTTGAGTTCAATGGTGGCCTCAGTGGCGGCGGCGAGGAAATTGAGTTGCTGAACGCAAACAATGCGCGAGTCGATGTCGTTGACTATCTCACCGTCAGCCCGTGGCCTGTTGAGCCAAACTCGGGTCAGGTCTCGCTCTCTCGCTTTGAGGGCCCAGGCAACAACAATGTTCCTGGCGCTTGGGGTATCTCAGCTGCTTTGGGTGGCACCCCCGGCGAGGAGAACGATACCGAGGCTGGCCCACCTGTCTCGTTGCCGGATGTGGTGATCAACGAACTTCATTATCACCAAGCTGACGGCGATGGCGACACCGAGTTCATTGAGCTCTTCAACGCGGGGTCGACCTCTGCCGATATCTCCAGTTTCGACCTCGATGGTTTGATCATCTTTGATACCGGAACGACGATTGCTCCCGGCGGCTACCTCGTGGTGACTGAGAACTTGGCAGATTTCTCCGCGCGTTACCCAGGCGTTCCAGCGATCGAGTGGCCAAGTGGCGGCTCATTGTCGAACACCGGCGAGAACATCACGTTGGATTCCGATTTGAACGTTCGACTCGACTCCGTCGACTACGAAGACCGGGCCCCGTGGCCATCAGCTCCCGATGGGACCGGTCCGTCGTTGTCCTTAATCGCTCCAGCCTTGGATAATTCGATCCCCCAGAGCTGGTTCGCATCTGACGTTAGCGGCGGTACCCCGGGAGCACCGAATGGAGCGCCGGTCTGCAATGGCTTGCCGGTGACAGTTGATGTGGGTGCTGGCGATGTGCCAACGGCGGGTGACGACGTGATTTTGGGTACTGCGGGTGATGACGTGATCGTTGCCGGTGGTGGTGATGACACGGTGTGTGCCGGTGATGGCGAAGACGTGGTTCTCGGTGGTGCCGGTAAAGACACGATTCTCGGTGGAGCGGGCGATGACTTGCTCTCGGGCAACGATGGTGACGACGTGATCGATGGTCAATCCGGTGCGGATACTGTGTTCGGTGGCTCCGGTAACGACACGATCAGCGGTGGTGCTGGCGATGATGTTCTCGGCGCCGGGTCCGATACCGACACCGTTAGCGGCGGCGGCGGTGCTGACCGAATTTCGGGTGGTTCGGGCGCGGATGGGTTGATCTCCGGCGGTGTTGGGAACGACGCAGTGAATGGTGGTGGCGGTAACGACGCGAACGTCCGCGGTGATGCTGGTAGTGACACGGTGTCGGGTAATGGTGGCAAGGATGTTGTGAGCGGTGGTGATGGTGATGATGTTGTGCGTGGGGGTCAGGCCGATGACATCGTGAACGGCGACGCTGGCGATGACTTTGTGGCCGGAAATTCCGGGAACGACACGTGTGACGGCGGCACTGGCGGTGAGATCGCGGGTGACACTGCGGCCCCCAATTGCGAAACCGTTACGAACGTGCCGTGATTTAGGACCGATCTAACCTACGATTGAACTGGGCGGGAGTAATTTCATGAAGTATCCGAGGGCGATTGCGGTGGCGTGTTGCGTTGCCGGGCTGATGGCATCGGGATTGTGGTTGGCCGCGGTCGGG
>CAYTUB010000193.1:0-2816 GCA_964441145.1 uncultured Acidimicrobiales bacterium
ACCCAAAACCACACCGACGAACACCCACACACGCGCGGGCGTAGAATCGGGTTATGAGCTCAACTGCTGGAACCGTCGTCAAGATCAACGCACTCGAGATTCCACCGCAGGCCGGTGATGAAATCGTAAAGCGGTTCACCGCTCGCATGTCGAGTCTCGATGGCGTGGAAGGATTCCAAGGATTTGAGCTGCTCCGCCCCACCAGCGACACCGAAACCCGATGGTTCGTGTACACCCGCTGGGCTGACCAGGCGTCGTACGAAGCTTGGCGAGACGGCGACCGCGCGGCGCAAGCCCACGCAACCCCCGAAGGCGAGGCGCCGAAGCCACCGGTGAGCATGGGCGCCACCCTGCTCGAGTTCGAAGTCGAGGTCGCCGCAGGCGCGTAGTTCGAGCGAGTGGGAACACCACTAGCCGTCACGGAGTTTCGAATCTTGTGACGTCATCCAAGATCAGCTCGGATTCGACGATCGCGCCATCGCCCAAACGGGTCGGCAACACGCTCGGCGTCTCCTACGCGATGGTTGCGTTGGCCTCATCATCATCCGCGGTGGTCATCCCGACAATCCGCGATGAGTTCGACTTGCCGCTTGCCACCGGGGCATGGGTGATCACCGCCTTTGTCATCGCGCTCGCAGCGTTCGCGCCGATTTATGGGCGCATCGCCGACATCGTTGGGCCTCGCACCCCGATCACCGTCGGGCTTTTGCTGATGGCTGGCGGTGCGATTGCGTCCGCTGTAGCGCCCACCCCGCTCACCTTGATAGCCGCCCGAGCGGTGGTTGGCGCTGGCGCTGGCGCCATGCCGGTTCTGGGACCAGTGATTATCGCTGGCCGCCTCAACCAAGACGAGCAACCAGCCGCGCTCACACGCATGTCGGGCATCGCAGCAACGGCGGCGTCGGGGCTATTGATCGGCGCGGTCATCGCTGAGTTTCTTGGGTGGCGATGGGTGCTCGCCCTACCCGTACTGGTCGTTGGGCTTATCCCAACGGTTCGCCGTCTGTCCTTCACCCGTCCCGGCACCCTCGCAGGACTCGACGTTGCCGGCGCGCTCGGGGTCGCACTCGTGGCCATCGGCTTGAATCTTGCGCTACAGCTGGGGACGAATCCAGCAATAGGCCTTCTCGGGCTGGTGCTCGCTGCTGGCGGCCTCGCAGCCTCTATCTTCGGGGCCCGAGACAGACGCACGCCGTTCCTGCCTCGTACGGTCCTACGTCGACCAGCGACGTGGAAGATCGGTATCGCTGGAGGCGCAATCCCAGCGGCGTTCTTCTCACTGCTCATCGCGATCCCAGCGATCCTCACCGAGGAAGTTGGCGCAACTCGGATCGAGATCGGGGCACTGCTCTTCCCGGCCGCATTTGCCGGTGTGGCCATAGGGCCCGTGGCGGCAAAGCTTCGCACGCGCGTCTCGGCCAACAAGCTTGCCGCACTCGGGCTAGCAAGTGCCGCGAGTGCACTGCTTACCACAGGGATCTTTACTCCGGAGCCGGTCGCGTTGGCGATCTCCTTCGCGTTCGCTGCCGTGTCCTTCGGCTTGGGTCAGTCATCGCTGCTCTCCATGTTGACCGCAGCAACACCAGAGGCTGAGCGCGGCGCGGCGCTTGCCGTATTCATGGTCCTGTTCTTTCTCGGCGGAGGAGTCGGCGGAACGCTGCTCACGGTGCTCGGCATGGGCATGTCGCTGGGGCCAGCGCTCGTGGCTATTTCGGTGCTTCCCATAGGCGCAGCACTCGCGACCCTACGGAACTAACGCAATTCGCCGACCTTTGCCGGCGGGATCCATGGAGGCCAGCAGTAGGGTCAGTCCAAAATAGGAAAGTACCCTTTACGGAAAGCATCCTTGACATTATGGAAAGGGTTCTTTACAGTTCGGTCTATGGCAAATTCAGCGGAAAACTCAGCACAGTACCTATCGGACTCGACGGGAAAGACCGAGTTCGAGCGCAACATCGGCAACCAGTACATGCGAGAGGCCGCCTGGCCAATGGCGGGCTACGTGGTCACGATTCTCTTGCTCACGACACTCGTCGACCTAGAAACAGCAGGTGCGTGGAAATACCTCGTCGTCCTCGTCCCGGTCATCCCGGCGCTCTGGTTCATGCGTGCCGTGGTGCGACATTTCGGACGAGTCGACGAGATGCACCGACAGGCGCAGCTTGAAGCCCTCGCGGTCAGCTTTGGAGTCACCGTGATCGCGGCGGTCACCCTCGGCTTCCTCTCCATAGCTGGATTGGACACCGACCCGTGGGGTCCATGGGCAATATTTAGTATCGCCATGTTGACCTGGCTCGTCGATGTCTGCCGACGGGGTCTGCCCTTCTCATGAACAACCGTGTCAAGGAAATGCGGGCCACCCGCTCCCTCAGTCAAGCTGCGCTTGGAGATCTTCTCGGCGTCTCCCGACAAACCGTGAACGCGATCGAGAACGGGCGCTACGACCCGAGCCTGCCGCTGGCTTTCAAACTGTCGTCGGTCTTCGAAGAACCGATCGAAGCGCTGTTCATCCCCGACGATGCCGAGGTCGAGGTCAGTTCGTGAACGCGTGCGCCGCGATCGGTCGGCGCGGCACTAGGCCAGGAAGTCGACGATCCGACCAACGCCGTCCGCGAGGTCCTCGTCGCCAAGGGCGAAGCTGAGGCGAGCGGCACCACCGGCGCCGAAGGCTTCGCCAGGAACGATGGCCACCTTGGCTTGCTCAAGCAGCGCAGCAGCGAGGTCGAGGGTGGTGTCGATCTGGGTTCCGCCGATGTTGCGCCCCAGCACACCTTCGAAGCTTGGGTAGGCGTAGAACGCGCCGCCGGGCTCGGCAA
>CAYTUB010000194.1:0-2781 GCA_964441145.1 uncultured Acidimicrobiales bacterium
CCTCGAACGAGGACTGCAACGCTGCGAAGAGATCGCGCTAGGCAACGGGTAGCTCCCACCGCTAACTCCTGTCCTTGCCCAGCCCCTCTCTCCAGCCGCAGTGAGTCGTGAGGCCTACGGGATTTGCTAAATCGAGCACCTCAATATGCCGATTTCTGGGTCAACCCAGGAAAGAAAAAGGTGGAGTAGGACATGATCTTGCTATTGGTCGTTGCGGCTGTTCTGATCGTCATCGGCGCGTTCGCCGTAGGCATCTATAACCGGCTTGTGCAGTTTCGGGAGAACGCCCGCAGCAGCTTCGCCCAGATCGACGTACAGCTCGAACGCCGCCACGACCTCATTCCGAACCTGGTCGCGACGGCGTCTGGTTACCTTAAGCATGAGCGCGAGACCCTTGAGGCGGTGATCGCCGCACGTGCATCTGCAACGCAGTTGCGAGTTGAGGTGAACGGCGAGCCGAGCAATATCGAAGCGATGCAAAAACTTGCTACCTCGGAAACGAACCTTGGTGGAGCGCTCGGACGATTGATGGTCACAGCTGAGGCCTACCCGGACCTCAAGGCGAATCAGCAGATGCAGACCTTGACCGAAGAACTCCGAACGACAGAGAACCGGATTTCGTTCGCTCGCCAGAACTACAACGGTCAGGTGCGGGTCTACCAGAACTACAAGAAGAGCTTCCCACCGATCCTCTTCGCTTCCCTGTTTGGCTTCCAAGATGATGCGTACTTGGACCTCGACACCGAGGACAAGGCCGACAAGCGCGAGGTCGTGCAGGTCGACTTCGATCAAGACGCCGCGTAATTCCTAACGTTGCGAGCGGGATCGATGGATTTCCACGCCCAGAAGGCGCAGGCGAGCAAGGCCACGGGAAAGTTCTTCGTGTACCTGGTTCTCGGGACGATCGGGATCGCCGGGACGCTGAGCGCGATCACGGGCGGGTACGCCTATGTCGAACTCGGCGGTCCGATAGCGCGGGCGGTCGCGATTACGACCTTTGTCGGGGCTCTGGTCGCCATTGCTGCCGCATCCATAGCCAAAGGTGCGCGTGTTCGACACGGCGGTGGTGATCATTTGGCTGCGTCGCTCGGGGGTTACCCGATCAACCCAGCAAGTCGAGATCATGTCGATCGGCAATTGATAAACATCACCGAAGAGGTTGCGGTGGCCGCGGGTATGCCCGTGCCACGCCTCTTTGTATTGCCCAACGAGAAGGGCATCAACGCGTTCGCCGCGGGTTGGAACCCCGACAACTCGGTCATTGGGGTGACCCGAGGAGCGCTCTACTATCTGTCTCGCGGTGAGCTTCAGGCGATGATCGCCCACCAGTTCAGCCATATCGCTACCGGTGATACGCAGTTGAAGACTCGAGCGATCGCCTGGATGTACGGAATCGCGTCGATCGCCGGCGCTGGCCGAGCGATGATCCAATCGGTTAGGTCGTCGAGCTTAAGATTGTTGTTGATCCTCGGGCTGAAATTGTTTTTCGGCACCGTGCTGATCTGCGTTGGCTATTTGGGTGCGTGGTTTGCGCGACAGATGCAGGTGTCGATCAATCGTGAGCGTGCGCAGCTCGCCGATGCGTCGGCCGTTGAGTACACCCGGAGCCCTGACGATCTGAGTGGTGTGTTCCTCAAAGTCGGCTCAATTGGTGAACAACAGAATCTGATTCGGTCGCCGCGCATTGCCGAGACCGGACACTTGTTCTTCGTGAGCCCCTTTGGTGGTCCGAGCGACACCCACCCAGCGCTCGGAAAGCGAATTCGAACCTGGCTCCCGAGTTGGGGCGGCCGCTATCCGGCACTCGAAGCCGTCGAAGCCACAGCAAATACCAATATCGGGATCTCCGTACTCGGCGCACCTCTCCCAGAAGTGGGTATTGGTGTCGTGACGCACCTCGCCCAGAAGTCGGCCGACCCGGTTGGCACCGCCATGAGTGTAGGGGTTCTCGCCGAGGCTATTGGCCTGGATGGCGCTGGAGGAGCTGGGGGAACTGGCGGCCCCGGAGGACCGGACCAGGGTCCGACCGAGGATGCCCCCGACAGCGATCGAGCGGCGGTCGACGCGGCTGTTGGCCCCGTTCGTGGCTCACGCATCGGGTATGCCCAGCGAGTTCTCGATGCTATTCCTGATTCGGTTCGGGACATGTTGCATTCTCCCGGCGGCGCTATGGCCGCAGTGCTTGGGATGCTCGTGTCGGATAATCCAGCAACCCGTGAAACCGAGCTGGCTCATGCGTCAGATGCGACGGGCTTTCCCGAGCAAGAGCTCGCAGAGGCGGCTCGGATGGTCGAATCGCTTGACCGTTCGCTACGACTGCCCGCAATCGAGATCGCGCTCACGACGATCAGGTCTTCTGATGAAGAGCTTCGTAATGGGTTCGCGGCGACCGTTGCAGAGTTGGTGGAGCGAAGCGACCACATCGACTTGTTTCGGTGGCTACTCCGTCGTGCAACTCGTCGCCATTTGTTGGACGCGTATGCTCACGACGTTCCCCAGGACGATGTCGATCCGCAAAGCATGGTCGACCACGCCGCCATTCTGTACGCCGTATTCGCGTCGTACAACAGTGCAGGTGCGGCTGGGGTGAGAGATTCCTACGCTGTGGCCTATGCCCGATCCGGGATCGTGCCCCCTCCGCCTATGCCGGCCGATAGCGACCTGACGATTGGTCGAATCGACCTCGCTCTGGACGCGCTGGCCCGGATGGATCTGGCCAGCCGCAAGGCGTTCGTCGAAGGGGCTCTGGCCGCTGTTGATCACGATTCGATGGCATCGACC
>CAYTUB010000195.1:0-2752 GCA_964441145.1 uncultured Acidimicrobiales bacterium
CATGGGATGTCATTCGCGGAGACGTTACGCCCAGGGGTTCGGTGTTGCTCTTCGATGACCATGGCCGTCATTCGGCACTCACCGCAGCCGAGATGATCGCTCGGTCTGGTGCAACGCTCGAGATCATCACACCAGAACGTATGCTCGGGATCGATATCGGCGGCATGAACCACGTGCCGTATGCGAGGGCGTTCAACGAGACCGACACGAGGATCACGCTCAACCAGCGGGTGTTTGCCGTTCGGCCCGAACAGGGCCAATTGTGTGTCGAGATCGGCAGTGATCATTCTGCCCATCGTGTTGCACGGCAGGTCGACACCGTTGTGGTCGACCACGGAACCACACCGCTCGATGAGTTGTACTTTGCGCTAAAGCCACTGTCGACCAACCTCGGCGTCGTCGACTACGACGCGATGCTCAACGCTCGGCCACAACAAGTTGTCCGCAACGAAGATGGCAAATTTGAGCTGTACCGCATTGGAGACTCGGTCGCGAGTAGGAACATCCACGCTGCGGTCTATGACGCGCTGCGGCTCGTGAAAGATATCTAGGTCGCAGCAAGTCCTGTCGCAGCAAAACCTAAAGAAACGCCAGGCCGTCGGCCTGACGCTTCCTCGGTTAGTTCTTCGCTATTGCTACTGCTGTGCTTGTGCGGCCGCTTGGGCTGCACGTGCCGCCTTGCGGCGCTCACGACGGATCTTGCGGCGGTCATCCTCGGTGAGGCCGCCCCAAACTCCAGCGTCCTGATTGGTCATCAGGGCATATTCGAGACACTCGACCCTTACATCACAGGTCTCGCAAACGGCCTTGGCCTTTGCGATGTGTTCGATCGCCGGGCCTGTTTGTCCCACCGGGAAAAACAGGCTTGGGTCAGTATCCCGACATGCAGCGTCATTACGCCATAGTCGTGGTTCCACAGACTCCCTCGTTGGGACTACTGGTTGATCATCTATTTGAATTGACACGTTTCCTCCACGCATCGAGCCATTCCTATGCCCATGTCGCCCAGCATGCCTAGAACTTGCCTCGTGAAACCAAAGGTACTTCCGTCGACGGGTCGGATCAAGCATTTCCTCGCTCTTTGTAGTGATGCAAACACTTTCTGTGTTACATCGGTGTAATTTGGGAGCGCGGCGCTCGCTGCAAACTTGGGCCGATAGGCCTCGGCGATCTTCACGAATGCCTCGCTACCATCGAATGATGACCTTGATCATTGGACATCGCGGGGCCTCGGCCAAATTCACAGAGAACACCATCGAAGCATTTGTAGGAGCAGCCGAGCTTGGTGCCGATTGGGTCGAACTCGACGTGCAAAAAACCGTGGACGGTCAGCTCGCCGTTTTTCATGACATCCAACTAGAGGATGGCCGCCGCGTCGCAGACATCCCTTTTGCTGATCTCCCCGACATCGTGCCGACGCTCGACGAAGCTCTGGCTGCCTGTGGCGAAATGGGGGTCAACATCGAGATCAAGAACGACCCGGCGTCAGATTCCTTCGACCCCGAAAACCGGATGGCGCCAGCCGTACTCAAGGTGGCCCGCGCCCACCTCACCTCAGACAAATGCTTGATCAGCTCGTTCGACATGGGAGCGGTCAACGCCGTTCGCGACCTGGACTCCAGAATGCCAACCGCGCTCGTCACCGATGACGACCTCGGCCCCGAGGTGGCGATTGGTCGGGTGACTGCACATTCGCATCAGGCGATCAACCCGTGGGATGAACTCGTGACCCCTCGCTGGATTGTGACAGCGCGCGAAGCCGAACTCGATGTGCATGTGTGGACGGTCGATGACCCTGAGCGAATGGTCGAACTCGCAGAAATGGGCGTCGATGGCATCATCACCAACGTGCCCGACGTAGCGGCCGCCGTACTCCGTTAGCGGTATTGCTGTCAGGCGCCGTCCGTGGCGCTGTTCTAGAGAATGCCTTCAGGGCGAGGCACGTGGCGGCCGTCGGGTACGACGAGGCGTAGTGCTTCGGGCTCCCACTTGATGTCGATGGACGTAACGTCGCCGAGGTAATCGCCATCGAGTTGGTAGGGGAATGGTTCGTCGCTGAAAAGCCGGGCTGTGACCACATCTTTTCGAACGTCGACGCCTTTGCTCGTCGTCACGCCGTTTGGGTTGCGAAGGCTCGACATCATCAGCTTGCTGAAGTTGACGGCGCTGAGTGATCGAAGGGTGACGAGGCTGAGCGGTGCGTCGAGTGTTGCGTCAGGAGTGACGGTGAAAGGGCGTGTTCCGAGATAGGTGTAGGGGTCGGTGTTGAGGCAGATGGAGAAGTAACCGTCCTCGACTACGGTGCCGTCGCTGTACTCCACCGCGAAATGCGGCGACTTGCGGTCGAATGCGCGAAGCCAGGTGTTGAAGCCGGCCCAGGCGAAAAAGGCGTGCCCGGCGTAGCGCTTGAGATGGCTGCGCTTCTCGACCTCGGCGACCACCGCAGCGTCGAAGCCGACGCCGAGGTGGAAGAGGAAATACCGTTCGTTCGCCGAACCCACACCCATGGATCGGATCGAGCCCGATTCGATCGCCTCGAGCGTGACGGCGGTTGCGTGGACCGGGTCCTCCGGGAGGCCGATCGTTCGGGCGAAGACGTTCGTCGACCCGCCCGGAATCGGCGCGAGGGCAGCGTTGGTGCCAACGATTCCGTTCGCTGCCTCGTTGAGGGTGCCGTCACCGCCGAGTACCGCAACCATGTCGACTCCTTCGGCAGCGGCACCCTTGGCCATGCGTGCTCCTGGGCCGCCGC
>CAYTUB010000196.1:0-2706 GCA_964441145.1 uncultured Acidimicrobiales bacterium
CGGCGCGGGATACCTGCCGTTCGGGCTCGGTCCTCGCCGATGTCTCGGTGCACGTTTCGCTCGTACCGAGATATTGATCGCGCTGGCTCGAATCTGTAGTCGTTGGGAACTGCGTTACGACCAGCCCGAACCACCTCGACCCATCACCGCTCCGTCGCTTCGCTCGGAGGGCGAACTGCTCGTTCGGTTGAACCCACTACCAAGCGTCGACCGATAGCTGCTGAGTAGGGTGATCGCATGCAGGTGATCGGGGCAGGATTCGGCAGGACCGGCACGCTCTCGCTGAAGCAGGCTTTGGAGGAGCTCGGGTTTGGCCCGTGCTATCACATGCAAGAAGTGGGGCGCCGGCCGTCGCACGTGCGGCTTTGGCTGGAGTACGCCGAGACCGGAAACGCCCGGTGGGATGAGTTGTTTGAGTCGTTCGAATCGGGTGTGGACTATCCGGTCGCCAATGTGTGGGCCGAGCTCGCCGACTACTACCCAGATGCCAAAGTGATTCTGACGGTGCGCGATCCCGACCGGTGGTGGGAGAGCACCAACTCGACGATCTTCGGGTTCCGCACGGCGTTTGCGCCATGGTTCCGCACTGCCGTTCCGCACATCGGGCGTTTCGTCAACATGGTCGAGAAGTACGTCTGGGGAGGCCTGTTCGACGGGCGATTCACCGACCGAGATCACGCGATTGCGGTGTTCAACGAACACGCCGATCTCGTCCGCTCTACCTGTCCACCCGAGCGACTGCTCGAGTTCGAGGTGGCCCAGGGTTGGGAACCGCTGTGTTCGTTTCTCGACGTTCCCGTGCCCAACAAGCCGTTCCCTCATCTCAACGACACCACCGAGACGAAGCGCATGGTCACCTCGGCGTACTACTTCACTCGGGCGCTTGCGTTCGTAGCTGCTGCCGCAGTCGCGGGTGCGATCCGCTCCCGATCCAGTGACTAACCGTCGACCTAGTTGACGGCCTTGTCCATGCCTTCCCAATACGGGGCGCGGAGTTTGAACTTTTGGAGTTTGCCGGTGGCGGTGCGGGCGAGCTCTTCTCGGAACTCCACCGACGTCGGACACTTGTAGTGCGCGATCTTCTCACGGCAGTGATCGATGATGTCTTGCTCGGAGACGTCGACTCCGTCATCGATGACGACGAGGGCTTTCACGGTCTCGCCCCACTTCTCATGCGGCACGCCGATCACTGCTACCTCCGTCACTGCGGGGTGGCTGAACACGCAGTCCTCCACCTCGATGGAACTCACGTTCTCGCCGCCGGAGATGATGACGTCCTTCTTTCGGTCGAGGATCGTGTAGTAGCCATCCTCGTCGATTACACCGCCATCGCCGGTGTGGAACCAGCCTCCCTCGAGCGCTTGGTTAGTGGCATCGGGGTTGTCCCAGTAGCTCTTCAGAACGTTGTTGCTTTGCGCTAGGAACTCGCCCGATTGGCTGACCTTCATCTTGACACCGATCGCCGGTGCGCCCTGGCGTGCGAGGCGCTTGGCTCGTTCGTTCGGGGTGAGCTCGTCCCATTCGGAACGGCAGCGGTTCATGGTGAGTAGGGGTGCGGTTTCGGTCAATCCGTACAGCTGAATGAACTCCCAACCCAGCTCGGTCTCGACCCTTTCGATCGTGGCTGTCGGCGGTGGTGCGCCGGCAACGATGATGCGAACCTTGTCGCGTCCGGGTATCTCCCCGTCCCAATCCTTGGCTGCGTCGAGCACCGCCGCGACGACAGCGGGCGCTCCGCACATGAGGGTCACGCCGTGTTCGTCGACGCGTCGAAGTATCTCCGCTCCGTCGACCTTGCGGAGCACGACATGCTTCACGCCCATCCCGGTGACCGTGTAGAGCATGCCCCAACCGTCGCAGTGGAACATCGGCAGTGTGTGGAGGTACACGTCGCGGTCGGTGACGGCAGCGTGCCAACCGAAGGTGACCGCGTTGGTCCACCGGGCACGATGGGTTTGCTCGACGCCTTTCGGGCGGGCGGTGGTTCCCGACGTGTAGTTGATCGACGCGGTCGCGTCTTCGTCGGGTTCCCATGGCTTGGGTTCCCCCTCTCGGCCGAGCCACACAGCATCGGATTCCTCACCGAGAATCCACTTGCGCTCGCACTCGACATCGGCGAGCGCGTCGGTGAGTTCGGGGTCGATGAGCAGTGCCTCGGCTCCGGAGTGCTCGACGATGTAGCGCACTTCGTCGGCGCTCAGGCGGTAGTTGACCGGCACGAAGATGCGTCCGTTGCTGCTGACCCCGAAGAACGAGGTCAGGAGGCGTGCCGAGTTATGCGAGACCATCGCCACGCGAGCGCCAAACTCGATCCCCATCTCGTCCATCGCCACGCCCATCTGGCGGACGATGTCGGCCAGATCGCTGTAGGTGGCCGTCCGCATCGGTGCGGCGGGCTGGTCGGGTTCATCAACGATGGCTACTCGGTCCGGGTACACGGCAACGGCGCGATCGAGAAAATCGTTGATCGTCAATGGAACCTTCATTGGTCTATCCCCCTTGTGGCGAACCACCGTGTTCTTCGTCTGATCGGCCCCCACGGATCGTGGTTAGAACGTAGCTCACGATCCCTGCGGACGCCTTTTGGTCATCGCCGCTGGGCTGGCTGAATTGCTGTTCGGGCGTTCGTGCGACGACGATGGGTTATGCCTCAGATCTCCCTCGACGACATCGAGTCCACCACCTTGAACGCCTTGGTCCGCCACG
>CAYTUB010000197.1:0-2704 GCA_964441145.1 uncultured Acidimicrobiales bacterium
CTTCGAGAAGTCGGTGAAGCCTGGAGCCTCGGCAAGCAGGTCGCGCAATTCGGCGGGATAGATGCGGACTCCGACCAGCCCGTCAGCAGGCCAGTCCGTATGGTCTGCAATCTCGGTCCCGCGCAGGCGCAGGGCGCCTACAGGCCGAAGTTCGTCATAGTGCGGAGACCGTGCCAGGAACCGGCCGAGGTCGTCGGCAATAAAGGTGGATGCACCTTTGTGCACGTTCGTGAAGATGACGGATCGGCTAGTCAAGGGGCTTTCTTCTTTACGCTTCGTGCGACTCTACTGTTGGGCCGCGCTGGAGATTCGTGATGCTGGCGTGTGGCTTCGCTTTCGCTTCGACTTCATCAGATCGCGGATTTCATCGGCACTAGCATTTGCCTCAGATACCGTCCCCGCCCAGCTGATTTGGCCAGTGTGAATAACAAAGGCAGGTCCGAGACTATCTGTGCCTTGTCGAGCCTTTGGTCCAAGAAGCACTTTGGGGCGGTGATGCATGATGAATGTAAATGTGCGCTTCAGCTGCACACCCTCGATGTCTGGCTCGTCAGCAATGATCACTCGCACGGGAGAACTGCCGAGAACATCGGTCAAGGCCTGACCAGGCATCGGGCTCACCGTTCGAGCGAGTTCAGCAAGATCGACGTCGGGGGTTGTTGAGGCCGCCACGAGGGTGCGAAGCAGCGCCGTCGCGTGCTCCTCCGTTACGGGTTGGCCCGACAGTACGATCACGGGTTGACCCATCGAGATCAGCACTGGTTCTGCAACCCCGACGTGTATCTCCAGCGTCCGTGGGATTGATTCGATCTCGGACTTCGTGAGGTTGTCGAGTCGCTGTGCGTCCAAGAGCGCAATCAGGCCACTAACTGCCTCGATGTCTTCGAAGCGCCGGCTGACCTGGGCAAAGGTCTTGAAGATCTGCTCCACGGCCCGAGTCGCGAATCGAATAGCAAAGATGTACACGATAATCTGCTCGATCGTCAGATTTTCCGTCCCGCGGATCATGATGAAAAATGCAGCGGTGAGCGCAAAGAGCAATGCACTGCTAACAATTCCGAGCAGTCGGAGCTTCGTGGATTCCAGCTGACGGTCATGGAAGAGCTCGTCTTCAGCCTCGACGCGAGCCATAGACAGTTCGCTTTGGTCGATGTGTTTCGAGAACAGGTCGTCGAGCTGGTCGGCGAGCAGATCGCGGGTTCGTTCCTGGCGGCGTTCGTAGTGTGCGGTGAGCGTTTGGATCCTGCGGGTTAGTTGTTGGCTGATGAACCCAAAGAGCACGATGAACGGAAGTAGCAACAACGCAGCCAGAGCATCGACCACCAGCGTGACTGCCAACGCCGCTAGCAACACCGTGATCGACGGTCCCAGTGCGAGAATATGGGTGAGCGCAATCGTCATCGACCGGATGCGGCCAACGAGAACCTGCTGCACTTCGAACGCAGGTCGTTTAAAGCCTGTGCGGTCTTGCCAGGCCTCAGCCAGCGGGTCCTCGATCATATGAAGAATCACTTGGCGTAACTTCGAGGCCTGTTCTCGGGCGAGGTCCGCAACGGCACGTTCCGATAGCCAAATCGCAAGCGCTGCGAGAAATATGACCACGAGAACGGAGACGAGAAAGATCGCAGCTGTGGCCGGTTCGGCCGCCGATTCGATCCGGATGTTGATTCGGCCGAGGGTGCCGTCACCGACTGCTGCACGAATGTAGAAGATGACCGCAAGCGTTCCAAGCGCCGTGCCAACCGCACCAAACACTTGAGCGGTTGCGATCATGGCCATCCGGAAAGGACGGTTGCGGTAGGTGCTGCCGCCCAGCCAGCGAGATGCGGCTATGAGCGAACGCGCATTGATCGTCTCGTGGGAGCCAGGGTCGGCGGCGGGCAAGGGGGAGTCGTCGCTAGTCATGAATCGGCTCAGAGCTCGAATCTCTCGCGATCGATCACCGTTTCTTTTTCGACGGCAAATTGAGCGCCATCGACCGACCGGTCTATGGACCGGGTACGTGCAACAGCGACCGCGGCCGAGCTCATCTGTATTGGTCCTGACACGGGTGGGGGAGTCCGTCGAGCAATTCGCTTAAGAAGCCGCGTGCTTGGAGCCGATGTTTCAGGTATGGAATCGTCCAAACGAATCCGAAAGTGTTCGCCGTCGAGAGAAAGGAATTCGTCGTCGTCTGAGTTGACGGTGATGCGGTAGGCGGCTGCTCGAAGATGCTCAACGTTCGCTTCGCTTGAGAGTGCACTCGCTCGACTGCGCCGACGCACGATGAGCACGAGGAGCTTCTCGACTGAACTGCGGTCTGGCGACGCGAGGAGGACCTCGCTCGTCGTCCCGTCTAGTCGCTCGAGTACGTGCATCATTCACCTAGATTCCTGTCATCGCTGAGAATACAACCCATTGCGTTCCAGCCATAGTGGTCTTTTGGGCTATCGAGCCCTACGTGAAATAGCTCAGGACAGTGCGTCTCCTCCCGTGGCTTCCCCAGGTACCCGCAACGTCTGCGCTAAATTCTCTCTATCAGTGTACCTATGAGCCCGCGCCTACAGGAAAACGGTTCCGACAATGACGGGCCGACAATTTCTATCGTCATGCCGTTACTTAACGCCATGCCATACCTGGACGACGCGCTCACTTCGCTGGCGGCGCAAAAAGTAGACGGCCTTGAAGTCATTGCTGTTGACGCCGGAAGTACCGATGGAACGCT
>CAYTUB010000198.1:0-2694 GCA_964441145.1 uncultured Acidimicrobiales bacterium
GTCTTTGATTACTGCGACGGGGGCGATTCCTGGATTGACGAGGACCACCTCCGAAATACTCAACTCGCCGGGCCGGTGGAACGAGCAGAATGCGCAGCCAGGGACTATCCAGGTGACGGGGTCGTCCTGCGTTTCGGCCAGTTCGTCGCGCCCGACTCGGAGCACATCGCCAGCTACGCCAGCTACTGGCGCTGGCACCTATCGCCTCTTCTCGGCTCCAGCGACGGTTACACGAGCTTCGTCCACGCGGACGACGCAGCGACCGCTGCAGTGGCTGCCCTCAAAGCATCGCCCGGCACCTACAACATCGCCGAAAGCGAACCGGCCCGACGACAACACATAGACGAGGCCGTTGCCTCTGCACTCGGACACCGATTCACCCTTCGCTTCCCCTCAGGCCTAGTCCAACGACTCAGCCCGAACGCCGAACCGATCATGCGATCACAGCGCATCAGCAGCCGTCGCTACCAAGAGGAGACCGGGTGGGCGTCATCGCACCCCTCCGCCACCGCTCTCCTACCAACCATCATGAAGGAACTTCTCCAATGAGGCTCAGAAATCGCGACTGGCGAGACGTCGTGCTCGTGACGCTACTTGCATCCTGGCTACCCCTTGGCGTGTGGGCGAGCGCCGCGCCTCGATCGTTCTACGATTCGTTCCCGGGCTTTGGTCGAACTTGGGTGAGCCCCGACGGCCCGTTCAACGAGCATCTCTTGCGCGACGTCGGTGGACTATGGCTCGGGCTCAGCGCCCTCCTGATCTACGCACTACTCGAACGAAGTCGACCGCTAGTGCGCGCTGCCGGCCTCGTTGTCGTGGTCTTCTCAGTCCCCCACGTTGGTTATCACGTCACGAACACTGAGGTGCTCGCCGTCAGCGACGCAATCGCCAATATCGCAGCGCTGGTCTTTGTTCTCTTCCTCGGGCTCGCTCTGCTTGCATCGCCCCAATCCAACGAGGCGACAGAGCATGCGACTCGAGCCCGAACTTCATGAACCGAATCGCGCTTCGCCGCTTAGCAGCACACGTGCTCGACCTCGCCGACGAGCCGATCTTCGTGCTGTGGACGCTCTGGTGGATAGAACCAACCAAGTCAGGTATACGTCTACTTTTCGGAATCGCTTGGATCGCATGGGTTTCATGGCAATTGGTGGCACAGGGTCGTACCGCGCAGAGCGTCGGCAAGCGCCTCCTGGAAATCGAGGTTGTCTCGATCCAAGACGGCTCGCCGCTCGGACTCAAACGCACCCTAATCAGATGGCTACTCCACGGCATCGACACCGCCAGCATCATCGGCTGGATAGTCGCAGCGTTCACCAACCGTTCTTTCGCCGACCGCATCATGGCAAGCACAGTTCAACGCATCCCTAGCAACCAGATCCAGATCACGGCGATCGAGTAATACTGGCGCCGTTCCTTCAGTATGCTGTGGCACAACTTGAGCCACCCCAACCCCAAGTTGGTACCGTTGCGGTGCTTTGCGTCGTTCGGTGTGCGCCGACTCAGCCGAACCGCTCCGTCTTGATCGCTCGAGGATCAGTCAACATGGGCCCGAGTTCGGCCACGACAGTCTCAACAAACGAGGTCGGTCCAACCACATAGACCGCCGGTGGAGCTTCGTCAGTCAGAGCGTTCCTGAGGTCGCTCTTCGAGATGCGCCCCGAGCGATACGCCGATTCGGTCTCCCGAGTGAGATGGATTGAAACACGGCCGCCATAATCTGCGAGCTCGCCTTTGAAGATGATGCGATCGGAAGTCCGTGCCGAATAGAGGATCGTCACCAACGATGGGTCGGGCGCGCAACGCCACATAGACCTCAGCGGCGTAATCCCCGATCCTCCGCCGATCAAGAGCAGCGGCGCAGGCTCGGGGTCATAGACGAAGTACCCGCCGATAGGGCCACGAACCTCGAAGGTGTCACCAATCTCCACAACATCGACCATGAACGGTGACACCTCCCCTTCGGGGAGACGCTCGACGGTAATCTGCGGTGCTTCGCCCGGGCCCGAAGAAAGTGAATAACTTCGACTGGCCTGGTAGCCGTCAGGAGCAGTGAGGCGCACGTCGATGTGTTGGCCTGCACGGTGGCTCGTCCAACCGGGCACGTCGAACACGATGGTTCGCGCCGATACCGTTTCGTCCGTGGTTCCGGTGACCGTTGCTTGGGACCACACCAAGCGGCGAGGGGGACGTTCGGCTTCCATTAGTCCAGGCTGTAGCGCTGCTCGAGCCACGGGTCGCCGTAGTTGTGATAGCCCGATACTTCCCAAAAGCCCGGCTCGTCCTGGTCGCTGAGCAGTATCTGCTGAATCCACTTAGCGCTCTTCCAGAAATACAGGTGCGGGACCACGAGACGTACCGGACCACCGTGTTCTGCGGTAATGGGAGCACCGTCGTAACTCGTTGCAATCAGTGCGCTTTCATCGACCAGATCTGTCGTTGGCAGGTTTGTCGTGTACTCCCCGTAGCTCGTGATGATCGAGTAGTCATAGTCACCAACACCGGCGTCGTCGAAGAGCGCTCCTACCGGTACCCCACCCCAGGTCGTGTCGAGTTTCGTCCAGTGGGTCACGCAATGGATGTCGACGGTGATGGACTCGGTTCCGAGCGCATGCAACGAATCCCAGTCATATGTCTTAGAGACCACCCCGTCGCCCACGGTCAGGCGCCAATCCTCACGCGCTAGCTCAACTG
>CAYTUB010000199.1:0-2689 GCA_964441145.1 uncultured Acidimicrobiales bacterium
CTCGGGCCGGAAGCCACCAAAGCGGACACGGAAGTTCAAGTCCCCCCTCCGACACTCGAAAATCCCTCGCTCTCGAGCGGGGGATTTCGTCGTTTTGGTGCCGTTTGCAAATGGATTTGCAAATGCGGGAGCGATTGTTCTGTTTACGCGCTTGGGTTTGGTTGAATACTTCAAACCTTGCAAAATGGGCAAGGTTTGAAGTATGGTACTTGAACAGGCTGGCAAGTCATACTTCAATACTTACACATGGAGCAAGGTTTAAAGTATGTCGAACAACAACATCGTCGAAAGACTTGACGGTATCCCCGCAGCGCAGGGAGGGTACCTCACGCGCGCCCAAGCTTCAGACTGTGGAGTCGAGGACCTAGAACTCCACCGAGCAGCCAGAAAGGGGTTCATCAATCGGGTGGCCCATGGCGTATATCGCGTTGCGGGAGCGCCATCGGATCGTCTACAAGAACTTCGAATCGCGTGGCTACGCCTCCAACCAGCAGCAACTCCACGCGAGCGGGTTGTCCGCCCGCGAATCTGGGTCTCACATGAATCGGCGGCAAACGTCCACGGCTACGGAGTGTTTCTCTCTGATGTTCCGACATTCATAAGTTCACAACGGCTGCAGTCATCCAAGAAGGTCAAAATTTATCGACGATCCAAAGGCCTCTCCCGCTCTGAATGGACGATCATCGATGGCTTCGCCGTCACAGGTGTCGATCGGACTGCTGCGGATCTATTCGCCAAAGGTGTGGACGGAGGCCATCTCGGTAGGTTCATGAATGATGCGATCGCTGCCGGATCGAGTGATCCGGAGCGAATGCGTCTGGCCATGGGAGCAACAGTTGACGACTTCGCCGCTCTAATCGAAATGTCAGCACCGGTAGAAGGCGGCTCGATTGTATGACGGCATTTCCCTACGAGTCAGCGAGTGCATTCAACGCTGCGCTAAAGCAACGCCTTCAGGAGGCGTCGGACAAAGGTAACTACAGTGTCCAAGAGCTGCGCCGCCAGTTTGCTTATGACCGCCTGCTCGTTCGAGCGTTTACCTTCGCCCCAGATCGATGGATATTGAAGGGTGGCGGCGGGCTCTTGGCCAGGGTTCCTGGCCAGGCGCGCCACAGTATGGACATCGATCTGTTTTACTTAGGCGAACTCGAGACAGCGGTCTCTGAACTTCAGCAGGTTGGCGTGGACGATTCCATAGGTGACTTCTTCACGTTCGATATTTTGCCAAGCCCGCAGGAATTCGCGAACGGAGCGGTCGGAATGAATCTCACCGTGGCCGCCTTCCTGGGTGAGAGAGAGTTCCAGCGATTCAACATCGACCTGGTGGTGTCATCCAATATGACGCAGGAGCCTGATTTCGTGACAGGACTTGCGCCCGTGTTAGTGCCGGGTCTCAACGTCGTCGATTACGTTGTGTACCCCCTGGTCGATCATGTTGCAGATAAGCATGCGGCAATGATCGACACCTACGGTGAAGGCGAGAGGCCAAGTAGTCGTTATCGCGACCTGGTTGACCTTGTCTTGATTGCGACAACGAATCGGATAGATGCGCTGGAGCTGAGGCGAGCGCTTCTAAGCGAATATGTGCACCGTGGACTTTCGGTCCCAACGGGGGTCGAGAGCCCCAGCGATGCATGGGGTGAAGGATACGCTCTGGAGGCTGCCAAGGTTCCCCATCTTCAACAGCGGAACCTCGAGCAGGCCCTCGACCACTAAGTCCGGTCGGTTGGCGTGTCGAGTGGGATGATCAGCCTCGCAACCCTCTCAGCGGCGTCGGACTGAAGGGGTGCGCGGACGTGGGTGTAGATGTCGGCGGTGATGCGTTCGCTGGCGTGGTTGAGTCGGTCTTGAACGACCTTCATCGGAACGCCAGCCTCCAGGACGACGGTCGCCCACCCGTGGCGAAGCGCGTGAAGGCTGATCTCCGGTAGTGGTGACCCTGGGTTATCGCGGTTGTATCGGCCCTGGGCACGCTTGAACTCGCGACTGAAGCGTTCGGGGTGGAGGTAGTTGCCGTCCGGTCGAGCGAAGACGAGGTCGCGGTCGTGATAGTCCACTACATCGCACCCGGGTTCGGGCGAGTCGCACTCATGGCTGGAACCCATGAGTAGTCGCTCCTGATTCTGAAACGAGCGCCAGTAGCGAAGGATCGTGAGGGTGCCTTCGTCGAGCATGCTGGCGTGACCTTCGCCGGTCTTGCCGTACGGCTTGACGACGATCTTGTGATTCACGCAGGTCACCGTCCAGGTAAGCGATGCGGTTCCGGCCTCGAAGTCGATGTCGCTCCACCGAAGGCCAAGGTTGGCACCTCGACGGTCGCCTGATGTGGCGATGAATGCCCACGCCACCCAGAGCCGATGCTCGTCAACCTTTGTCCACTCGAGAAACGTTCGCGTCTGCTCTGCTGTCCACATCGGGCGAACGGTCTTGGTATTGGGCTTGCGTGGGGGAGAGGCGTTCCGAGCAATGTTGTCGTTCACCAAGCAGAGCTTCACCGCATCGTTGAGCGACCACGTGCGTATCCGACTGAGTTCCGTCAGCGGGCGATTGAGCTTGCCCGCATGGGCGAGGCCCCGATTAACCAGATCGCTGTTGATCTCGGCATTTCCGATAGCTGTTTACGCGGCTGGGTGCAACAGGCCGACATTGATGAAGGCCGCCGTTCTGATGGTTTGGCCAACGCCGAGCG
>CAYTUB010000200.1:0-1118 GCA_964441145.1 uncultured Acidimicrobiales bacterium
GTGCAAGACAACGACGAGCTAACCGCCTACTACGACGAACTCGACCGCCTCGAAACCGGTGCATTGTGGACCGTCGCCAACGACATCGAGCCGTGGGAACCTCACGCGTTCGCCGTTCCGGTCCTGTGGCCGTGGGCCGAGCTCCGGGGCCACGCCCTCCGCTCGCTCGAATTGGTGAGCCCCGAGGACGCTGGTCGGCGCGTCGTCTACCTGCGCAACCCCAACCGTAAAGACATCAGTGCGGCCTGCGGCCTGCTGTTTAGCGGAATTCAAGTGATGCGGCCCGGCGAACGCGCCCCCGGCCACCGTCATGGAGCCTCGGCCTTGCGCTTCATTATGGAAGGCAGCGGCGGTTACACAATCGTCGACGGTCACCACGTCGACCTCGGCGAACGAGACTTCGTCTTGACGCCGAACGGCACCTGGCACGACCACGGCGTCGCCGAGGGCGGCGAGATTTGCCTGTGGCAAGACGGCCTCGACATTCCGCTTACGAACGCGCTCGAAGCGAACTGGTACGAGACCCACCCCGACGACTACCAAACGACACTCTTCCCGATCAACGACAGCGCGAACTCCTTTGGTTCACCTGGTCTGCTTCCCACGTCCTACAAGTGGGAGCGGGCGTACTCACCGCTGCTTCGCTACGGCTGGGACGAAACCTACGAAGCGCTCCAAAAGGCGGCGAAGGCCGGCGTCGAGACCGAACACGACGGTGTCATCATGCGCTACTCGAACCCCCATACGGGCGGCCACGTGATGGCAACCATGGGGGCGTCGATGCAGATGCTGCGTCCTGGGGAAGCCACCAAGGCGATGCGGCGCACCGGCAACATCATCTATCAAGTCGCCAAGGGCTCGGGACACTCGATCATCGCCGGTAAACGCTTCGACTGGCAGGAGAAGGACATCTTCTGCGTGCCGTCGTGGGCGTGGCGAGAACATGCAAATGGCTCTGCGTCCGACGACGCTGTCCTGTTCAGCTTCAATGACTTCCCGGTCATCGAGAAGCTGGCCTTTGAACGAACCGAGGCCCTCGTCGAAAACGACGGCCACCAATACCTCGACTAACCGCCCCACCAATCAACTAGCCAAGAATTTGCGCTACAGGAGATCAC
>CAYTUB010000200.1:1218-2678 GCA_964441145.1 uncultured Acidimicrobiales bacterium
AAGAACATGTGGGGTATCGGTCTCAACTATGCCGAACACGTCGCCGAGTCGGCCCGCTCGCTCGACACGGCAAAGGAAATGCCCGAAAAGGCGGTCATCTTCTGCAAACCTCCCAGCACGGTCTGCGCCCCTGGCCAGCCAATCGTGCACAACCCGGAGCTGACTCAGCAGCTCGACTGGGAGGTCGAACTCGCCGCCGTCATCGGTACCCGAGCTAAGCAGGTGTCGGCCGACGACGCGATGAGCTACGTCTTTGGTTACACGGTCATGATCGATGTGTCGGCGCGCGATGCTCGCCGCTCGGGGCAGTGGATTGTTTCAAAGGGGCAGGACACCTACGGACCGATGGGCCCGTGGATCGTGACCGCCGATGAAATCGCTGACCCACACAATCTCGACCTATCGCTGACAAAGAACGGCGAGACGAAGCAATCGTCGAACACCAAGCATATGTACTTCAAAATCCCGGCGCTGATCGAAGACATCAGCCAGGGCATGACCCTGGACCCAGGCGACGTGATCCTCACCGGCACGCCCGAGGGCGTAGGCGCTGGCATGGATCCTCAGGAATGGATGTGGCCGGGCGACACGATTACGGCAACCGTTGAGGGCATTGGCTCCATCACGCATCCAATCGTGGGGGCCTAACGATGGAACGCTACAAAATTGGCCAAATCGTCCCGAGCTCCAACACCACCATGGAGACCGAAATCCCCGCGCTGCTGCGCGCCCATGCCGAGCACTTCGGCGACGTGGACTTCACGTTCCATTCGTCGCGAATGCGGATGAAGACGGTGAGCAAAGAAGAGCTCGCAGCGATGGACAAGGACTCCGATCGCTGTGCGCTCGAACTCTCCGACGCTCGAGTCGACGTGATGGGATACGCCTGTCTGGTCGCCATCATGGCGACCGGCAACGGCTACCACTGCGAGTCGAGTGAACGCCTCCACGGGATCACCGTCGAAAACGGTGCGCCCGCACCCGTCGTGACCAGCGCTGGCGCGCTCGTCGACGGCCTGGCACACCTCAAGGCCAAGAAGATTGGCCTCATCGCGCCCTACATGCTTCCGCTCACCGAGTTGGTCGCTGGATACATCGCCGCCGAAGGTGTCGAAGTGCAGGACTTCTTAGCGCTCGAAATCCCCGACAACCTCGAAGTCGCCGCCCAAGACCCGATGAATCTGGTCGAGCACGTTAAGAAGGTCGACACCCAGGGCGTCGATGCTGTGGTGCTATCGGCGTGTGTACAGATGCCGTCGCTACAAGCGATCCAGATCGTCGAGGACGAACTGGGCATCCCGGTGCTCAGCGCAGCGGTCGCTACGGCGTGGCAGATGCTGGGTGAGCTCGGGCGTCCGCAGGTCGTTCCGAACGCCGGAACGCTGCTGGCCCCCTAAGGGATCAGTCCATATCAAAGCTGGCGGCAACCGCGTCGGCCACTCGTTCTGCGTCGGTGGGCG
>CAYTUB010000201.1:0-2650 GCA_964441145.1 uncultured Acidimicrobiales bacterium
CGTGTTCGGTGGTGATGATGTTCCAGCCGCCTTCGTGGACGCTGTGGTGGTGGAAGTGACACAGCGAGATGAGGTTGTCGAGTTCGGTTGGGCCGCCGTTGGCCCAGTGGATGATGTGGTGGGCGTGGAGTCTGTGTTCTGATTCGCAGCCGGGGAATTGGCACATGCCGTGGTCTCGGCGTTCGAGTAGTCGTCGAAGGTTCCGCGGAACCAGTCGGGTTTCGGTTCCGCAGGCTTTCTCGGTGCCGTCGTGGTCGAGTAGCGCGGCCTGGATTTTACCGTCGCAGGTGAGTCGTTGAACCACGGCTGGGTGGACGCGTTGGCTGTCGATGGTGGATTCGCCGTCGGGGTCCTGGCCGGTGAGGGTTTCGATGTCGGCGACGACGAGCACGGTCGATTCGGTGCCTCGAGGTGTGTTGAGTGCGCCGGTGATGAGGGCGGTGGCCGTGTTGGCCCGGATATGCTTTAAACCGTCGAGTCGGTCGATGGTGTCGGTGCGGGTTTCGTTGTTGGTTTGTTCTCTGGCGATGGTGTTGGCCGTGGCTTTGTTTAGGACAGCGCGGGCGTGGGCCATGTCGGCGGTGGGTGCAGTGAGTGTCATGGTCATGGTGCCGTCGTTGTTGTTGGTGAACGTGCAGTTGATGGGGGAGGTTTCGTTGCCGTCATCGTCAATATGGTCGGGGTTAGGGAGTTTGTTCAGCATGCGTTCGAGTTGGGAGGCGGTTGCAGCGCGTGCGGTTCCGATGAGCTCGGCTTCGTTTTGTGGGGTGACGACACGGGCAATGGCACGGACCTTGGAGTATGAGAGTTCGCCGGCGACGAACGTCGCGCGGAGTTGGTCGAAGTTGGTCAGCTTGTGAGCCACAGCGACGTGTTGGCGGGCGGTGCGTGGGGAGACGCCGCAGTGCCAGTTGAGCCAGTGCGCACACGATTTGGTTTCCCATTGCGCCCAACCTTGGCGCCGGTCATATGCGGCGATCCACAGCAGCCATTGAGCGGTCGCCGCGGCGATGCGTGACGCGTGTCCGGTGATGTCGGCCTCTAAGCGCTCGAGCGGTATTTCGTCGAGCAACGTGGCGTCGGTGGTGAGTGTGGCGGTGTGCATGTGGGCCTCAAAAATCGTTGACTACACAGACAAAAATAGCTCTCGCCTATGACACCGAAATGGGAATATGGCCTGACGTATCGCGTGGATCAGACGTCATTGCTAGCGAGCCGTGCGATGATCGACCAGCCGGAAATCTGATTGAACACCTTCGTCGGCGTAGCGCGTCCTGCTCGGCCCCTATGCTCAGTCAAATGAGGATTGTTGGAATCGACTACGAGGCCGACGGCGTACAAACGGTTACCTTCCATCAACCTCAGTCCGTGGATGGATTCGATCTTGCCATCTGGGATATCTCCAAAATGACAACGGCTGCTGACGACGCGTGGCGTTGGCGCAGAATCGACTTCGAGAAGTACCTAGCTAAGCCCAACGCCCGGCTCGCTGTGTTCGGTTGGCATCCCGACGTCGCTGCGGACTACCGACTCTCGTTGCCAGGAACATCCGTCAGGTACTCGCGAGCAACGATTTCGGTGCTCGTTGGATTAGGAATCGTTTCGGGCACTGATTTGATCGTTGAGGGGGTTGAGTTCACATCGGAGGGAGCGGAGCTCGCCAGTCTGCACTCGCTTAGTTGGCGGTCTGTCGCTGAGATCGAAGGAGAGTTCGATGTCGAGCTAATGCGTATGCCGAATACTGATCGGAGTCTTGGGGTCGCTCACCGACTGCCAAGCGGTGCAATCGTGTTCCTTCTCCCGGGTTTGGCTGAGGTGCACCGGTTGGAACCAACAAACCCTGAGGTACGGAATGACCTTCGAAAGGAGCGCGCAGCCGTGCACAGGGGTGATCTGTCCGCCCTGTATCGCTTCCTGCGAGGAGCCGAGATACAGCTGAGCGCTGATGTAACTCCAGAATGGGCGGACGAGCTTCGACTTGTAGGCGAGGAGAATCTTGTCACGGAGGCGTTAGAGATTGAGCGGCAGCTCGAAGAATTTGACGAGAAACGGAGATTAGTGGCCGCCGCACGTGATGAATTGGGGCTTTGGAAGGAGCTGGTGTTTGCGGCAGGAGATCAACTAGATGCAGCGGTCAAGCGAGCGCTTGTTCTCCTTGGCTATACGCCGCTTGAATCGGTGCCGAACCGGACGGATCAGCGGATGGACTTCGAAGGCCAGCGGGTCGTCGTCGAAGTCAAAGGCAAAGGTAAGAGTGCTGGCGAAGACGACGTTATGCAGCTGGAGAAATGGGTTGGAGAAGAGCTGGCGATGAACGAAGATGAGCTCCCCGACGGTCGCATCCTCGTTGTAAACGGTTGGCGAAACAATCCCTTGAGTGACCGAAAGTCTGTCTTCCCCGACAATGCAGTCAAGACTGCCACGAGTCGCGATCACTGTCTGATCTCCGGAGTGCAGCTACTTGGCGTTGTCAACGCGGTGCTCGAAGACCCGACGCTGGCTGGCAGGTACGGTCAGAAGCTCATCGAGCACGTCGGAGTATTTGACGAGTTTGACGACTGGGGTAGCTGATCAGACTTCCTAGAACGGCCCCAAGAATTTTGCTTCGGTGATGTCCGCGCCTCGGGTGTTGAGTTCCCAGGTGGAACCC
>CAYTUB010000202.1:0-2648 GCA_964441145.1 uncultured Acidimicrobiales bacterium
GGGTAGCGTTAGTTGAAGGCCGAGACTTCCTACCTGGCGGGGACAGTTTCGTTATGGTTGGTACCGGGGCGGAACGCGGCGACGACATGTACATTTGGCGATCAACTGCTTCAGAAAACGAGACAGTGGAGACGCCGTGGGGCACGGAAGAGGTTGTGATGAAGAACGTCCCGGGCGCTGTAGCTGACCTCGACGTGATAGCCGTGTCGCGAACCTACCTGCCGGTTTTGATTGCGGAGATTCGGCGCCTTCGGGCACGACTCGACGAGCTTCCGTCTCGAGAAGGAGGAGATAGATGATGTCGATCCCTGCGCGAGAGCATCTAAGAATTGGTGCACTGGGGGAACAGCAACTCGGCATTGTGTTCTACGGGCTGCGGCACCGCGGCAGCAAAGACGTGTTCGGTGAGTTTCCCTTCGAGGCATGGGATGTCGAGGTCAGCATTGAGGACGCTTTAACGTTGGGCGAGACCTGGGAGGCGATCTGCTGGACAGTTACTGTCACTAGCTGGCCAATCCAAGAGCAGTTTGAACGATCCGTGACGGCCTCGCTTCATGCCCTGCTCGAAGCTGGTGCAGTTGTCGCTTGGGTTGGGTTGCCGGAGAGTTTTTTGGCGCCACCGGAGCTGTTTGTTTCGGAGCTGATGAGTGGGCCTGTATTAGCCGCTGTTACCCCCGATTCGCCGACCCCGAACGTGTTCGCATTGGACGGACCGCTCTCGCCTATGACAAATGACGAATGTTCGGCGCTTCGACAAGCGACCCAGGGTCTAGCACGAGCTCACCCGCCTGGGTGGGTTCGCCTTGGGTGAGTAGTTGCTGGGAAGGCGAATCCTCCTAGCACTCCCTACGTCCCTTGCCGGGCCGGCCGTGAGATGGCACCCTAGAAAGAGCTGGGAGTGGCTGCGGCGAATGAATGGTGGACCAATGAGGCGCGAACGATTCAAGAGCGTGCACCTGCTCTGTTTGGTGCTGGTCGCAGCGTTTGCGCTCGGTGGTGCCTTTGTGGCGGCGAATCCGGTGCAGGCACAAGAGATCCCCACTGCTCCACTTCCAGAGTGTGAAGACGACGGCGAGTACAACTTCAGTCCTTTCGATGCGATCTTTGTCGGCCATAGTCGCGGCTTTCCATCGAGGGCCTGTCCAGGGGTGAGCGACTTCTTCTACTTTGAAGCCGATGCAGGCGATCAGATCGACCTTGAACTGCTCTTCAGCCATGATGCCGGCGACCTTGATCTGTTCGTGTTCGAACCAGTGGGCTGGTCTATCGATGTGAGCACCGGGGAGCTCTTCACCAACTTCATTCCGTTCACCCCGGTGGTCGCAGCCGAGGGGACAACACAAACCGATGACGAATTCGTCAGTTTCACCGCAGACCGCTCTGGCTTGTGGTTCGTCGAAGTTCGCCCTGGAGACATCGTCTCGCAGGAGTTCGACATCGAGTTGCTCTCGCCATGCAACGATGACCGCCGCGAGAACCTGTCGATGGCCGACGCGGACCTGCTGTCGTTTGCCAGCCGAGGTGGCGGGACCGCGTGTGATGGTGCTCCGGACTATTACTTCTTCGACGCCAATGTCGGCGACGAGATTGAAGTAGATCTCGACTTCAGGCCTGAGGGCGGCGATCTAGATCTGGCGCTGATCGCTCCAGATGGGGTGAGCGTGCGAGCGGTTAGCGAACCGGACGCCGATGGCGAAGTGGCCGAATCGCTCAGCTTTACCGCCGACGTTTCTGGCACGTGGTACGCCCGAGTATCGACGAATCCCGATGAGGCCAACCATAATCATTACCGGCTGGAGTTGGAGTCGCCGCTGCCATGCGTCGACGACGAGAACGAACCGAACAACGATGCTGCTAGCGCCACTGCGGCCGAGGACCTCGGAGGTTTCCCTGGGCGACGCGACTACCTCGCCGAGGGGTGGATATGTTCCGGTCCAGATGCAGTCGACTGGTACACGTTTCCGGTAGTGATAGGTGGTGGCTCCGTCCTCGTCGAAGTTGAAGGATTCGGAGGAGCGTTTGATTTGGAGGGCGGCGATCTAGTCGTGACATTGTTCGACCCTCTGGGAGCAGAGCAGGTCGGAGAGGGCGACGGATTCTTCTTTATTGAGGATGGCACGGTGGCGGGCACCTGGATGATTCGACTCGAATTGACGGAGGAAACGGCAAGCCTCCCCACCCAGTACGAGGCGTACATCACGGTCTATGAGCCCACGACCTGCAATGGATTGGCGGTCACGGTAGACATGGCAGCGGGGGAGCGGCCGACCGATGGTGACGACGTGATTCTGGGTACCGAGGGTCCCGATGTGATCATGGCCGGTGGCGGCCGAGACGTGATTTGTGGTTTGGGTGGAGACGATCGGATCGACGGCGGTGACCGCAAAGACGTGATTTTCGGCGGTGGAGGCGACGACGTGATCAACGGCGGGCAAGGTGCGGACGTAATCAATGCCGGATCTGGCGATGACTTGGTCGCGGGTGGCCGCGGCAAGGACATCATCGACGGCCAGGGCGGCGATGACGACCTGCGTGGCAACGATGGAACCGACACCCTCTATGGCGGTGGGGGCGACGACCTTCTTCGCGGTGGACAGAAAGCCGACACGATCTACGGCGAGCGCGGCAATGACACGCTGTTTGGCGGT
>CAYTUB010000203.1:0-2641 GCA_964441145.1 uncultured Acidimicrobiales bacterium
GCCCGCATTCAGGCGAGTCGTTCACCCCCGAGTTCACGACCACCAAGGCCGGCTACCAGGTAGCCGCTCCTGAACAGGCAAGCCCGACTGACCCTTCGAAAAAGATGGTCAGCGCCTATGGCGTTGCTGTGGGAGCGATAGAGCCCTCCGACGACGCGCCGCTGGCTCGCAACACCTCCACCAAGTTCGACGGTGGCCGTAACTTCTCGAACAAGGTCTGGAACGCCGTGCGCTTCGCTATCGGGCGCCTCGACGGCGCAGCCGGTTCCGTTGAAGCGGTCGATCCGAATTCGACCGGCTTTATTGACAAGTGGATTCTGTGCCGCCTCGACACCACGGTCACCGCGCTCGAAAAGGCCATCGAGACGTACCAGTTCAACGTCTACGCTGACACGTTGTATGACTTCATCTGGCACGACGTGTGCGACCGTTACCTCGAAGGCATCAAGCCCACGATCGACGACGACCGTGCGCAGCAGGTTGTGCTCGGCGCCGTTCTCGACGCATCGCTGCGTTTGATGCACCCGGTGTGCCCGTTCATCACCGAGTCGTTGTGGCCACACGTCGTTGCTGCCCGCGAAGGCGAAGTCGCCGGGCTGAACCTGCCCGAGAGCGACCTGTTGGCGGCTGCCGCCTGGCCCGAATCCAGCGGTCTGCGAAACGACACGGTCGTAGAAAATTTTGATAGAGCCTTCGATCTCATTACGAAGATTCGAACGTTTCGAGCACGGCAAAACGTCAAGCCAAAGCAGCAAGTTGTCTTGCATGCCCCCACACCGGTCCTCGAGCTGATCACAGCGACGGAAGGCCTCGTCGAGACGCTGGCAGGTGTTGGCGAAGTGCACAACAGCGACGATGGCCTGCCCGCCGGGTCGCTGCCGTTCGCCTTTGAGGGGTCCCAGCTCGATCTTTCTGGGCTGGCCGATGAGGTCGACCTTGACGTGGCCCGCGAACGCATCGACGCCACCATCGAGCAAAAGACGAAACAGATCGCCGGCTTCAAGGGCAAGCTCTCCAACGACGGCTACGTCAATGGCGCTCCCCCGCACCTCGTCCAAGAAACCCGCGACATGCTCGCCGCCGCCGAAGCCGACCTTGCGGCGGCGCAGGCTGCACTGGGCGGCTTGGCCTAGCTAGCGATCGGGTCCCGCAGGACCCGCCGAGCCTGTCACACCGTAGACCTAGGCTGCTTAGCGAAGCTTGCGGAGCACCAGCAGCCTAGGTATCAATACCGCACGGGCTAGCTGATAAGTGCAGTGACTACCGCGATTGCGTTGGCCGCCATGCCCGCCAGGATCAGCCGCTGAGTCTCGACCTTGGCGGTCGCAAATCGCTCGATCACCTCTGCGCGAAGTTCGGCCATCTCGCCGCGAAGTTCGGCCATCTCGCCGCGAAGTTCGGCCATCTCGCCGCGAAGTTCGCCACCGAAGACGTGCATGTCGGCTCGGGTAACGAGCTCATTTGCTGGTTGCGTGGGGAGAAGTTCCATCAATTTGTTCGCCGGTTCGGTACCGATCGATTCTTCAAGGCCGTTGAAGATGTCTCGGCGGTGCGCTTCAGATATTGCCATGTTCATTGTTCCAGTTCATCGTTGGTAAGTCGAGAGGAGGAACGAGCGGCTGTTCCACAAAGCCGTACCCGGACCGCACTGTCGCCTAGTGACAGCGAGGAGCAGGACAGCCCGCTGTCCACTTCGATGGGACGGTGTGAGAGGTTGGTGCCATGAAGATCGTTCGTAGCGAAGCGCACCGATCCCACTTCCCCAACGGCGAGTTGTACGACGGCCAGTTGGTGCGGCCGTTCGAGTGTCCGGAGCGGGTCGACTACATCAACGCGGCGCTCGCCGAAGCTGGCCTCGACGACAATCTCGAGCTGCAGCCGGTGGAAGATTCGCTGCTCGTCCAGGTTCACGACGCGGGGTATCTCGAATTCCTACGCACTGCGTGGACGCAGTGGAGCGCGCAGGGACACAGCAGCGACATGATCCCGACGTGCTTCCCGGTGCGGCGCATGAACAGCCACGTTCCCGAACATGTCGACGGCAAGCTCGGCTACTACGCCTTCGCCGCGGAGACCGCGATCACGGCGGGCACGTGGGACGCGACCCTCGGCGCGGCGTCGCTTGCTCGCACCGCACAGCGCGCCGTCACCGCCGGAGCGCCCACCGCCTTTGCGTTGTGTCGGCCGCCGGGCCATCACGCCGCAGCCGATTACTTCGGCGGGTACTGCTTCATAAACAACGCTGCAGTCGCCGCCCAGGGGTTCCGAAACGATGGGGCTGACCGAGTGGCGATCCTCGATGTCGATTTTCATCACGGCAACGGCACCCAAGACATTTTCTACGGGCGCGACGATGTCTTCTTCGCGTCGATACACGGCGACCCAGCCCACGAGTTCCCCTACTTTCTCGGTCACGCCGATGAGACAGGCATCGGCGCCGGTGAGGGACACAACGCCAACTACCCGCTGTTGCCGGGCACCACGTTCGATCGCTGGCTCGAAGCCTTGGATGACGCGCTGGCGAAGATCACAGCGTTCGGCGCCGACGCACTCGTGGTGTCGCTCGGCGTGGACACCTTCGAGGCTGACCCGATCAGTTCGTTCAAACTGACCTCGGACGACTTCACCGCCTATGGCCGAC
>CAYTUB010000204.1:0-2596 GCA_964441145.1 uncultured Acidimicrobiales bacterium
TGCGATGTCTTCGGTGTTGATTGTGAGATCAGACATGGTTGCTCTTCTTGTTCAGGGGTGACTTGATGGTTGTACGTGGGTCCTCGCTAGGCGAGGTTCTCACGCATCTGGTTGAGACGGCGGCGCACGCTGCCATCGATAACGGTGTCGTCGATTTGGGTGACGAGCCCACCAACGACCGAAGGATCGATCGTGATGCGGGCGCTGACGGGACGTCCGACCTTTTCAGACAGGGCCTTCTCGAGACGAGAGACTTGCTCGTCAGAGAGTGCAACTGCGGAACGAACCTCTGCATATGCAGCGCCTCGTCCACCTGCCATTTTCGATGACATTGAGCGAGCGATCTCTGGAAGATCTCCCGCTCGTCCGGCGCCCACGATCATGGAGATAGCAGCGGCCGATGTCTTCGATGCCTTGCCAGCGAGCAAGTCTTCGACCACTTGTTGGCGTTGGGCTGCGGGCAGTGATGAATCCGAAAGGTTGTTTTGCAGTTCGGGCGAGCCTGCAACCGCGTTCGCGAACGCATGCAGGTCTGCTTCGATACCGGATGGGTCTCCCTCGGCGTTGCCGAGAGAAATCAGCGCATCTGCGTAAAAGTCAGGGCGGCTCATGAGGCACTCACCTGTTCGATGTAGCGATCGATGAGCTCTGCGTGAGTGGAGTCATCGAGGTTGGCGTTGACAACCGATTCGGTCGCCGCTGCTGCTTGCGCAGCTGCCGCGGCTTGGATGTCGGCTGATGCTTGGCCAGTCGAAGCGCTCATCTCAGCGTCGGCTTTGCCCTTGGCATCCAATGCATCTGCATCGGCACGAGAGATCAGGTCGGCCTTAACCTTGCCTGCGGTCTCGTGAGCTTCGGCGATGATGCGCTCCTTCTCGTCGTCAGCCGAACCGAGCTTTGAGCGGAGCGCACTCAGTTCTGCTTCGGCGTCAACACGAGCACGCTCGGACTCGACAAGTTCGTCGCGAATGCGCTCGGAACGGTCGGAGAGTCCTTTACGGATGAGCGGGAGCACCTTGGTGACGAGCAGCAGGGCGACGATGCCAAAGGCAGCGGCAGACCAAGCAAACTCTTTGATGTCGGCGGGAAGCCAAATACCGTTTGGCCCCTCTGCAGCAAGAATTCCAATCACTGATTGCCTCCATTGTCGAGCGCAGCGTCGATTGCGCCTTGCTGTGCGGAGCGGTCAAGGTCTTTACCGAGTACGGCAGATGCCGCAGCGACTGCGATGTCGGAGACATCGCCACGCATAGACGTGAGTGCGGTGGCACGAGACTCATCGAGCCCACCTGCCGCTGCTGACTTGGCGTCAGCAACTTCGGTGAGCGCTTCGCCCATTACCGAGGAGCGGTAGTCGCCGGCCTCTTCACGCGCAGCGTCGACGATCGCATCGGCCTCTGCGCGAGCAGCGGCAAGTGACGCGTCGTAGTCGTCTTGCACCTCGCCGAGCGCCTGGCGTGCCTTGTCGGCAGCCTCGCGGTCGGCGCGCACCTTCTGTTCACGCTCTTCACGTGACTTCAGGAGCGGCGGAAGCAGTACGAACTGCATCAATGCCCACAAGATAAGGAACGAGACCAAAGCCCACGCGATGTGGTTGACCTCGGGAATTACCGGATTCGGTATTTCCTCCTCACCTTCGATGGCTTCGCCTTCTTCTTCCTCGGCAAATGCGAGGACATCGACGTCGTCGCTAAATGAAAGTTGATACAACACGGTCGATTTCTCCTTTCTGAACGGCTGATCAGACCCGGTTGGGGGTTAGATCAGGCGAACTTGAGAAGGATGAAGACAACGAAGCCGATGAGGGCGATTGCCTCGGTGAAAGCCACACCGAGGAACATCGTGGTCTGAACCTGACCAGCTGCTTCGGGCTGACGGGCGATGGCTTGGACGGCTTGACCGACCAAGTAACCAATACCGATGCCAGGTCCGATAGCTGCAAGGCCGTAGGCAAAGCCTGCGCCCTGTGCGGCCGCAGTGTTTTGGTCTACCTGCGCAAGTATCTGTGCTGCGATGCTCATTTGGGATTGCTCCTTGTATTTTTCGGTGAGGTCGGTGACCTCGTCGAGTTGTTATTTGTCGATTGGATTACTGGTGAATGGGGACTGCGACCGGCTCTAGTGAGCTGGGTGCAGGGCGCCACCGATGTACACGGCGGCGAGAATGGTGAATACGAATGCCTGGATGAACGAGACGAAGACCTCGAAGGCGGTGAAGGCGATGAGTCCGCCGAAGGCGAATGGGAAGAGGATCCAGAGGATTCCACTCGCCACCGAAATCGTGAGGACCGAGAAGGTGACCAAGAGGATGTGGCCGGCCAACATGTTGGCGAACAAACGAACGCTGTGGCTGAACGGGCGAAGAAGGAAGGTCGAGAGCAACTCGATGAAACCAACCAAGGGACGCAGGAAGGTTGGAACGTACGGCGGCCAGGCGATTTCACCTACATAGCGCAGGCCGTTGTGTTTGATACCGACGAAGGTGAACGTCACCAGCGTGATCAACGCGAGCACGAGGGGGCCACCCATACGGCCGTTCGCGGGCATCTGGAAGAACGGGATGACCTCGGTGATGTTGCCGATGAACACGAACACGA
>CAYTUB010000205.1:0-2563 GCA_964441145.1 uncultured Acidimicrobiales bacterium
TTCGACCGAGCCGCTTTGGGTCGAATGACCCAAATGGGCTTGCTCGGGTTCAAGCAATGAGGCTTAACCGTCGAATTACTCGGGTATGGCACGAGACGGCGGCGAGCCCACGGCGGTGGGCACACATATTTTGAACGAGGTTGCAAAGGTGATCGTCGGGCATGACGACATGGTGGAGATTGCTCTCGCAGCGATACTTTCCGGTGGCCACGTCTTGATCGAGGATCGGCCCGGCGTCGGCAAGACGCTTCTTGCTCGAACGTTGGCGACGGTGATGGGGCTCGAACAATCGCGCATTCAAGGAACCTCAGACCTCTTGCCGAGCGATGTCACCGGAATTCACGTATTCGAGCCGCAGTCGGGATCCTGGGCGTTTCGGTCCGGACCGATCTTTTCTGAATCGCTCTTGTTCGACGAGTTGAACCGGGCTACCCCCAAAGCCCAGTCGGCGCTTCTTGAAGCCATGGCGGAAGGCCACGTGACCGTCGACGGCCAGACCATGGCATTGCCCAAGCCATTCGTGGTGATCGCCACGCAGAATCCATCGGGTGACGTGGGAACCTATCGCCTTGGTTCCGCCCAAGTTGACCGGTTCGCCGTAGTTGTCTCGATGGGACTGCCATCGCTTGAAGACGAACGAGCAATCGTGACTCGAAGCGCCGGCACCGCCCGGCTTGACGACACAGAAACGGTGATCACCGCGAGCGAAGTGGCCGAGCTTCGCGAACACGTCGGCGACATCGAGATTTCTGAAGCGTTGGTCGACTACGGCCTAGAAATCATCGAAGCGATCCGGCTGCTCGGCGATGGGGTGTGGCTGTCTGTCCGTGTAAGCGAGACGCTCTTCTCGATGGCTCGAGGCCTCGCGTTTATGCGCAACCGAGACTTCGTTATCCCCGAGGACTTCCAAGACGCAGCGCTGCCGGTAACTCGTCACCGTATTGATGAGTCTGTGTCGAGCGAACTCATCGCTAAGGCTGTAGAGATTCCGGTCGTGCCAGTCCATGGAGGCTGACGCGAACGTGGAGTACGGCCGCATCGTTGTGCGTCCCACTCCGGTGCTCGCCTGGGTGGTCGTCGGCGCCGTGGCACTCGTCGCGTTCTTCGGGACTCGGCCGATTTCGCTGGGGCCGGTACTTGTAGTCGTTGGCCTCATCGCATTTGACATCGGGTTGTCGGCCAGACGCCTACGTGCAGCAAGCTTCGATGCGTCCATCGAGTCGCTTCGAGTAACCACGTCCGAGCCGTTCGTCGTGACACTCGGGTCTCCCAGTGGGGCGGATCTTCTCCTGCGACCTCTAGGGCTTGGCTTCGATAAGGTCCCGGACTCCGAGCCGTGGACCGTGTTGCCACGCCGCTCGGACCGGATCGACTTGCACTTTCCGGTCGGGGCAGTGGGCATAGGTGCGTCGTTGCGCTGGCTGGTGAGCACCTCGGTACTCGGGTTCGTGCTGGCTTCTCGGCTCGACGCCATACGCCCGCCTCGGCCGTTGATTCGGACTCCCGAGCCGCTGGAATGCGAGATTCCAGTCTTTGGCCGAGATCCGCGGTCTCAATTACGTGAATACCGTCCCGGTGATCGTCCATCGGCTGTGTCCTGGACAGCGACTGCGCGAACCGGTCAACTTCATGTCCTCGACAGCACTGAAAGCGGTTACGAGGAGGTGCAGGTCGTCGTTGAAATTCTGGCGGCAACCGATGCGGCTGAGATTGGCGAGGTGCTCGGGCGGGCAGCGCACGTGCTCGAGTCGCTCATTGTTCAGGGGGCCACCGTTCGTCTGCGCACTCTCAGTGTCGCACCCGCAACGCTGGAATCGGAGGCGATCGCATGCTGGAAGACGGGCACCGAACCAACCGAGCGCATCCTCGGGCGGGTGTCGCAGCGCAACGACCTTCTGGTCAACCGGGAAGACATCTTCCAACGCTTGGCGCTTATCGCCGAAGGTTCGGTCGACCGCCCCCCAGAATCGCACACCAGCATCGGGGCATCAGGCGTTGAGGTTGTCGCATGATGAGTCGAGTGAAGTCCGTGGCGAAGGTGCTCGCCTTCGTGGCGCTCGGCGCCTACGGAACCGCCCTTGCGACTGGGTTAGACCTACCGGTTCTCAGCCTTGCCTTTCTCGCCCTCGTCGGGATCTTCGCGGCGTGGCGGCAACCTGCGGTTGCCGCCGGAGCGATGCTGTTCGCCGCTGGTGCGCTCGGCGGAGTTGTCGGTGTCGGGTTTGTCGTGCTGTCGGTGATGGCCGCGTACCGTTGGCGCAGTTCGCTGATGTCGCCGCGTTCATCGACGTCGAGCGAAGCCTCGGTGCCGTTGCGCTACGGACTCGGCATGGGCAATGTCCGAGAGCTTTTCGCGAGCGTGGCAACCGCGGTGGCGTTGGCCATCGTATTGCTGCCCGTGATCCTCGACGCTGAGCCAAACAACCCGCCCGAAGTGACGGTTCGTGACGCCCTAGGCCTGAGCGACTCCGGCGTGTCTGCCGAGGGGTCGACGTCCAATGACGTTCAGGGGAACGTCCTTTCCGGGGCAGGGGACGGGCCGACCATTTCTGCTATCGAGCAA
>CAYTUB010000206.1:0-2551 GCA_964441145.1 uncultured Acidimicrobiales bacterium
GA
This sequence comes from uncultured Acidimicrobiales bacterium, assembly GCA_964441145.1. GTDB lineage: Bacteria > Actinomycetota > Acidimicrobiia > Acidimicrobiales > SHLQ01 > SHLQ01. Next base: position 3 of record CAYTUB010000206.1, read on the forward strand.
CGGTCGGTGCGCCAGAAGACAACGACCGATTCCTAGACGCCGTCACTCAGATTTTGCGCTAGTTCTCGGGGTTCCTAGTTTCGCGTGTCGAGGGCCGCAACGATTGGGGCGAGCCGGTTGGCGAGTTCTCGGCCGCATTCGAAGCGGGACTGGACTCGTTCGTGTTGCAGGATGTCTTCGAGTTCGAATCCTTCGGTCAGGATTGAAGGCGATGGGTCGTTTCCGAACCTGTCGTCCCAGCCGTCGACGAAGTCGAAGCTTGGCGCGGTGATTTGGACTGTGACCTCTGTTCCGTCTTGGTCGATGAAACCGAAGTATTGGTAGTAGCCATAGCTGAGCCAGCCATCCTCAATCTCTGGGATGCCAACAGATTCTGACCACGCGTATTCTCCGCCTGCTAATGGTCCGGCGACACCGGTCAGTCGGAGGTGCCCGAAGGTACCTACATCATTTACAGGGACCACTGTTGCCTCGTGGCTATTGGGGTCGTGGTCAACTTCACCGAGAAAGTCTTCGCGCTGCCAGGCATTGTGAAATTCTGTGTGTTCGTGAACGTAGTGGCTTACATAAGCGTTTAGTCCATCGCCACAGGCGTAGTCGTAGTTCACCACCGGATGTGTTTCAGTGGACGGGTTCGCGAGATCGAACAATGGGTCATCCCAAGAGACAAAGCCAGGCGCCCACCACGCTCCGCGTAGATCGTGCCGGCCGAACTGGATCGCTCCCGTCTCATTGGGGTAACCGGGAGAGGCGAAGTGGGCGCGGACCACGTCGCTCGGGTCGAGCATCGGTTCGCTGAGCCAATCGACCGACGCGAAATATTCCAAAACGCCGCTCTCGGCACCTAACTCAACCGGGACCGGCCCCTCAATTTCGGTGACCACCGCCGGGTCAACAAAGGCCAGCGCGTCATCATTGCCTGAAATCGTCGAGCCGCTCTGCCCACAGGCCGAGACCACTGCCACAAGAGCACATCCAAAAACCGCCATCCGCATCTTCATAAGAGTCCGTCGGTTCGGACAAACATTTTCTAAACGTAGGTGCCAAGGTCCCTTAGTTCGCTGTCATAGCCGGTGGGTAGTTTTGGGTTTGTCGGGGTGACGTTTTGCGCCGACGGGTGGATCGATGGCTCGTCCTTAGGAACCAACGAAGTTTGGGTTTCAGCTGTCCCTAAAGCGGAACCGTTGCCGCCCACGTTTGCTGGGTTGCTTCGCTGATTGTGAGGACTCTCTCATGCACACATCACTTGTCGAACAGATCGCATCGCTCGGTGTTGAACTAAACGCTAATCAGTACAAGGTGGTGCGTCTTGCCGCCCAATACGACACAACACTCGAATGGTTCTATGAAGGCTTCAAGAGCTCGGCGGTCGCGATCGCTCGCACGCTCGATATCCATGATTCGACCGCACGGGAATGGATCCGGGTTGGTCATGCGCTCGACGAGCTGCCATTGATTCATGACACGTTTGCAATGAATGAGCTGTCGTATGCGAAGACTCGCATCCTGACGCGTTGGGCCGATTCCGAGAACGAGGCAACACTTCTCGAAATTGCCCACGACCGCAGCGCCAACCGACTGACAACCGCTATCGCCAGCTACTTGGCCGGTGACGAAACAGACGAGGAACGCGATCAGCGTCAACATGAAAACCGAAGTGTCACGGTCTTTACCGACGCCGACGGCATGGTCGTTGTTAGGGCCGCGTTGCCAGCCAATATCGGCAAGCAGGTTGCCGAGGCGATCGACACCATTGTCCAACAGGTGGCAGCGACACCGTTTGACGAACCGGGCGAGGAGGGAGATGCGTCCGCGGACGTATCTCGGCCACCGGCGGTAGCCGAGCAGAACGCTTTGCGTCCACAAAACGCGTCCGCGGACGCTCCGGAGGACATCGACTCGGGTGAACCCACGATGGGCGACCAGATTCGTCAGCTGAAACAATCATGGCAACCCACAAATGCCGACGAATACTTTGCTCCCTCGTTGGCTCAACAGAGGGCCGATGCCTTCGCATTGCTTTTCTTAGGCATCGATATTGAGTTAGACGCCGAAGTCGTCATCCACGTACGTGGTGATGGCACAACATTCGACGACGGGACACCGCTCACCAACAACGCAGTCTGTCAACGTCTCGACAAGTCCTTCATTCGCTTGATGCTGCACGACATTGACGGTCAGCCCATCGATGCAACGAACCGTCGGCGCCACCCAACCACACGGCAGAAACGTGTCGTGCTCGAGACCCACAACCACGAATGCGTCGATTGTCAGAGCACCGAGCTTCTCGAACTCGACCACAACCCGCCGTACGAACAGACAAGGCACACCATGACCACTGAACTCGAGCCTCGGTGCGCTCCCTGCCACCGAGCCCGTCACCGTCGTATTCCTGATCGAGGAGCCAAGGCGACGCCAGTCTTGGTGGGGACTGCCGAAGGACGCCCCAAGGTTTACGCGGCCTCGCACGAGGCGCAGCCCTGGCCGTAGGCTGTACGGATGCGTACGGCCACAGCATCACGAGATACCAAAGAGACCCAGATCCGAAT
>CAYTUB010000207.1:0-2546 GCA_964441145.1 uncultured Acidimicrobiales bacterium
ATCTGGTTCGACTTGCGATAGCTCGTGGCCATCAGGAGCGCCGCGTCGTTTGCCTCGGTGCCCGATGGGGTGAGAAACACTCGGGCGTTGGGGATGCCCGAGAGCCCGGCGATCTTCTCGGCGACTTCGATCATTGCTTCGTTCAGGTACAGCGACGATGTGTGAACGACCTTGCCGGCCTGTTCTCGCAATGCAGCAGTAACGGCGGGGTTGTTGTGCCCGACCATCGTGGTTAGCACGCCGCCGAAGAAGTCGAGGTACTGCTCGCCTTCGGCGTCAAAGACGTAGCTTCCTTCGCCGTGAGCGATCTGAATCGGCTCCGCGTAGTACGGGCTCAGGAAGGACGGGAGGGTATTGCGATAGCGGGTGAGGAGTTCCGCTGTTGAAGACATGCCCTTAGTTAACCCACGTGGTGCACGAACAGCAATGTGGGCCGGAGTTAACAACCGCGAGGATGCGCTCGAGCCGAGCAAATCGAGTTCCGCGGTCGGCCGGGAGGTCATGCCACGGAGGCGATTTCTCGCTTCGTTGCGTTACAGCGGACCGGTCCGTTGGTGGATGTTGGCGATCGGGCGTGGCACTATCTGCTCGATGGAAACAGCGGACCCCTCAAACAAACCGAGCTGCCTCGAAGCGGTCGATGCACACGCCGAGGGTGAACCGGGGCGGGTGATCGTGGGCGGCATGCCCGAGATTCCGGCTGGAACGATGCTTTCGAAGATGCGCTGGCTAGAAGCCAACGCCGACTACATCCGGCTGCAGATGCTGCGCGAACCGAGGGGCTACCCGGGCTTGTGCTGCAACGCCATCGTGCCTTCCGATGACCCGGCCGCTGACGCCGGGTTCGTCATCATGGAGCAGAGCGAATACCCGCCCATGTCGGGCAGCAACACAATCTGTGTGGTGACGGCCTTGCTCGAAACCGGAATGCTCGACATGGTCGAACCGGTCACGACGCTCACGCTCGAAGCGCCGGCCGGCTTGATCGAGGTCCGAGCGGAGTGCTCGAACGGCAAGGTCACGGCAGTTTCCTTTACGAACGTGCCCGCCTTCGCCCTGCACCTGGACGTGTCGATCGAGGTGCCGACATTGGGCACGGTGTCGGTCGACATTGCGTGGGGTGGCATGTTCTACGCCATCGCCGACGCGGACGCGATCGGGGTCGACCTCAACGCATCGAATGGCGCCGAGATCGCCCGGGTGAGCGAGATGATCCGGGTCGCTACCGTCGAGCAGATGCCGGTTCACCACCCGGAGGATCCGAGCATCACCGGGCCGACGATCTCCCAGCTCACCGGGTCGCCGACCATCGCTGGTGCCACGTCTCGCAACGCCGTCACCATCGCGACCGGCGTGCTCGATTGGGACCGGCCCGCCACGTGGACCGGGGCGCTCGATCGTTGCCCGTGTGGCACGGGCACCTCGGCCCGGATGGCTGTGCTTCATGCTCGCGGCCAGCTCGGAGTTGGCGAGGAGTTCGTGCACGAGGGGCCGCTCGGCACGGTGTTCCGAGCGCGCATTCTGGAGGAGACCACCATCGGCGATATGACAGCCATCGTTCCCGAGATCACCGGGCAGGGTTGGATCACCGGACGGGGCGAGTACATCGTCGACCCGACCGATCCCTTCCCCGACGGCTACACGATCGGCGACATCTGGCCGCCGTCGCCCGCAGGCGAATAACCATGACCGGGACCCTCCGTATCAACATGTGGTCGGGCCCACGCAATGTGTCGACGGCGATGATGTACGCCTGGGCGCAACGAGCGGACACCACGGCGATCGATGAACCGCTGTATGCCCACTACTTGCGGACCACTGGACGACGCCACCCCGGCGATGCCGAGGTGCTCGATTCCCAAGATGACGATGGGTCGCGAGTGATCGAAACGGTTCTGCGAGGCGAGTACGACACGCCGGTGGTGTTCTTCAAACAAATGGCCAAGCACCTCGTCGGGTTGGACCGGAGCTTCCTCAGCGAGGGACCGAACATCTTGTTGACCCGTGACCCGCTCGCCATGTTGACCTCCCTGCAAGTGCAGCTTCCCGATTGCACCCTCGACGACACCGGCTATGTGGAGTTGAGTGCGCTATGCGATGCGATCGTGGAGCGAGGTGAACGCCCGATCGTCATCGACTCAAAGACGCTGCTCCAAGAACCTCGTCGACTTCTCGGCGAGTTGTGCAAGGCGGTCGGTATCGAGTTCGATGAGGCCATGCTGAGCTGGCCGGCTGGTCCGAAACTCATCGACGGCGTGTGGGCACCGTACTGGTATCACCGAGTTCACGAGTCGACGGGCTGGCAGCCGTACGCGGCCAAAGACGTGGCGCTGCTGCCCCATCTTCAGCCGGTGCTAGAACAAGCCACGCCGCTATACCAGCAGCTACTTCCGTATCAACTGCACTAGCTCGGGGCCTGTGATTACCAGGAGGCAGCGATGTATTGGGTTTCGCAGAATTCGTAGATGCCTTCGCTGGCGCCCTCGCGACCGAGGCCCGACTGCTTCATGCCGCCAAATGGTGCCGCGGGGTCCGACATCGAACCG
>CAYTUB010000208.1:0-2485 GCA_964441145.1 uncultured Acidimicrobiales bacterium
GTATAGCTACGAGGAATGCCTAATAGAGGCCGACCCCGATTCCGGGCTTCATCTGTTGGCCGCTGGCACGGTTCCCGATGGTAAGAACCCAGCCGAACTGTTGCGAGGTCACGAATTCCGTACGCTCATCAACCAGCTTCGCCAAGAGTACGACCACATTCTGATCGATTCACCGCCGCTACTTCCGGTGGTCGACGCGCTCAACATCGCCGAGATCGCGGACGGCGTGGTGCTTCACGTATTCGCTGGACGCACCCGTTCGGGGACTCTGCAACGCAGTCTTTCGCTGATCGAGGGAGCCGCTCTGGCATCTCCAGTGCTTGGCTTTGTGCTCACCGGAAAGCAAGCCCGACGCGACCTGAGCTACTACGACTACGAATACGTGAGCGTGGGGTCTCCCAGCCCATCGAAGCGCTCCCTCATGCCAGGCGCTATTCGAGACAAGGGCCTCGACCTCACTCGTCGAGACACGTCTCACTTTGAGGAAAGCCACAGCGATATTCCCGAGGTCGAACTGCTCTCCACGCCAATGCCACTAACCGAAGTGATCGACCCCGGTCCATCCATTTCGGACGACCAACCCAACGATGGGGCGGCCTTTGAGGCCCCCGAAGTACGCGAGGCCCCGAGCTCCTCCTTGGAACCGACGAGTGTGTCGGTCTCCGAGGTCGAATTCGGTCTCAGCGATGAATCCGCCTCGGCGGAAATGACAACAACCAAAACCAAAACCAAAAGGTGGGGTAGAAAATGAAATTCATTAGAGCGGTCCTAATCGGACCCTTATTGGCAATCACGTTGCTGTCAGGAGTGGCGGGAGCTCAGTCCTATGAGGGGGCAACCCTCGAAGACGGGATCTTCTTCGTGCCTGACAACCCGACGGGAGGCGAAGAAGTCAATGTGGCAATCGCAGGCCTTGCGCCGAATGCGGAGGTCATAGTTGAGCTTCAAGACTCGAACAACCAGGGTGTCGACGGGCTCGTCGCTGTCCAAAGTGCTATCGCCTTCAGAGCCGATATCAACGGCAACGTAAACGTCGACTTTATGCTGCCGGAGAATCTTCCCGTGGGCGCCTACACCGTGCTCGTGCGATCCACACGATTGGATGGCTCGCCGTTCGAGACCACTTGGGACTTCATTGTTGGATCGCAGTCAGGTTCTACCGCGACTGGAAACACAGCATCGCCAAATCAACAGACCGGTGACCTCGCCTTCACCGGCGCTAGCAGCCGTGTCACCGCCGTAGGCGGCGGCATCCTCGTGCTCCTCGGACTCGGTTTGGTCGTCGTTGCGACAACGTCGCGGCGACAAGACGGTGTCGTCACTTGATCGAGTGACCACGACACACTCCTCCCCGCCAGAACAACGGCATCGTTGTTCCCGGTCCGCCGCGGCGATCGCCCTCACGACACTTCCCGGGGCGATCGTAGCGGCTGGTCCGGTTTTGGGGGCTATCTACGCGAGTCTTGCCGGACTCCATCCGACCGGTGACCCGGTGGCGGATATCATCTGGTCAGCGCTGTTTGGCGCGGTGCTTACCTCGTCGTGTCGCGTGCAAACGCTGCGTTGTTGATCCTGTGCTCTGCGTTGACCGTTCTGGCAGCAACCAACACTGCGCTCGTTGCTGGCTACAGTCTCGCGATCGTCGGGCTTTGGGGCGCTTCTCGCTCAGGATGGAGGCGTTCCGTTGCGCCGAGTGAGATCCCCGCGTGGTTCGCCATGTTGGCAGGGATACTTACCGGTCCGCTGCTCTACGGACTTGGGGACCTCGGCTACCCAGGTGCGTCAGCAGCCGTTTCGGCCGTTGCCTTCGCACTCTTCTCGATCACCGCCGCACGCATGTCCGGTGCACGCACCAAACAGTTCCTTTTGAAGATCGGTCTCGTAGCTGCGTTTGGAGTGACACTCTTCGGATTTGTCTCGCTCTCGTTCGTCTCTTCCCTACGAGCCAGCGTGAACGACACCGAGATCGCCTCACGGACTACCGTCTCAGCGATTCGCGATGGGGATCTTGACGGAGCGATCGAAGCTCTTGCACAAGTGGAGGCCTCCTTGTCTCGAGCCGACGACCACTTCTCGCGCCGTACCGCCCGAGTATTGAACGTCCTCCCCGCTGCTGGTCACAACATCAGCGCACTTGAAGACATCGTCGATGCGAGCCACAACCTGGCCAGATCGACAACCCGAATAGGCTCACCTTCGCTGCGCTTGGGGACGTTCTTCGTAGACGGAAAAATCGAACCCCAACAACTCGAAACCCTGCCATCAGACCTCGGCCGGGTGTCCTCAAACCTGCGAGAGCTAGAAGGAGTCGTCTCGCAGGAAAGACCTATGTGGGTAGCACCTCAAATCACCAGAGCCGTCGACGACCTGCATTCCCAGCTCACGCCGGCATTTGAACGGTCAGGTGAATTCGACGCAATTTTCGCTGCACTCCCCGACTTACTTGGCTTAGACAGCCCCCGCCGATACCTCGTCCTCTTTGGGA
>CAYTUB010000209.1:0-2458 GCA_964441145.1 uncultured Acidimicrobiales bacterium
TATTGAGTTTGAGGCCTCGCTCGTGCGCTGTGGGTGGCAACGGGTTGTCGTTGTTCGCGCGACTTCCTCACCCGACCTGAATCGTCCAGCCATTGGGCGGAGAATCCGCCGGGGATCGCTGAGCTGCTGCACGAGCGCCGCCTATCGGCGTTCGACAATTTGCAGACTCGCTACATATCAGGACTCGGGTGGCATCGCCGCGGCTACTGCGGAGATCTACTCGACCCGAAGCTGCAAGTCGCCTACGGAGAATGCTCGGCTGAGATGTTGGAGATGGCGAAGGAAAATCTTCAACATCGCATGCTCTTCGGCCTCCAAGACCGCTATGACGAGAGCATCGCGTTTCTTCGCTCTGCACTCGGTTGGAAGGTCGATCTGCCCGAGAGCGGTCCGCTGAATGTCAATCCTCGGAGAAAGCGCGTCACCGAGCTAGACGAAGAACTTGTCGAGTTCATCAGGGCGGAGAACGCACTCGATGTCGAACTCTACGAATTCGCAAGCTCGCTCTTCGACGCTCAAGTTGCAACTGGGGTGCCTGTCGTTGTCGAGCCCGGCGATCCTGAGAGCAGCACCAAAGAGTCTGAAGTCGAGCGCAGACGGCCCCTGCCACCAGAGCTACGCACCTCCCACCAGGAGGCTCGCCAATTCTTGGCCCAAGGAGATTTTCGCACAGCCGCAGCGAAGCTCACGGCCTACGTCACCGACGAAACCGACCACATTCCGTCACTGAACACCTTGGCGCAATGCTTCGAGCGGCTCGGTAGAATCGACGAGGCGTCGTTGATCTATAGTCGGATCGTGGCGATCGGTCCTGCCAACGTTGAGAAGTTTCAAGACCGACTCAACAGACTTCAATCTCAAGCATGAGTTCTATCGCTCCGCGTCTGTTGACTTCACGTGCAGACCGGCTGGACTGGTTCGCCGAGGCAAAGTTCGGTCTATTTCTTCATTACGGGCTCTACAGCCTGCTGGGGAGAGGGGAGTGGGCTCAGCGGCACGAGCGGATCCCACAACGAGAGTACGAGAAGCTCGCGAACGAGTTCACGGCTGAGCGCTTCGACGCGGACGAGATAACCGACCTGGCACTCGCCGCCGAGATGAAGTACGTAAATCTGACCACACGTCATCACGACTCCTTCTGCCTGTTCGATTCGAGCCAAACCGATTTCAACTCGGCACAGGCCCCCAATTGTCGCCGCGACCTCGTTGGCGAGATGGCCGAACAGTGTCAGCGCAAAGGGTTGGGGCTCTTCCTCTATTACTCGTACGCCCTCGATTGGCGTCATCCATACTTTCCGCAACCTCCACCGAGTCCGATCGACCGGCCGCGCCACAAGTTCCGCTCCGAAGGCCAGATTGCGCCCTACATCGACTTCGTGCATGCTCAGCTCACTGAGCTGCTCACCAACTATGGGCAGGTCACCGGGATCTGGTTTGACCCGCTGATGATGTACTTCCGCCAGATGGAAATGTTCCCGATCGAGGAGACCTATGCGTTGGTTAGGGAACTGCAACCCCAGTGTCTGATCTCGTTCAAGCAAGGCGCAAACGGTAATGAGGACTATGCAACGCCTGAACGTGATGGCCAAAGCCTCGCCGACAAACTCGAAGGGCCAGCCCGTGAGGCTGCGGAAGCAGCCTGGCAATCGAACCGTTCCAAGCCGATGGAGATGTGCGACACCATGCTGCCCTCATCGTGGGGCCACTCGACCGTCGAGAGCGATCGTCATCGCAGCGCAGCGGAACTGCGCCAGGTGCTCGCCTATGCGGCTCATCGAAACAGCAACCTCTTGCTCAACACAGGGCCGCTAGCTGACGGATCGATCGACCCGATGCAGGCCGATGTGCTCACGGAGTTGGGTGACGAGCTTCGATCCAGCGGCTTTCCGGCGCCCTCGCCGAACTACCCGGCTGCTAACGCCGAAGCGACCGAATCGATCAAGGCGCTGCGGGCTCGGCGTGAAGAGGCTTCCACTAGGGGGCCTCTACTGCAGTTCGTGCATTTGCCGAAGACTGGCGGCTCGTCGTTAAACGTGCTCATTCGTGAGCTATATAAAGGCGCATACATTCGCCACGATCCTCCAGTGGCCGATGCTGCGACAAGGCCGCGCCTCGAACGCTTTGCTGTGGTCTCGTCGCACCTTTCACGGACCGCGGTGGCCGAATTGTTTCCGACGCGTGCATTGCTTCCCATCGCGATCGTTCGCGAACCGATCTCGCGCTTGGTTTCGCTCTACAACGACGCAACGAACCGTGAGATTCACCCGTGGTATGAGCGAGTGTCGTTGATGTCGCCAGCAGAATTCTTCGACGCGTTGCTGCCGGGCCCAAACCAGCGCACCGACATCTTTGGGCCTGGGGATTTCGAACAGCTGGCGAATCAACAGTGCCTGCTAATCCACGGCCACAGCGCCCGGGCTGACGATGCGCACGACGTCATTGATTCTGAGTTCTTTGC
>CAYTUB010000210.1:0-2430 GCA_964441145.1 uncultured Acidimicrobiales bacterium
GAGGAAGCAGTGGCTGAAGAAGTAGCCGAGGAAGCCCCAGCTGAAGAAGCCGCCGCCGAAGGCGACGACGCATGAGCGACAACGAGACCGAAGACATGGACCACGGCGACGATCTCGATGATGGTGGCGCCGACGGTGCACCGACCGCCGAGGCCGTTCTTGCCTACGTCGTGCAATCGCTCGTCCAAGACAAAGACGCTGTAGTCGTCGACGTCAACGACTCGAAGCGAACCCTCCAACTCGAAGTTCGTGTAGGTCCCGACGACATGGGACGCGTCATTGGTCGCCGAGGCCGTGTCGCAAATGCTATCCGCACGCTCACTCGTGCTGCGGCAGCAAAAGACGGTGTCGAAGTCGACATCGAATTCCTTGACTGATTTCTCCTTGTTCTGCCGAACACATATCGGTAGCCAATGACTAATAGCTCGGACCCGACGACCCCCGACCTCTTGTTGGTCGGCTATGTCCGCAAGGCACACGGGTTGCACGGCGAGGTCGTCGTCCGACTCACGACAAATCGCACCGAGCGCGCCGACAAAGGTTCGGAGCTCATGGTGGGCGACGTGTGGCGAAAGGTCATCTCGTCACGACCGCACCAAGGCGATCACCTCGTCCGCTTTGAAGGCGTTTCCGGACGCAACCAGGGCGACGAACTACGCGGCCTAGAAGTTCGTGCCACGCCGCTCGACGACCCCGACGAGCTTTGGGTGCACGAGCTCATTGGCTGCACCGTTATCGACACCGGAGGCATCGAGCGCGGAAGCGTCGTAGAAGTAGTCGACAATCCGGCCAGCGATCTACTCGAACTCGATACTGGGGCGCTGGTACCCGTTCGTTTCATCACGAGCCTCGACGAAGCCATCATCACCGTCGACGTTCCCGACGGGCTGTTCGAGGTCTTCGAAGACGACGACGATCAAAGCGAGGATCAAAGCGACGAGGATTCGAGCTCATGAGAATCGACGTCTTCAGTGTCTTTCCAGAACTCGTCGACGGCGCCCTCGCAACGAGCATCATTGGCCGCTCCCGAAAGTCGGGCAAGATCGATCTACGCCTGCATGACCCCCGCGATCACGCAACCGATGTGCATCGCAGCGTCGATGATTCACCCTTCGGTGGGGGAGCGGGCATGGTCATGCGGCCAGACATCGTGTCGGCATCGATCCGAGCAGCCAATCCGCCCCGGCCATTGCTCGCACTCAGTGCGTCTGGGCGAACCTTTGACCAGGCCATGGCCCAGGAACTCGCCGATGGCGACGGTTTCTCGCTGCTCTGTGGCCGCTACGAGGGCATCGACCAGCGGGTACTCGACGCCGACGTTGATGGCGAAGTGTCGATCGGTGATTTCGTGCTGGCTGGTGGCGAGGTTGCTGCCGCCGTCATCATCGAAGCGGTTGGCCGGCTGGTGCCCGGCGTCTTGGGCAACGCTGCGTCAATCGCCGAGGAATCGTTCTCCGATGGCCTCCTTGAATATCCGCACTACACCCGACCAGCCGAATGGGAAGGTCGCAGCGTCCCACCGGTACTCACCTCAGGCAACCACGGCGCCGTCGACCGGTGGCGCCATGCCATGGCACTGAAGCGCACGCTCGAGCGACGCCCCGATCTCATCGACGCTCGCGGTGGGTTGACCGAGGACGAGCAGAAGATGCTCGACGACCTGGACTAAAACGCTTCTCATAGGCCAAAAGACTCATGTGATGGCCCTCTCGGCCGATAGGCCCCCATGACGACGCAACTGATGCTGGCACCGGCGGTCCGCACGTGGGATGTTCTACAAAACGCGATTTCGGACTCACTCGACGACCTGCTCACCGGTTCGGTCTCCGAAGTCCGAGTCAGCGTGCCAGACAGTGGACAACAAGTCATCGCTGCACGCATCGGTGATGGCGATATCCGCCTCGCTGCAGCTGGCAACGACACCTTGATGGGTGGCGAACGATTGACCGTACGAGACGAACGTGCCGTTATCGCCGTCGGTTTCTCGGTTGATTCGGCCTCGTGGGGCAACTTCTATTGGGACTGGAGCGATCCGGTTGACTCAGAACTCGTTGCGTCCGGCGTGATCCGAACGATGCGCGATATCTACAAGGTCGAATCAGACCAACTTGAACTGACTGTCACGTTGTAGCCTGCCGACGCTGCATCTAGGCTTATCGACTGGCCTAAGGCCATGATTCGCAGGAGCCCCAACGATGAACATCACCGATCTGGTAGACGCAAAGAGCCTCCGGGACGACCTTCCCGAGTTTCAAGCAGGCGATACCGTCAAGGTCCACGTACGCGTGGTTGAGGGTAACAAAGAGCGTGTGCAGGTCTTCGAGGGTGTCGTTATCGCCCGTCGAGGCAGCGGCATCAACGAATCGTTCACCGTGCGCAAGCTCAGCTTCGGTGTTGGTGTGGAGCGTACGTTCCCACTGCACTCACCAA
>CAYTUB010000211.1:0-2418 GCA_964441145.1 uncultured Acidimicrobiales bacterium
CACCTACGACCATCCTCGCACTTTCAATCGGCCGGGCGGGGGACAACGTTGAGCTTGAATCTCTCCTATGGCGTTGACAAGCCGGTCGACTCAGATAGACCAACCTTTTTAGGCCCTTTGACTCACAAACCGAACCGCGCTGCCGATCGTCACTCGAGATCAATTTCGAGAAGGAATAATTCAGTGCGGGAAATGCGGGGACAGACAGCCGTTCGCGGTGTGCGTCATGTTTTGAAATCAGTCGACGGTGGGCCTACCACTGTGGATGTCGGAGATGGGCGAACTACGCCCGTGGTGTCGTCGGTCGTGATCAACGACTACGCCGGCCATCCGTTCCAGATCGACTTGTCCAGAGAACTGGCGTCGAGACAAGTCCGCGTCGACCACGCGTACTGCGACACCAACGTAACGCCACGTGCCGATCTTTCAGACGAAGTCGCAGAGCTGCAGATCGTGGGAATTTCCACGGGCAAGGGCTTTGACAAGTACGACGCCAAGAAGCGCCTCGTTGCCGAAATTCGCTACGGAATAGCATCGGCACGGCTACTCGTGGCGCGCCGACCGCACGTCACGCTCAATTCGAACGTGCCGGTGATTTCGCTCGCAATCGTGACCGCCGTCGCCAAAGCGCTTCGGATCAAGAACGTTTTGTGGCTCCAAGACTTTCAAGCGGGCTTGATTGCAATGGTCCTGGGCAGCAAACGTCATCCCATCTATCGGGCGATGGCGTGGCTGGAGAACTGGTGCATCAGGGCAGCAGATCACGTCGTCACAATCTCCGATGGATTTGAGCGTGAAACGATCGCTTTGGGAAGAGATGCGAGGAGCGTCACCACTATCCCCAATTGGGCTCCCATCGATGAGTTGCCGATCATGGACCGCGACAACGACTGGGCCAAAGCGCAGAGGTTGGTCGGGCGCACTGTTTACCTCTATTCGGGCACCCTCGGAATGAAGCACCGACCCGAAGCCCTCCTGGAATTGTCTCGGCGGTTGGCGAGCGCGGATCCAGAAGCCGTGGTTGTGGTAATTAGCGAAAGTGTGGGTGCGGAATGGCTCGAGAATCAACGCACTCAGGCGGAGCCGCTCAAGAATCTACGCATTCTGCCGTTCCAGCCCTTCGAGGAACTTCCCTCGGTGCTCGCTTCGGCGGATGTGCTTCTTTGTCTCCTGGAACGTGATGCGGGAGAATTTTCTGTTCCCTCGAAGGTCCTTACGTACCTCTGCGCGGGTCGGTCGGTCCTCGGCCTGATGCCGGCCAACAACGCCGCAACCCGCCTCGTCACGGTGGATGCTCGAGCAGGTTTAGTCGCCGAAGATTTGGACGACTTTCTCGTACATGCCGAAGCTCTCGCCTCCCATAGAGAGATACGAAAGAGCTATGGCGAGAACGCGCGAAAGTACGCCGAATCAACCTTTGCTGTTGAGGCGATAGCTGACCAATTTGTGGATGTCTTGAATCGCTCGAATCGGTCCGAATATCAGGCCATTCAGATCGACGAAACGATAGACATCGACTCCTCACAAACCCTGACACATCAGCAAGAACTGGAAGATCAAGAAGCGGCCTAACGGTCTCCCATTGGTCTGCCAGTGGGTGAGCTAAACGAATTCGATTGCAACCCAGAGACGCTCTGTTAGTTGCACCAAGACCGATAAAGAAAATGCGGGAAATCGGCCCGCACCGAACAATTCCTTGAAAGGGGATTAACCAAAATGAAGATTCTAGTTGCGGGTGGAGGTGGCTTCATTGGAGGCCATCTCGTCTCTTCACTGATTGCCGACGGACACCAAGTGCGATCGATCGATCGAAAGCCACTCGAGGAGTGGTACCAGGTTCATAACCAGGCGGAAAACATCGTAAGCGATCTGCAGTATCGCGATTCGGCCTACTCGGCCGTCGTCGACATCGACCGCGTATTCAACCTCGCGTGCGACATGGGCGGGATGGGCTTCATCGAAAACAACAAGGCGCTGTGCATGCTCAGCGTACTGATCAATACCAACCTTCTCGAAGCGTCGAAGGATGCCGGGGTGGAACGGTACTTCTACGCCTCATCGGCATGTGTCTATGCGGCGGGCAAACAAACCGACCCGAACGTCACCGCGTTGGCCGAAGGCGATGCGTATCCGGCCATGCCCGAAGACGGCTACGGGTGGGAGAAGCTCTTCTCCGAACGCATGTGTCGTCACTTCACCGAAGATTTCGGCCTCGAGACCCGGGTAGCGCGCTATCACAACGTCTACGGCCCAGATGGAACCTGGACAGGTGGCCGCGAGAAGGCGCCTGCGGCTATCAGTCGCAAGGTCGCGGAAGCCGCGATCTCTGGGAACCACGAGATCGGCGTATGGGGCGACGGGTTGCAAACCCGCTCATTCATGTATGTCGACGACTGTGTAAAGGGCACGAAGATGCTG
>CAYTUB010000212.1:0-2393 GCA_964441145.1 uncultured Acidimicrobiales bacterium
GAGTGGATGCGCACGAAGTTCTCGCCGTAGCGCTCGGCGTAGTCGGCGAGCGCGTTCAGCTTGTTTCTGGCGTCCGCGAGGTGACCGCCATGTGGGTCGACGATCGACGCTGCGAATGTTCCGTCGGTACGTCGAAGACCTTCGTCTTCGACACGCTCCAGCAGTACGTCTATCTCATCAGCCACCTAACGCGCTCCTCCCTAGCCACGATTAAACGTATCCGTCATCGGTCAATCAGACCGTAACCGGCACGTTGTTTGCCTTTGCCGTTGCTCATGGAGAACTAGGCGGAGCCACAGCATTCGGTCACTTGCTCGTGCACGTACTTCAAACTCCCCCCGCATCGGCACCGTGCACTTGGCAGAGCCGGATGCGTGAGGCGAGGTTTGGCAACCGGTTACGTTGCATTCCTTCCGGCGCTTTGATTGCAATCCACCCCTCCGTTGGCGCGGCGCGCGTGCTCAAAGAGTGGGACGAACCTTCCTGGATTATGGGATCTCGGAGGTGGCGGTTCGGGAACATTCTCCAAGAAGAGTGCGTAGGTGGTCATTTGCTATTCCTTTGATGTTGGTTGAGTTGGATCGCACAGCGGCCATCCGTGATGGGTTTGTGCAGCCCCCCGGGTAGACCCCCGATTTCCCTCAGAACCGGCCTGTATAGACCTCGGGCGGAAATTTGAGCTGTCAAAATTCTCTTACTCCGAGAGTTCATCCGTTCTGACTCCATCGCTCCGGAGTTGCTGGAATGTCGAATGCGTATACTGCGATATCCGCATTGCACCGATCGCAAAGAATCCCACCCGGCCCGGTATCGAGCGATCCACACTTGGCGCAATCGTTTGGCACCTCAGCCCTCAGCTGTGCGAGCAATTCGTCGCGGTTCTCTTCGATGTCAGCAAGAACTTCGATGTCGGGGTGGATGCCGGATGGCAATTTGTATTGAACAAGATCACCTTTGGAGAGCATCTCGTGGAGGGGGTAGAAAGGCGAGCTCGCACCGGAAACGAGCGCACGGTCAACGTGTACCGGGGAGTCAAGCCGCTGACTGTACACGGCCTACGCCACACACACGCCACGCTCTTGCTTAGCGCTGGCAGGAATCCGCTTGAAGTCTCAGAACGGCTAGGACACAACTCCGTAGCATTCACTCTCGACCGCTACGGTCATGTCATACCGAGTGATGCCAGCGAAGTTGCTCGAGCGGGCGAGGCTGCGATCGGCGAACACGACCGTTGGGTAGCGAGTCATGGATGAACCGCATCCGCAAGCCATCGAGTCACCAGAAGAACGCTCGAGAAAGTGCATCTATTGCGATGATTGGGCGGCCAGCAAAGAAGACCTACTCCCTATGTGGATCGACAACACGTTCCAGTTCCCAAGTGACTGGTCGCACGGAAAGGCCGTTCTAACGAAGGCCGGAAAGACATATGCGCCCCAGGACCGCATTGCTACCAAGCAAACAGCCGTTAAATGCGTCTGCGAGCGGTGCAACAACGGCTGGATGTCCCAGCTCGAAACGGATGTGAAGCCCATCCTCGCTCCAATGATCAATGGTTACCGGACTCGACTCACCCAGTCCGACCAGTTGGTTCTCGCCCGCTGGGCATCCCTCAAAGCACAGTGCTTTGACGCAAATCCGAGAGGGCCTGTCCCCAGTTCATCTAGCGACGCACGGCTGACTGTACGCGGTGGAGACAGCGTCCTTGAAGCCGGAAGGCCTCCTGATCGCTGGGCTGTCTTTCTCGGGGCATATGAAAGGGCTGGCCACTTCGGTATCTATATGCCCTTCGTGACAGGAATGGATGCGCAAGGCAACTACGCCGGAGTTTCATTCACGACCACGCTGGTCTTAAACCACACCGTTCTCGTGGTTCAGGGCCGAACCGGGGGCCATCGACCGCCACCGCTTCTCGAAATGCCCGGCGGTTACAACCTTGCTGGGCGAACTGATGGCAGCGAAGTCGCACTCATTTCGATATGGCCTCCGCGCCCGAATGGTTTTGAGTGGCCGCCAACTCAAAGCATGACCACGGAGCACCTCGTTAACGCAGTAAGGCTCGGGATACCAGACGAAGCGATTTCGGACGACTTCCTGGAACAACAGGAGGGACTTCGAAATCATGCGAACGAAGCACACTGCAGTACGTGCGGCTCAAACCACGGATCGCACCCAACCGTTGCGCTACCACTTGAAGAGCCAGACGATTGGCGTAACCGAGCAGGTCTGTAGCCGTCGCTTTACCTGGACTCAGGAAGCCTTGTTGTGACCGTTTGGTGACCGTGGCGCTTCTGAATCCATCAGAAAGCCACTGTTCCCAACGGGAAACCGTGAGGTTGCTTAGAACTGGCGCTTTTCGCGGACCTTGGCGGCCTTACCGACACGGTCACGCAAGT
>CAYTUB010000213.1:0-2392 GCA_964441145.1 uncultured Acidimicrobiales bacterium
GGAATGCTCCAGGCATCGATGGAACGCTGTCTGGAATACCGGTCTCGCTCAAGAGCATCTCTGGAAGTTCTCCGACCTCCGTCTTGAGTAATGCAAGTAGGGCCGAAAGACAAGCCAGTAACGCTGGATTCTCAGGGGTCGAGTTGTATATCGAAGCGCCGAACGTGAGTGCGCCCGCCCTAGTGGACTTTGGGGTCAATGGCCCTCTGAGCGCCATCCCATCGCAGGGAACGATTTCTGCTATCTACATTCAGACCGCAGATGGCTGGGTAGTGTTCTAAGGCCACCATATGTCAATCGATATCGACGCTATTTGCAACCACAAACCGAATTTAGAGACGGCTCAGAGGCTTGCGCTTTGGACGCTGAAAGGCTCACCTGCTTTAGGTTATGTAGGAATGTTGTTCGCTTTCGAGCCTAATGATGAGCAGCATGAGTGGGATGGAAAGTTCCCGGTTCTTGTCACCTCGCCGGCACGCGAGCCGGAGGCCTACGTGGCGACTTTCGTGTATGCGAGTTCGATCGCCGTTCTCTACGACGGCTTTCTGAGACAGGATGTTGATTTTTTTCCTGACCTGCTGGCAACGGACGTGATCGAGACTTGCGTGCGCCACAGTGGTCAAACCCCTGAGGAACTGTGGGCTCTCCTACTTGAGCAAAGCGATATTCGTAGCTGATTTCAGCTCATAGGTTTGATTGCCGCCACCACACGAGTTTCTGATCTTCGAACGGCCGAACCGCATCGGAGACCGATCCGTTGGGTGGCACAGTCACGTTCGGGTATGACAGGCAACAGTCCCAACCATCACACGGTTCACGTTCCCGAACCTGTCGAGCAAGGCTTTGTGAATCTGAATCGCCCCGGGTTTGGTGACTGCTGTTTCTAGTGTGTTGCGGCTTCCTGTTTGGTTGCCTGTGGTTGATTGTAGAACGCTGCTTCGTGCTCAGCTGGTGTGACGTAGCTGGCGTCGTCGGTGATGCCGCTATGGATGCGTTGATGGTTGAACCAATCGACATACGTCATCGTGGCGAACTCGACATCTTCGAGACCCCGCCAGGGGCCTTGCCGGTAGATAAGTTCCCACTTGTAGAGACCGTTGAACGACTCGACCAACGCGTTGTCGTAGCTATCGCCCTTGGAACCAACCGACGCGACGATGTCGTTGTCGGCCAGCCGCTCGGAATACGCGATTGATAGATATTGGACGCCGAGGTCGCTGTGATGGGTGAGGCCAGCGAGGTTGCGGCCGGCTCGTTGCCGGTTCCACACCGCCATCTCCAACGCATCGATCGCAAGATCAGATCGCAGCGACGTTGATGCTTGCCACCCAACGATCATTCTTGAGTACACGTCGACGATGAACGCGGCGTACACCCACCCAGAATGGGTTTTCACATACGTCAGATCAGCCACCCACAACCGGTTCGGAGCGGACGCTTTGAACTGGCGGTCAACCAAATCAGCGGGCCGTCCGATACGATCATCAGAAGTGGTCGTCACCTTGTATTGCTTGCCCCGACGAGCCCCCGACAGGCCCATATCGCTCATCAACCGTTCCACGGTGCAACGAGCAACAGTAATGTCCTCACGGTTCAGTTGGGTCCAGATCTTGTCGGCTCCATAGACCAACAGGTTTTCGTTGAAGACCCGCTGGATCTCGATCTTCAACTCCTGGTCGCGGACTTCACGTTTCGACGGCGGCCGGTTCTTTGCGGTGTGATATGTGTTCGGAGCAATCCCGACGCCATGCTCACGCAGCACAGCACAGATTGGCTCGACCCCGAACTGGTCGCGGTGTTCAGTAATGAACGCCACTATTTCTTGGACTGGCGGTCGAGCTCCGCGCCGAAGAAAGCCGAAGCAGCCTTCAAAATTTCGTTCGCCCGCTTCAGTTCCTTGTTCTCGTTAGCGAGCCGTTTCATCTCCGCCCGCTCATCGGTCGTGAGCCCCGGCCTGCGGCCAGCGGTCTCGGCACGATTCACCCACGTCCGTAGAGTCTCGTGATTTATGTTGAGCTTCGCCGAGATCGACTCGACCGCTTTCCATTGCGACGGATACTCATGCTCATGCTCGAGCACCATCCTCACCGCACGCTCACGAACCTCAGCGGGATACCTCCCACCACGCCCCTTCTTCTTCGCCTTTTCCTCTGACATAACTCCATCCTCTCAAAGAGTGGAGCAGTCCTCATTCCCGGGGCGATTCAGACGTCGACAACGGATGATCGTGGTGTCACGGTCAGCAACAGCTTTGATGATGCCGGTCAGCTGACCGGCCAGACGTCTCCGAATGAGACGCGGTCGTTTACCTATGACGGTGCGGCTCGTCGCACGGCGCGCACTACCAACCCCTGCCAGCGTTCCGATACCTACTTCCTATGCGGGGCCAGGT
>CAYTUB010000214.1:0-2380 GCA_964441145.1 uncultured Acidimicrobiales bacterium
AGGTACGTGATCCAGGAGGTGCAGCGGCCCAGCCACCGTCACCGTTCTCGCCCGAGACACGGATGAACTCTTCAGAGGTTGCCCAGCTGATGAAGTCCCATGCTGCTGCGGTGCGGTCTTCGTCAATTCCAGCAGGAATTGCGAATGACCAGGTCCAGAGCCAACCAGCGGTGTGGCCAGCAGGTCCGGTCGGTGCAAGTGCTACACCGAGGTCGTCACCAAGGTTTCCACCCTGGAGGAAGCCAGCTGCAACGGTTGCGTCGTACCACATGGCAGCGCCGCCGTCCTGCATGAGCTCAAGGCACTGCGGGAAGCTTGAGTTAGCAGCGTCGTCTTCACCGTAGGTGGTGACGAGGTCTACGTAGAACTCAGTAGCTGCACGGAAGCCCGAGTCAGCCTGGTTGATCTGTGCTTCACCAGGGGTGCCGTCAGCGTTAGCTTCCCACCAGGTGCCACCGAAGGTGTTCACAACTGTGGTGAGAGAAGCGCCGAGGTCGCCCCAGCCAGCAAGGCCACGAAGGCAGATACCTGCAACGTCGTCAGAGTCGACCTGTGCAGCAATGTCAGCAACTTCTTGCCAGGTTGGAGCTGGAGGAACGACGATGTCGTTTGCGTCCATGATTGCCTGGTTGAACATGAGGAACGAGGACTCGCCGTAGAACGGAACGCCGTAGAGGGCGCCGTCAAGGCTGAGTGCTCCACGAATTGGCGTAAGCAGATCGTCGAGGTTGTAGTCGGCGTCTGCTTCTGCAAATGGCGTGAGGTCCTGGATCCATCCGTTAACTCCACCGAACTGTGGAGCCTCGAATGGACCAATCATGAATGCGTCGAACTCGCCAGAGCCGGTACCGGCTGCGAGGGTGACACGCTCACGAAGTTCCTGCTCTGGAAGCTCGAGGAAGTTGACCGTAAGGCCAGTCTCAGCGGTGAAGAAGTCAGGCGTGAACTGCTGGATTTCTCCGGTAGCGCCGTTGTTTACAACAGCAACAGTGATTTCCTGGCCATCGAAGCTGGGTGCTTCTTCAGCAGGCGCCGACTCGCCGTCGTCTTCCGTGGGTTCGTCGTCGTCTTCCATGGCTTCGTCGTCGTCTTCCATGGCTTCGTCGTCGTCACTGTCGCCAGCGTCGTCGTCGTCGCCACCAACTGCCTCGTCCGCAGCATCTGCTGCGCCTTCGACTACATCGGCAACGCCATCGCTGCCGCATGCGGCTGCAATCATCGTCAACGCTGCGAACAGCGCCAACAACTTAATCAACGCAGTCTTGCTGCGCTTAGGTGTATTTCTCACGAGTATCTCCCCTTCAAAGTTGATTCGCGGCGGGACACAATCCCGACACGCACATGAGGATCGTATTTTTAACGTGCTTTTAGGGCACTTAGGGGGTCAGCCCCCGCTCCAAAATGGCGGAAGGGCTTACGAACAATATGGCGCGAGCGGCATAGTCGCTATAAACCACGGTGTTCTACGCTCGCCATATGACGAGCGAAGCCACTCCCAATATTTCCGATCTTGACAACCTTGACCCATCGCTAGAGCCCCCGAGCTATGACCGAAGCGCACTCGCACGCTCAATCGTGCACATCGGCGTCGGCGGATTCCACCGTGCACATCTCGCGGTATACGTCGACCAGCTCGCACGCGCTGGCAACACCGACTGGGGAATCGTTGGCGCTGGCGTCTTGCCCTACGACGCAAAGATGTACGAGGCCCTCAGCACCCAGGACCACCTGTACACAGTCGTGTCGCGAAGCCAGGCCGGATTCGACGCAACCGTCACCGGCTCGATCGTCGACTTCATCCTCGCCCACCCTGACCAACAACCGCTGGTCGACAAGATCGCATCACCGGAGACACAGATCGTGTCGATGACGGTGACCGAAGGCGGCTACCCCGTCGACGATGCCACCGGCGACTTCGATCCCGACTCCCCCAACGCGGGGCCTGACTCCGCGTTTGCCGCAATCGTCAAAGGCCTGGCCAAGCGCATGGACGACGGCGTTGGACCAATCACTATCCAAAGTTGCGACAACGTCATGGGCAACGGTGACGTCGCGGCACTGGCGACCAAGTCGATGGCCAAGGCACACAGCGACGAGCTGAGCGCCTGGATCGATGCCAACGTCTCGTTCCCCAACTCCATGGTCGACCGCATCACACCGGCCACAACCGATGCCGATCGCGAATGGTTTGCCGAGAACATCGGCATCGAGGACAACTGGCCGGTCGTAACTGAACCGTTCATCCAATGGATTATCGAGGACGACTACGCAGGCGCTCGTCCGCCGTGGGAGACCCTCGACATCATCATCACCAAAGACGTTCGCCCGTTCGAACACATGAAGCTGCAGCTTCTCAACGCTGGCCACTCGGTGCTTGGCT
>CAYTUB010000215.1:0-2369 GCA_964441145.1 uncultured Acidimicrobiales bacterium
TCGGAGGCTTGGGTCAAGGCCGCGAGCTCGGGGTAGCGGGTCCTGGTACCCAACACGGCAGCCGCGAGCGCAATTGACCGAGCCTGTTCTGGCAGGGCAGCGACAAACCAGGAAAGCCCATGATCGCCTGCTGTCTCTGGAAGCTCGTACGTCGAGCCTTCAACATTTTCCAGCAGGCGAACCGCAATCGCAGGTAGTCCGCCACTGGCGTGGAGAAGTTCCCGAGCAACCTTCCGCCGAAGATTGACGCTGATCGAGGGGAAACGCCGGACGACCAACGTTTCCAACTCGGCAATTGTCAACTCGCCGACGGGAATAGTGATGGCATCTCGCCTGCCGGCGCTTCGTTCAAGCTCCCCCCATTGGCCAGACATGGATGGTCGCCCGGCAATTGCTAGGGCAATGTCGCGGTCAGCTGCCTCGATCAAGAAGCGCAATAGGCCCAGGCTCGGTGAATCTAACCATTGGGCATCATCAACGGTCAGGAGCGTGCCGTGTTCGGACCCAGAGAGTTCATTCCATGCAGATGCCCAGATCTCTGTTTCTGTCGAGTCCGGTGAACGGGTGACGACCTCAAAGTCATCTCCAAGAGCACGGATGAAGGGCTGGTATGGCCGCGACTCGAACTCGCGAGCGCTCGCGTGCAGAACCCGGAATGCCCTATCTCGAGCTGACCGAGCGAGCTCTCCGAGCAGCGTCGTTTTACCAGACCCAGATACACCGGTGATGAGGAGGGGTACCTTCGCCTCGTCTTTAAGCCATTGATCGACTTCTCGAATTTCCTGCTCCCTGCCGACGAGCGTGGTCGATGGGCGCGCGGCGAATTCAACAGCTTCTGGCACTCCCGACCCGGGCAAGTTTGGGCGGCTACCCCCCACTTGGTCTTCGACAGCAGCTAACGACGCGGGAAGGTCAACCCCGAGTAGTTCGTGAAAGCTAATGGCGGCACTAGCCAAAATTTCTCGAGCCGCTTGGTGATGATCGATTGCAAGGTGATGATCGATGACTGTGGTGATGAGCTCTTCGTTCAATGGATCATCATCGATGAGCCGGCGCGCGGCTTGCAGCGTGCTCACCGTGATCGTGCCTGGCTGCGACAGCATCCGTCGCAATAGGTCCAATCGCATCGCAGTCACATCGTTTGTGGCCTGATCAACAAGGTCGCTAGAGCCCGCGTCAGCGAACGGGCGCCCGCGCAGTAGCTCGGCAAGTCGTGCGCTTTGGGACAACGGCTCGTCGGTCAGCGTCTGAAGGTCGAAGAAGTCAACCGAACCCTCATTGACATGAAGTCGCCACACGCCAGTCGCTTGAGGGAGGACGTCCGACCCGATGCGCTTTCGCAATCGCGAAATATCCATACGCACTCGGCTCTGGGCCCGAGCCGAACCGTCACCATCGGCAGCTTCGGTCAAGGCTCGATCAATGGACAAGCCATCAACGCCAGCTGCGACGATGAGACATAGCATTTTGCGCATGTTGCTCGTGAGATTGATCTCGGATCCATCTCTGAGGATCGTTGTTGGCCCGAGGACGCGAACCTCAATTGTCGCTATAGACGCTGTTCCCACCCGTGTATTTCTACCGCTATCCGAGCTAGTGCATAAACTTGAAGTTCCCGGACTCGATGTGTGTGGCGCGTAACCTCAATAGATGGCAGAGACCTTCCACCTCGGGCTCGACGCGGCGATGCTTGACGGCGCGACGCTGGCGATCGTGCCCGGCGACCCGCAGCGAGTCGAAAAGATCGCCAACTTGCTCGACGACGCGAAGTTCCTCGCAGCACATCGAGAGTTCACCACATGGCTCGGGAGGATCGATGGGGCACCCGTGGTCATCACCTCGACAGGCATCGGTGGACCATCTACCTCGATTGCGGTTGAAGAGTTAGCGCAGCTCGGCGTCCGCACGTTCTTGCGAGTGGGCACGACAGGCGGAATCCAACCTGACGTCAAAGCCGGCGACTTGATCGTCACCACCGGATCGGTCCGTCTCGACGGTGCGAGCAGCCACTTTGCGCCGATGGAGTTCCCCGCCGTCGCCGACTTCGGGTGCACGAAAGCGCTCGTCGAAGCTGCGGAAGCGAGCGGCGCGAACGTGCACGTTGGGGTGTCCGCATCGACCGACACCTTCTATCCAGGCCAGGAGCGATACGACACCTTCTCCGGCCGGGTCGTCGAACACTTCCGGGGATCGCTCGAAGAGTGGCAGTCGATGGGAGTCCTCAACTACGAGATGGAGTCGGCGACCTTGCTCACCATGTGCGCGAGTTCAGGGCTTCGAGCGGGCTGCGTCGCTGGGGTAATCGTGGCCCGCGATGTCGAAGAGATTCCCGATATGGAAACCGTTCGCCGGAGCGAAAGCACGGCGGT
>CAYTUB010000216.1:0-2359 GCA_964441145.1 uncultured Acidimicrobiales bacterium
TGATCGTTCCCTTCTCGGTCACGACTTCCCATTCACCGTTCGCCTGTTGGTTGACCTCGAGCACGCGGTTCCGCCGACTGATCTCGGCGCCCAGCGTGCGAGCGTGGTTGGCGAACGCCATGGTGACCCCAGACGGGTCGACGTGGCCTTCACCTTCCGTCCAGATGCCGGCCACGACGTCGTCGAAGTTGTAGAGCGGGTTGAGCTTTTGTAGCTCGTCCGGCGGGAGCAACTCGATCGGATAACCGATGTACTTGCCTACGCCCAGGTGGGTCTTGAGCTGGTCGAGCTCGTCGTCGTTGTACGCCACCCGGATTCCACCCGGCGTGTGCAGCGACACCTCTTGGCCGGTCTCCCCCGGAAGGTCGTGGTAGAGCTCAAGGGCGTAGTGGTGGAACGCCGCCGTGGTGTAATCACCGATCGATCGGGTGATCTGGCCCGCAGCATGCCAGGTAGAGCCAGAGGTCAGCTCGGCCTTCTCCACCAAGACCGTGTCGGTCCAGCCTTCCTTCGCCAAGTGGTAGAGCAGTGATGCCCCGTGTACGCCG
Organism: uncultured Acidimicrobiales bacterium; assembly: GCA_964441145.1. Taxonomy (GTDB): domain Bacteria; phylum Actinomycetota; class Acidimicrobiia; order Acidimicrobiales; family SHLQ01; genus SHLQ01. Next base: position 549 of record CAYTUB010000216.1, read on the forward strand.
CCTCCGATAATGACGACTCTTGCGGTCTCGCGCACAGCTTCCACTCTCCGAAAATTCGATTCGCTGCAGCCTAGGGCTACCGGTCTAGGGACTCTAAGTGGAGCGCTGATCTCCCGAACAAAGCCGGAACACAGCGCCTGCCAACTACGCGTTGAAGGCACCCCAACGGACCCGACTGTTACGGTTTCTAGGGTGTACACGGGGCAAGGCGCACGGCGCGTATTTCGATTTTCGAACGCTTCAGCGAAGCGGACATGGTTCGGCGCGCACATCGCGCTGGCCTGTGCGCTCGCCCTTTCGGCATGCACAAATACCGATTCGAGCGCCCAGGACGAGCCCGCGGGGGAAGCAGCGCCAAACATCACTGAATCCTCTACGACTACAAGCGAAACCAGCACAACGCTCGCCACGTTCACGGTGCCACCGACCACGACTCCCACCACGATTAGCCAACGTGAATTCCTCGACCAGGCCGAACCGCTAGCACCGGGCATGCCGATCTTTGTGAGCGATGATGGATACCTGACGGTCGGGGTTGACTTCGACCAAGAATTCGATAACACCTACACCAGCGCCCGGTCACCTGATGGAGAGAGCTGGACGTTCGAGCCAATTGACGGCTTTCCGGACCGCAGCCTTCTCTTGGACCTTGTTGAAACGAGCGATGGTTTCGCAGCTCTCGTCGAGACACGGTTTGAACGTCCAGCCTTGCTCACATCGACCGACCTCGTGTCCTGGCAACGAGAAGAGATTCCCCTGGTCCCGGGTCGACCTCGAGCGATTGCCGTCTCGGGCGATCAGATCGCGGTCGTCGTCGGCCGATCAGAACCCGTGATCATTACAGGGCTCACGGGAGGGCGGTTCACGGCCGCACCTGCCCCATTCGAGGCATGGTCGAGTGGCGATACCTTCACGGGAGGTGAGGCAGGGTTTCTTTCAGCACATGCTCGTGTCCAAAGCGATACCCCTGGAGTTCTCTTCTCCACCGATGGAGCCGCCTGGTCGCCGATCTCGCCCTCGATGAGCAGTTTGTGAGCACCGTCGACGACTTGCGCTACCAAGACGCAGTGCTCTTCGAAGAGAGCATCTCTCTCGCCGTCACCTGGGCGGGGATAGGCGCCGTCAACAGCCCCGCCCTGGTCTCGTACTGGATATCGAGTGACCTAGGAGCAAGCTGGTCCACTTCAGACATACCAGCCGGATTCGAAATTTCATCGGTAACAACGCACGTCGGCGAGGCTGGATTTGCCGTGCAGGTGGTCGGTGATGGTTCCTCCACGACTCTCGAGTATGGAACCTGGTTCAGTTCCGATGGCCAAGACTGGCGAATAATCGACTTCTTCGAAGCACCGAAGGACACCGCAAACTTTCCAGAAGGCACAACGATCGATAGCCGCAGACTTCTCGCTGGCGTCGGCGTTGACTCACTATTGATTCGGGTCTTCGTGCGGGAGATCGTAGCCGGACCGCCCCTGAACGGCCTCGTGGTTTCCCAAGACTTAGGCGGCTTTCTGGAGAGAATCCCCGCCCGCTAGCTCGCCCAGAGAAGGAACGACTAGCTCACACCTCTTCGCCATACATGTGGCGGAGGGGGTCGGCGAGCAGTTCGATGCGTTCGTTGTCTGGGCCTCGGAAGTAGATCGAGGTTTCATGCACGAATTCGATCTCAACGCCTGCCTCTGCAAGCGCAACCTTCGCTGCCTCTTGGGCCGCCGGGGTAACCGAGATGGCGATGTGGTGGAATCCGCCCAGCACTTCGGCGTACTCGCCGAGTTCGAGGCCGGGGAAGTCGAAGTAGGCGAGCAGGTTGC
>CAYTUB010000217.1:0-2309 GCA_964441145.1 uncultured Acidimicrobiales bacterium
GGGTTTGCGCTACGAACTGGCGGTCCAGGCTCGGTGGAACGAGGCGAGCTTGTCAGCGTTTCGCACGGCGTAGGAGGCCACGATCTTTCCGTCGATCCAGTTAGAAACCAAAAGCAGGAACGGCTCACCGTTTTGGGTGATGTAACCCGCGAGCTGGCCGTTTGCACGCACGACGTGAAACGCCATCGTGGGGTCGACGCGTTTGCTGAGATTGATGAAGAAGCGGGCCACCCGTTCTCTGCCCACGATCGGCGCCCGTGCAGCTCGATAGTTCGCTCCACCATCGGAGATATGAATCACGTCCTCGACGAGGTACGACTGCAGCGTTTCAACGTCGCCTTCGAGGGCGGCAGCCATGAGTAGTTGTGTGAGGGTTTCGACGTCGTCGGGGTCACGCGCGAACCGTGGTCGCTCCGCGCTGATGTGGTCTCGAGCCCGCTTCGCCAGCTGGCGGGTCGCCGCCGGCTGACGCTCGATGACTTGAGCTACTTCCGTGAGGGGGTAGGCAAACACGTCGTGAAGGATGAACACCGCACGTTCGAGAGGGGAGAGTCGTTCGAGCACCGCGAGCATCCCGATCGACAGCGACTCCGCAAGAATTGCCTTGTCCTCAGGTGTGGCCCCGAGGGGCTGCTCGCTGAGTACGGGCTCTGGCAGCCACGGTCCCACGTAGGTCTCGCGAGTGTGGCTCGCCGACCGCAACCGGTCGACCGATACGCGGGTCACGACCGTGGTCAACCAAGCGGCCAGATTCTCGATAGTCGACCGATCGATAGTGGAGTAGCGCAGCCACGCATCTTGTACCGCGTCGTCGGCATCGTCTGGGGTGCCGAGGATGCGGTAAGCGATAGCTCGTAGGCGAGGGCGCTCCGCTTCGAAGCGCTCGATCTCGGCGTCGGTCACGCTCTCACCCCCTGCAGGCAACGTAGTGCGGATTGGGCAGCGGCCCGGCCGCTGGCGATAGCGGCGTCGGCGAGGTGGCCTTGAGGACCAACCCAATCGCCGGCAATGAAGACGTTCTTGATGCCGGTGTCCCGGTGCGATGGTCGGCCTGACAAGCCACCCGAGTCGGCGGTGGCGATAGCGGAGACCGCCTGCATCCGATGCAGTTTGCGCTCGAACACGATGTCGTCGTCGCGAACTCCTGCGTGGCGAACAAAGTCGCGAATGGCGTCCGTGTCGGGTTGATCACCAGGTCCGAGGTATTGGAGGCCCGAGGCGCAGAAGGTGCCCTGTTCGGTGAGGTCGGCCACCGAGGAGTGGTTGGAGAAGTAGAACGATGCGTCAGCGCCCAACACGATGTCGTGGTCGGGTTGGCGGGTGAGGCCCAGATCGATGCAGCTCACCTCGGCGGCTGGCCCGACGCCGAAGCCCCGACCGAGCATCTTTGATGCAAGGGTGGGTCCGCCGCCAGCGACAATGACTGCGGGGGCATCGGGTAGTTCGGTGATCGCCCCGCCATGGACCACCTGTACCCCTGGCTTGGCGGCGAGTTGATCGACGAGGGTCTGCCATCCTCCATGGAGGTAGACCACTCCCGGGCCTAGGGCTAGCTGCATCTGGGTCGCGGCAACCTCGGCGCTCGCCACATCGGGGTGGTTCACGTAGGTGCTCAGGCGGGAAAGCATGTGGAGAAGCTGTCTGGGACGTTCGCGAGACACCAGTCTGTCGATCCATTTGTTCACCGAGAGACCAGCGAGCTCGCTCGGACGAAACTTTGGCAGGGCTCCGAGGACCTTGGCGACCTCCAATTTGTCCTTGATGTTCAAGGCCCTCGTTTGTAGAAGGGTTGCCGGACCAGCGGGGGCTACGAAGCTCTGCCCGTCGAAGACGATCCGACCTTTGACCGGCGGCACCCCGCCACGGATGTCGATGTCGAGTTCGCGCAATGTCCGTTCGCCGGGACCTCCCCGATACAGGGCGTGCGGGCCGTGGTTAAAGGTGAACCCTTGGTGGGTTGAACTTCGGGCGTCGCCACCGACAGCGCCGAGCCGTTCGTAGACGATCGCTAACCCTCCCGAGGCAGCGATAGTTGCCGCGGCGGTGAGTCCGGCGAGTCCGCCTCCGATGATGGCGACGTGGGATGGGCGTGCTTCGTTGATTTCCGTGCTCATACAAACTCGACGGATGAGTCATGTCGATTGTGACATGGCTATCGAGTTTGTTTGAAAACGTAAGGTGCCAGGCACCTTACGTTTTGGAGGTCTGTTAGCGGCCACCAGCGACGTTGATAAGTGAGCCGTTCACGTAGCCGGCAGCATCCGAGGCCAGAAAGAGAATCGTCTCGGCAACCTCGTCTGGCTGGCCGA
>CAYTUB010000218.1:0-2257 GCA_964441145.1 uncultured Acidimicrobiales bacterium
CGCGACTTCTACCCGGTCAAAGTACTCATCATGGTGACGCATCAATGAGCCGATAACTAACGTGAAGCCGTCTCTTCGCAGGAGCGAGCTAACGTTTTGTTATACACCTACAGAGATCACCGACGTAACTCCATGAACCAACATCCGACGCGGGCCAAATCGAGCGCACGCGTACTTTTGTTCGGCGTGCTGTGCCTTATCGCTGCAGCCTGTACCAATAGCGAACCGGCGCGCGACGCGGTCGATACGACCACAACAACCGAGGCACCTGATGGGGTCGAAGCCACCGAAGTTGCCGAGATCCCTGAGATCGACGAGACGCCTACGACACCTGTTGGCCTTGTGGTCACGGGTAACGAAGACGGCGAAGTGACTCTGGAATGGGATGTCTCCAGAGATGAGACCGTCACCGGCTACGAACTCACTCGGGTTGCCTCCATTGGAGGGTCCGAGGTCTATGAGACGACAGAGCCCACCTTCACCGACGTGGAACTCACCGATGGCGACGTCTTCACCTACAGCGTGGCCGCCATTGGAACGGGCGGCACCAGCTCCCGCAGCGAACCGGTCTCGGTTCAGGTCGGCATCGACACCAACTCGCCGTCTCGACCCGGAACTCCTCGAGCCGTCGAGTCGACCGAAGGCGTCAGCCTGGCATGGCGTGCGAGCAGCGACTTCTCCGGTATCGATCGCTACATCGTGACCCGAATCATCGATGGCGAGACCACCGAGATCGACACCCCCGAGCCTGAGCTGTTCGACGACATCGCCGCCGGGCAAATCGTTACCTATGCAGTTCGCTCTGTCGACGGCGCCGGAAACGAATCGGAGAACACCCGTAACGTGACGCTGCTCAGCGGCACCGCGGCAGATGAAGTTGTCATCGTGGTATCGCCAATTCCTGATCCAGCGGCCGATGAGAATGCGACACGGCTCCGCACGGCGCTTCTCGATGAGGGCTTCACGGTGACGTGGTTCGAAGACGATGTGTTCGACTCGAACGTGACCACCTCTGATGACCTGGTCCTGCTTCTCGGAGACGTCGAGGGGCAAGGCTTTGACTGGAACCTCTTTGGCACCGACGCACACACGATTACGTTGAAGTCGATCTTCATAGTCGCTTCGGGAATCACGGTTGATCCACCCAAGCTCGATGGCTTGGCGCAGCTCGACTACGCGCCTCCTGGCGAAGAAGTGCGAGAGGTAGCGATGACTACCGTTGAGCGTCCTCGAGGCGTTGTGATCATTCCGGCAATCGAACAGATCCCAGACCTTGAGGTGTGGGCCACTCCGGTGTGGACAACAGAGATCGCTGTCGCTGGCCTTGTGCCGACCGGAGGCGAACTCGGAAACGACCGCGAGGCGCCCGGTTGTCGTGCCTTCTTCCCTGGCAACATCGACAGCTTCGAGCAACAAACCGATGCCGCATGGGACCTGCTAATCGAGTTCGTCGGCAGCGTTTCCGAGGAGTGCCGCTAACGAGTTGTTCGTCGATGTCTTCGACGAGGCTCTGGCCACGCCGAGATCTGTGCGTTCGATGAAGGAGCCGTTGTCTCGAAAGAGGTCAATCGCTGCCGTCGCCCGAAGCGGGTCCTATGAGCTACGACGAACCGGCCGAACACATCGCCCTATCAGCGCTCGGAATCTGCCAACGCGCCTTCTGGGCAACCGACAGCACGCGCCCGCTGCAGCGACAACAAAAAGTGAGAAGACCAAGGCAGCCACTAATGAGGGTGACAGATCCTTGGCCTTCAGCGGTCTTCGACGAGCTATGAGAGACAATGTGGTAGAAGCCCACAGAGTCTCACCCGTTTTCAAACCGCTGTCAGAGTACACGTCGGGACGAAAGAAGAGGCATGAGCCGTAGTCGCGGCCAGGTGTAGCATCCGTGGATGAAGAAGTTCTTTGACAAGCGGAGCGGAATAGGGTGAGTCCGTAGCCAACGCTTAGATACGACTTCTCAGACGGTCAATGCGGTGAACACCGCGACAGCGTTGCCGATCATGCTTGCAATGATCAAGCGTTGCGTGGAGGCATGAGCGTTCGCGAGTTTGGTGTTTATCTCGCCGCGCAGTTCAGCCATTTCGCCTCGCAGTTCGCTGCGGAGTGCAGTGCCGAACGCGTGCATGTCGGTGCGAGTGACGAGTTGGTCTGCGGGTTGGTTAGGGAGGAGTTCCATGAGGTGGTTCGCTTGTTCAGTTCCGATTGCGTCTTCGAGTCCGTTGAAGATGTCGCGTCGGTTCTGTTCGGTGATTGC
>CAYTUB010000219.1:0-2201 GCA_964441145.1 uncultured Acidimicrobiales bacterium
GTTCGCCGGCCTCGGTGACTTTGCCGGCCCGACCGAGATCGACGACACCGCGCTCAGCGTCGATGACGACATCAGGATCGGCACCCTCGACAACGGGCTCACCTACTACGTGCGCTCCAACGACAGCCCGGGGTCGTCGGTGTCGTTGCGGCTGGCGATTCGCGCCGGGGGAGTACACGAGACACCGGTCGGTACGGGTACCGCTCACTTCCTTGAACACATGATGTTCAACGGCACCGAGCAGTTTCCGGGCAACACCCTCGACGACACCCTGCGAAGCATCGGGGCTGAGATCGGCCCAGACTTCAACGCCTTCACGAGCGACACCGAGACCGTCTACCAACTCGACGTCGAAGACCGGAACGACAACGTGGCGATCGCGTTCGACGTGCTGAGCCAGTGGGCGTCCGCAGCAACGATCGCCCCCGATCAAGTTGCCGCCGAGGCTCCCGTGGTTCGAGAAGAGCTTCGGTTGCGTGAAGAGTCGGGCGACGGGTTGGTCAACCAAGCGTTCAACCTCGCCTACTTCGCCGACACTCCTTTCGAGGGAACCAACATCATCGGTACCCCCGAGACGGTCAACGCGATCACGTCGAGCGATCTGCGAACCTTCTACGACGACTGGTACCGGCCGGACAACATGGCAGTGGTTGCTGTTGGTGATCGGAGTCTCGATGATCTCGAGGCTCTGATCGTCGATCGGTTCGGCGATATCGAAGACCGAGGTGCCACTCCGCAAGTGCCCGACATTTCCCTCGACCAACTCCGCAAAGAACCCTGGGTGGACGTGGTGGTCGAACCGAGCTTCGCCGACTCGTTCATCAGCGTGGACATTCCCATCCCCACGTGGGACACCACAACCGTCGGCGGGGCGGAGCTACAGCTCACCGACATCATCTCGGGCATCATGATCAACAATCGGCTCGTCGAGGCGGTCAATTCGGGCAGGCTTGATCTTCGACGCGCTGGCGGTGGCTGGTTCCAACGCAATCGCGGGCTGAGTTATCTCGGGTTCAACCTCGATGCTGACGACTTCGCCGCCGGTACTGAGGTGTTCCTTGCGGAGCTACGAGCAAGCGTGCAGAACCCGTTCACGCAAGCCGAATTGGATCGAGCGACCCAAGTGATTGCAAGCTCCGTCGAGCAGCGAGCAGCAGGGTTCAACACCGTCCAGGATGGCCGATTTGCCGATGAGATGATCCAGCATTTCCTCGGTGGAACAGACCTTCGGGCGATCGACGATGTTGTCGACGACACGCTCGACTTCATCGACGATCTCGATATCGACGAGGTCAACGAACACTACGGATGGTTGATCACCTCCAGTGCGCCGATCGTCATCGTGGCGGGGCCCGATGCCGACCGCACCGGCACTGTTGAAGACATCGCCGCGGCAATCGGACGTGCGGAGCGCTCGGTGGCCGACGGGTTTGTCGACGACATCGCCGAGATCGAGGACCTACTCGCTGACCCCGACCCTGTAGACGAGATTGGGCGACGCAACCTGGTAAACAACGACGGCGTCGAGCTGACGTTCGAAAACGGTGCCCGCGTGCTGTTCACCGAGTCGATCATTTCCGAGGGTGAAGTGTTTGTGGTCTCCGAATCGCCAGGTGGTCGGGCCGTTTTGAGCGATGACGATGGGGCGCTCTCCAGCGTGGCCGTCAGTGCGGTATCGGCCAGTGGCGCAGGGGAGTGGGATGCGGTCCAGATCCGACGGTTCCTGTCCGACCTCGACGTGAGCGTCTCTCCCTACGTCGCCGATTTCTCTGAAGGCGTCTCGGCGAGCTCGTCAACCGAGGACCTCGCAACCCTGTTCGAACTGATCCATCTACAGCTCACCCAACCCCGCGTTGACGATGTGCCCTTCCGTCAGCAGGTTGAGGCTGCGCGAGATCGAGTTGCCCGGGCCTTGGTCGATTCGTCGACCGCGGCAAACATCGCGCTCCAGGACGGACGCACCGGCGGAGGTGCGCTGGTCGCAGCACCGACGATCGAGGCTCTCAACGCCTTCACCGCCGACCAGGCCATCGATATCTGGCAGGATCGGTTCGATTCACTCGACGACCACGTGTTCGTGATCGTCGGCGACACCGACGAGAACACCATCGTCGAGCTATCACGGCAATGGATCGGCACGCTCCCAGCGCCAGCCAACCAAGACAACCCGCAGCAACCGTCACTTCCCGGTCTGGTCGACG
>CAYTUB010000220.1:0-2154 GCA_964441145.1 uncultured Acidimicrobiales bacterium
GGAAGTAACCGAAACGAGCGGAGCCACGTTTTTTCACACGGGTGACGTTGTTTCTATGCGCGTCGTTGATTGCCAGCGCGTGCAGCAATGATTCACCTGGCGACCCCAGGCACTACCGCGCCGGTTGAGTCCTCCAGCACGCAACCGCCGCGAGGAAAACGATTTAGTCTCTTCCCTTCTGAACGCAACGACGTACTTCATTGACGGCAACCGTCTCCACATCACCGCGGACGACGGGCTGGGAGCGACCTTCCTCGCAGCCGCCGAGAGCTGATAACCGCTACTCACGCGGCGGCGAGGAGGACCCGGCCGTTGACGATGCCGGCGGCGACTGTGCGGGCGTGTTGTTCGTCGACGGAGACCACCACGGCGTCTTCGAGCAGTTGTACGACGCTTCCTTCGACCGCCTCGGCTGACGAACCTTCGACTGGGCCGAAGGCGTCGTCGAACACGAAGACGTCTACCCGGTGGCCAACCGACAGCGCGGGGACGTCTGCACCGACAGGGATGGCGATGGCCCGTTGACCGTCGCTCACGGTGTCGCCTGCGTTCTGCACGAGGTCTCTGCGGCGGAGCACATCGCCGTCGTGAAGGCTGATCGCTGCGGGCGCATCCACGACCTCGGCCACGCCGATCGCGTCGTCGGGCACTGCGACCGCGGGCAGCGACTCGAAACGCACGTGTGCAGCGTTCACGAGGTCACCGACCTCTCGGCCCTCAACAACGACGGCGACCTCAACCAGCGTTCCCCATTGGGCTTGCTCGGCGCGAAGCGCCGAGGTGCGGGACACGCCGATGGCAAGAAAGATCGCGACCACTCCAACGACGAGTCCTTTGCGCAGCAACCTCCGGCGGCCAACGAGTGCTCGCAGTCGCGCCATGCGAAGCCGCAAGCCAAACGGAAGCCATCGCCATGGCTGCGCGACAGATCCGACGAATCGATCCAGCATGAGAATTTCCCTACGACCACGACGTGGTCTCACAGTGACGGCCCGGACCGGGCGAGAGGGGGAAGAACCCTGACCTTAGCTGCTTGGTCGATCGAGCGACGAAGCGATCAGCTGATGACGCCTGCGGCCAACAAAATGAAAGCCAGGATGCCAATGGCAACTCGGTACCAGCCAAAGACTTCGAAGCCTTTGTCGTTGAGCCACGAGACCATCCACTTCACAGCACCCATCGCGGAAACGAACGCGACGACCAGGCCGATGAGCGGTGTGGTGACACCGAAGGTATCGATGAGCTCCTCGCCGCCTTGCAAGCCTTCGAGTGCGGTCGCCGCCGTCAGCGTGATCAAGCCGAGCAGGAAACTGAACTCAACCGCTGCACGCAGAGAAAGTCCGATGAGAACAGCGCCGATGATCGTGATCATCGAACGGCTCACTCCAGGCCAAATGGCGATCGCTTGGATCAAACCGATGACCACGGCGTTCTGCCATGTGAGGGAGCCGAGTTCCTTGGTGGTGCGATCAAACCAACCGGTGCGGCTGAGAACCAAAATGCCGATGCCACCGAGAAGCCACGCCCCAGCGATGGGGCCGACACCGAAGAACCGGTCACGAATGACGTCCTGCAGGCTGAGGCCAATAACCGCGGTGAAGGTGAAGGCGATGATCACGGCGATCAGGATGCGACGGCCTTCTTCGCTACGGCCGAGCAAGCCGTCGATCATCTGGCGAATACGTTCCTGATACAAGAACAGCACCGCGATGATCGCACCGACCTGGATACAGATGGCATAGGTCTCGATTGCGGCTTCACTTGCCTCGGTTTCGTTGAGGCCGAGCAGTTCGTTGGTGACGAGCAAGTGACCGGTCGAGGAGACGGGCAGGTACTCGGTCAGCCCCTCGACAAGTCCAAGGATGATTGCCTGAAGCACCGAGAGTTCGATGTTGCCAGCGGAATCCTGAAAGGCAGCACCAGCAGGCATGGCTGCAAGCAGCCAGATAACAAAGGCACCACCAAGAACGATCGGTGCACGCCGGATGAGCGAAGACATAGTTTCCTTTTCGGTCCTAAGGACGCAAGAGTAAGGCCGCCACACGTGAAACGGTTGAACCCCGAAGGTAAGTCTTGCCGCCGAAAAGACGGCGAAAGGCGATGCTTAGGCGCCGCTGAGCGAAACGTCGCCGATAGCGAGCGAAACCGCTCCCG
>CAYTUB010000221.1:0-2140 GCA_964441145.1 uncultured Acidimicrobiales bacterium
CGGCGATCGACCAGAAGGATTCACCGGTGCGAACCTGCCAGGTGTCGCCGGCTGCCGTTGCGATGCCGGAGTCGGCACCGAAGTGGGTGTGACTCACCGATGGGTCTGGCGTGGTGGCCGCCATCCCCGCGGCTGACTGGAGCGTCAACGGTGCGTTGGTGGGCTGCAACGTGAGCGGGCTCGGGCCGTCTGCGGTTACTTGGGCGCCTGGAGCCGTAGCCACAGTCATGGCACCGACGCCTGCTACGAGACCCAATGTGGCGAACATGGCATACGGGACGAGTTTCTCGAATCGGTGGCCTTCGATCCGGTCACCCAGGATTACTACCGCAACGAGGACGACGATCAGGTAGTACGAGAGCGCGAGTGCTAACAGGCGAAGCACGCCGGTTGCGGCATCGGCGGGCTGTTCGGTCCAGATTCGCCATTGCGCGAGGCCCAACCCAGACAGCGATCCGAGCACGTGCAGGCCGATCACGACCGCCAACAGGATGGCGAGTGCGCCGAAGATACGTCCGCGGGTATGCATTTATGGCTCCGAGGTGAGCAGTGTCGCGTTGCCCTGCGCTGTGAGCGTCTGGGAGAGCCCCAAGACCTGCCGGCCAAAGACGAATTCGTGGTCGTATGCCAAGTCCACGGTGACGCCTGGGTCGCCGGGCCCGCCAGCCGGTGCGAGGTTTGAGACCGAGACACTTCCGACGGGAAAGTTCGAAAACCTGATGGAATCGCTGACGATTCCCGTGGTGCGGCTGACATCTACCCGGATCTCGCAAGTCGTCCTGCAAGACTCACGGAAATGGTCGACATCGAAACCGGCACCGGCAGCGTTTGAGGCCACGGAGTCGGCAAGATTGTCCAGCTGGCGTTGGCGAAGGTGCAGGTTGCCGACTTCGAGCGTGACGCCTCCGAGAAGGAGCACGATCATGAATCCGATTGGGGCCAAAAAGATGGTCTGGCCGCGATCGTCGTTCCGTCGGTGTCGCATCAGCCGCACTCGCCCATGAAATTGCCCGATCGGAATGGGTCGATGATCTCGGTGTGCTGAGCGGTGATCGTATGGCTGCCGAAAGTGCCGAATAGCGGAACCGACAACAGATTGATGCGATACTCCGCGGTCGAGGTAACCAGTGCACAGCGTTCAAATCCCGCACCATCGCGAACGGCGACGGTATTGGTCATGTTGGCCGGATTGTCAAGGCCGTACTGGCCCATGACGTTGGCCATCGCTGCTTGAGCGTCGCCCGAGGCCGAGCCCTGTTCGGACTCGACGAAGGTTCGAGCGCCTTCGCGAGCAGCTGCGGAAACTGCCAACGATGTATCGACGGCGAACCACACGTTCATGATGACGAGCGATGTGAACACCACGCCGACAAAGCCGAACAACAAAACATCGGCGCCGCCCACGATGCCTCGGTCATCGCGTAAGCGCGCTCGAAGAGTCGTCATCATGATACGTCCTGCTGTTGTTCGACGCGGACCGTGAAGGTGCGGTCGATCACACCAAAAGCTCGAGCGTCGGAGAACGCTGGAAAGAGCGACCGGCTCTCCCAAGTAATGTCCGCCACGACGATTTGTCCCAAGGCGCCGTCGTTCTCGACACGTAATTCAAACATTGTCGCATCGCCGACTCGCGATTCGAACTCCGCTTTGGCCGCGCCAATGCCGTCCTCGGGTTCGTTCCCGTCGAACTCGGCGACGTCGCGCGCAGCTTCGATAGCCAAGCTAGAGATGACCGACGTGGTGTAGAGGTTGTACAGCAGGTTCACCGAAAAGGTGAGCAATAGGAGAAACATCGTTAGTCCCATAGCCATGCTGAAAACCCCCGCACCACGCTCTTGGTCGGTCTGGTCCCGCGTCATAGCCCTATACCGATCGAATTGGCGATCTGGCTAGTTTCCTACCTGGTTGACTTGGGTGGTAGCCCGATTCCCAAGGTCGTTTGCTGCGCCGTTGAAAATGGCCCACATTGCGGCGCCGATGGTTGCGATAATCAACACGGCAATCGCCATGGAAATCACGCCTTCACCGCGGTCGTCGCGGAACCGGTCACGAATGGCGATCTCCGCAAGCCCGAGGTATCGCCCGATGTTGGTTACTGTATGCATTTTTTCTCCTCCGCCCCACCGTTATAAGTAGGACT
>CAYTUB010000222.1:0-2000 GCA_964441145.1 uncultured Acidimicrobiales bacterium
CCACGATCCACGCCGGCTCCGCTCGCCAAGCGCTGACCCGTTTGCGTTTCGTCTGTCAGCTCTCCGATACCTCGAGCGACATTCCGATGGCAGCACTGAACGACCTGGTCTCACAAGCCGTCGACGTGGTGGTCCACACCACTCGAACGCCCCAAGGGCCGCGGGTCAATCAGATCGCATGCGTCGAGGACCTCACCGTCGAGGCCGGCGGCACGAGCTTCACGATGACCGAGGTATTCAAGCGATCGCTGCAGAGCGGCCGACTCGAGTGGACCGGCCATTTCCCTCAGCGCGCTGCCGAGGCTATGGCGAACTCGGGGATCGACATCCGGTCCGTGCTGCCTAATGACGCGGCGATGCCAGCACCTCACGTCGGCCCTGGAGTTCACCAGTGATCGCATTGCTATTGGCCATCGTTGCCGGGTACGGCGTGCACCTTGTGTACTCCTCGGTCGCGTTCGGGTGGGATGGTTTTCAACCCGGCCCACCGGCCCCGGAAACAAACGCATCGGGGAAGTCGCATTTCATTGAAGATCTCGGTCTCGGGGAGTTCGACGCACGATCTCTAGTTGCCGCCATTGCGGTGCTCGCCTTGATGGGATTCACCTTCGGCATCGTTCTTTTCAACGGCATCGTTGCCGGGGTCTTGCTCGGCATGTTCGCCGCGACCGTACCGGTCGGTGTGGCTCGAATTCGCCATGAACAAACCATCAACCTGGCGCACCAAGAATGGCCGTCGCTCATCGAAGAGATCCGCCTTTTGACCGGAAGCCTCGGCCGATCGATTCCTCAGGCCACCTTCGAGGTTGGATTGCGCTCGGGTGACGGACTCCGGCCAGCATTCGAAGAAGCCCATCGCGAGTGGACGATTTCGACCGACTTCAATCGCTCAATGCGAGTACTCAAGGCCCAACTCGCCCACAACACCGCAGACGTTGTTGCCGAAACGCTGCTTACCGCTCACGAGCTGGGCGGCGGCGAAGTGGGCAACCGACTCCAAGCGCTCGCCCAGGACCGTCTAACCGACCAGCAGCATCGCCAGGATGCGGTTGCACGTCAGGCCGGCGTGCGCTTCGCACGATATTTCACGCTGATCGTGCCGATCGGTATGGCCTTTGTCGGCATTTCGATCGGTGATGGGCGCGAGGCCTACGCCGACCCCTTCGGCCAGGCGCTCGTCGCCATCGCCCTGTTCCTCACCCTCGCGTGCTGGCTCTGGGCGGGTCGGATTATGCAGCTGCCTGAGGAAGACCGGGTATTCGAATGATTCGTATTCTCGCTGCCGCAGCGATCTTGTTGTTCATTGGCCTCACGCTGATCCTGAGCGAACTCCGCTTCTTCAGGACCAGAACCCTTGCGAACCGGGTGTCGCCGTACCTTCCCGGCGGAACAACGCGCAAGACCCAAGAGCTCTTGTCTCTCGAGACCTTTGGCGAACTTCTTCGCCCCCTCGCCGAAGCCCTTGGCGCGGTCACTGCACGCACCTTCGGTGTCAGCGAGGAGCTTCCCCGTCGATTGCGCCGTGTTCATTGGGAAATGGATGCTTCAGAGTTTCGCGTTCGCCAGATTGGTTGGGCGTTAGGTGCATTGGGATTCGCGGTGTTGGTCAGTGTTTTACTCGCCTTGCCCGGGCCGGTGGTCTTACTACTCGTCTTCGGCGGACCGCTGTTGGCCTTCCTCGTTGTTGAGCAACAACTCGCCAACGCCTCCGATGTTTGGAAGCACAAGACCTTCCAGGAACTGCCGGTCATTGCTGAGCAGATCGCCATGCTTCTCGGTTCGGGCTATTCGCTCGGCGCCGCACTCCAACGAGTTAGTGAACGCGGTTCGGGCGTCGTTGCCCAGGACCTTGAACGTGTCATCGGGCGAATCCGTCAGGGTTCCTCGGAACAGGCGGCCCTGGCCGAATGGGCTGCAGTTGTTGACGTACCTGCCATCGATCGGCTGGTCAGCATTCTGGCGCTCAACGAGGAATCGGGTGACCTCGGTTCCCTCGTCGC
>CAYTUB010000223.1:0-1983 GCA_964441145.1 uncultured Acidimicrobiales bacterium
ACGAGGACACGGTCAACGCAGCCAACGCGCTCTACGAAGAGCTGCTCGCCGCCGGCGTCGATGTATTGCTCGACGACCGAGATGCCCGTGCTGGCGTGAAGTTCGCCGACGCCGAGCTCATCGGCATCCCCTACCGCGTCACCATGGGCCCACGCGGCATCAAAGAGGGCATGGTCGAATTCACGACCCGCGCCACCATGGAGACCGAAGAGGTAGCCCTTGACGCCATTGCTGCCAAGGTCAGTGACCTCTTCGATTAGGGCGTAGCGCAGGCCGTTCTAGACAAGCCACACGACGATCGCCAGACTCACGGCGACCACTAACAGCAACACCCACGTCGACGGACCTTTTGGCGTCCGGTTGATCCGTTCGCCTGTCTCTGGATCGACGAAGAGATGAATGTAACCGTCGAGCATCTGCACACGGTAGCCACGATTTTCTCTTTGGCCCGGCACGACCTCGCCCACTACGCTCTCCCTCCAACGGCAACGGGGCGCAACGAGCCAGGAACGGGAGGCACCGATGCTTGCGTCGGCGACTTCTCGAATCCACTCCAGGGCACCCCTGGGGGCGCAATGGCATAAAGCCATCGCACCAGCTGCGGTGCGGCAGGCTCCGCCTGCGATTCCGCACCCAAAACATGCACAGTCGGTGCGCTCCGTTGCCTAGTTCATTCGACGCCCGACGGGTCAAACGCGTTGTGGGCGCAATCGCCTTCGCCTTCCGCGACGGCGCATGGTCGCCAGCGTTGATGGCTCGTCGAGCAGCCCATGATCTGGGGCTTCACGATGACGACTGGCTTCACGAGCTTGCGGGGCAGGTGTCGCTGTTTCCCGATAGCCCGACCGACCGACCGCGCCGTTTCGAGATGTTCGTTGAAGAGAAGCTGCTCCAGCTCGCCGATCGCGGCGAGATATCCCAGATTCGCCCATGGCTCGAACGTCGACACATCGAGGAGGGGTGGCAAGGGCCTCCTACCTTGCAGCACAACGCTCCCATGGCGAATGTTCGTTGGCCTGTTGTCCCCCTTACGAACCCAGGTGAACTCGCTAACGCGTTGAATCTCGACCCTGCATCACTGCTGTGGTTTGCTGACCTTCGATCGCTGGAACGTACAGCCGCTGATGAGAACCTACGCCACTACGGCTACCAGTGGATCGCCAAAGCGTCGGGCGGACACCGACTCGTCGAGGCCCCAAAGCAGAACCTCAAAGCAATGCAACGCTGGATCCTTCGAGAGATCCTCAATCACATCCCTGCCCACGATGCCGCTCATGGGTTCCGACGCGCGAGGTCGATTCAGAGCTTTGCAGCCCCGCACACCGGCCGCGACTGGGTTGCGCGTCTCGACCTGCGCAACTTCTTCACCTCGGTACCCCACGGCCGGATTCGGGGCATTTTCGCCGCGGCCGGGTACCCCACGCCGGTCGCGCAGATGCTGACCGGGCTGTGCACTAATGCCACGCCGCCTGCGATTTTGTCCGGTAGAAGCGGTGACACGGAACTGGTTGCGCAACTGCGCGGACCTCACCTCCCCCAGGGAGCACCGACTTCGCCCGCTCTCGCGAATCTGTCAGCATTCTCGCTCGACACTCGACTGCACGCGCTCGCCGAGCGCTTCGACGCTCGCTATACCCGCTACGCAGACGACCTCGCGTTCTCGGGCCATCAACGATCGCGTGATGAACTCGACCGTCTCATCACACTCGCCAACGACATCGTGGCGGATGAAGGATTCGCTCTGCGACGCAGCAAGACTCGCATTCGTCGAAGCCACCAGCGCCAAGTCCTGACGGGCATGGTAGTGAACAGCCACCTCAACCTTCACCGCCGTGACCTCGACCGACTGCGCGCCGAAGTCCACGAGGCCGCTACCAAAGGGCCCAAGGCTGCCAACCGCCGTGCCCACGCCCAGTACCGCGCTCATCTGGAAGGCAAGATCGGTTTCGTGCAATCCACAAATCCGACGCAGGCACGTCGACT
>CAYTUB010000224.1:0-1966 GCA_964441145.1 uncultured Acidimicrobiales bacterium
GCGAACGAGAAGTACGGGTAGGCCGCAGGGTTGATCACATCGATGGAGCTCTCAAAGATGGCTCCTGGCCCGGTAGGCGTTGGGCCAACCTGTGTCTGCAGACGGCCACTTACCTCACCGAACTCTCCTTGGAGAACCTCTGGGTTTCCGTCTTCAGCGAGTGCTTCGAGGCCTGGGGTTGGTTCTTCGCCTGCGTTGAAGAGGTCGAAGTCTCCTCCGTGGAGTCCTGCCCAGACTGAGGTGAAGAAGAATCCACCATCTTCTTGAAGGTTCTCGACGCGGACGTGTACTTGCTGTTCAACAACCTGCTCTACGAGCTCGACCGTGATGGTAGCGATTGGCTCATCGCCGGCAAGTGCGTCAGCGATGGTCGTGCCTGCTGCGGTTTCTACCTCCGCGTATGGCGCGAGGCCGTCAGATACAGGTGCGATTCCACCGGTGGTTTCGGTGGCTGTCGTGCCTGCTGCGGCTGGAACGAATGGGAGCCCCATGACGTCGTTTGCCTCAGTACCGGCGTCATAGAGATCGGCTTCGGTGATCTCGATGGTGATCGGCCCGGTGAATTCACCGGCGTCGTCGAAGATTTGGTAGGCGTCGGGTGCTTCGTTGCCGAAGAATGCGTCGTTTGATGGAAGCATCATCGAGGCGAACGAGAAGTACTGGTAGTTGGCAGCGTTGATGACCTGGATCGACGATTCGTGCGTGGAACCTGGCGCGGTAGGCGTTGGCCCAACCTGAGTTTGCAGACGGCCAGCTTGTTCGAACTCGCCTTGGAGAACCTCTGGGTTTCCGTCTTCAGCGAGCGCTTCGAGGCCTGCGCTTGGCTGTGCGCCTTCGTCGAAGAGGTCAAAGTCTCCATCGTGGAGTCCTGCCCAGACTGAGGTGAAGAAGAATCCACCGTCGCCCTGAAGGTTCTCGACTGTGATTTGCACGAACTGTTCAGCTTCAGCTTCTTGTGCCCCAAGCTGGGACGGTGTCCCGGCAAGGGTGGTAGCGAGGAGTGCGAGAGCAACAAATGCACGCCACGCCTTTCCCCGACTAGTGAGCTTTCCTGCCATATGTCTCTCCCTTTGTATGCGTTTGGGGTTTTCCCAAAAATTTCGCAAGTCGCCCCATGACTACCGAGGCGGATTCCGGGTAGCAAGTTAACTAAATATGAACGAGGGTTACTTCGATGAATCCGCCGTTTCGAAGATGCAGAGGGTGACTCGTAGCGCGTTTGCAGCGGTTTCCAAAAGCCCTGAATCAAAGGCTTTTTCCAGGGCGCGAACGCGCAGCGAAACCGAGGATTCAGCCTCTTAGAGTTCCCTTAAGTTCGGGAAAACTTCTATTCACAAGTGGTTTTGAAACTGCGGTACGTGGTCGCCATGGCCGGATGTGCGAAGCCCAGCTACGCGCTCGTCGTCGGCTTGAACGAGGGCCGCTCGGTCTCGAAGCTGTCGATGGAGCCAACGTTTTGCATGGTCAGGCCAATGTCGTCGAGTCCGTTCAAGAAACGGTGCTGCACTGCATCGGAGAGTTCGAAGCCAACCTCGAGGTCAAGCGCTGGTGCTTCGAGCGTACGACGTTTTACATCGATGGTCAGTTCGAGTGTTGGGTCAGCTTCGATGGCGGCGATGAGTTGGTTGCCGACCTCTTCGGTGACCTCGACGGCAACGAGTCCGTTCTTGGTGGAGTTGTTCTTGAAGATGGGTCCAAAGCGCGGCGACACAACCGCTTCAAAGCCGTATTGCTGAATGGCCCACACGGCATGCTCGCGGCTCGACCCGGTGCCGAAGTTAGCTCCAGCGACGAGGACCTTGGCCCCGAGGTATTCGTCCTGATTCATGACGAACTTCGGGTCGTCTCGCCACTCGGAGAACAGCCCCTTTTCGAACCCTGTGCGCTCAACGCGCTTCAGCCAATCCGACGGAATGATCTGATCGGTGTCGACGTCGCTGCGGTCGAGGGGGACGGCGGTTCCTTG
>CAYTUB010000225.1:0-1946 GCA_964441145.1 uncultured Acidimicrobiales bacterium
TAGTGGACTTGCCGCAACCAGACTCGCCAACGAGGCCATAGGCCTCGCCTGGACGGACATCGAAGGACACGCCCCGGAGCACCTCACGCGGGGTGCCGCGCACGATGTAGGACATGTGGAGGTCTTGAACTGAAAGGGCAGCGCCTTGGGAGTCAGGGGCGGCTGCGTCGACCGGAGAGTCAGTAAGGGTCACGAGGACAGCGCCTTTTCGATCGAGTCAGCGATCAGATTGACAGAAATCACGAGGGTCGCAATCGCGAGGGCGGGGAAGACCGTGGGCCACCAGAATCCACCAACAATTCGCTCCCACTGGTTCGCTACGTCGATGCCCCAATCCGGGTCTGTTGGATCGGCTCCGGTAATACCGAGGAATGCCAAGGTGGCGATGGTGAAGATCGCATACCCGAGGCGAACAGTGAACTCGACCACGACAACGCCGAGGATGTTGGGCATGATCTCGCGCACGATGATGAACAGTGAGCTCTCACCACGCATCTTCGCTGAGGTCACGTAGTCCAGTTGCGCTTCGCTAAGTGTGGCGGCTCGAACCGTACGGAGGACCGGTGGGGTGAACAGCACGGCGACCGTGCCGATGATGACCGGTGTGGATGCGCCGAACGTGAAGATGATCACGATGGCTAGCAAGATCGCCGGTATCGACAACACCGCTTCGGCGATGCGGCTCACGACGTCATCGAAAGCACCTTTGAAATAGCCAGCAGCCATGCCGAAGAGCGATCCGGCAAGGATGGCGAATACCGTGGCAAGTGGAGCGGTGATCAAGACCGGGCGGGCCCCGTGGATCACCCGACTGTAGACATCGCGTCCCAGGAGATCGGTGCCGAACCAGGCGTCTGCGTTCGGGCGGATGCCTGTCTCGGCGCTGAGGGCCTTCGGGTCGATCGTGCTCAGGAGACCAGGGAAGATCGATGACAACACCCAGAAAGCAAAGATCAATGCGCCGATGATAAAGCCAGGGCTCTTGTAGAGCACCGCAAACTGTTCGCGTTGGACCTGTTTACGTGTCGCCCCGTCGACTACTGCGTCGACCGGCTCGACGGTGGAGTCCTGTCTGCCCGTCCCCTTGCTCGGGTCGGGCTCGTCGGCGGGTGCGGATTGGTCGGGAGGAAGAATGGTTGTCATGTGATTACGCCTCCGCGTTCAGTCGAGCCCGAGGGTTCATCCAGCCAATGATGAGATCCGCAGACAGAGTGGCGACCATGTAAATGAGCGCAACGGTTATGACGCCTGCTCGCAAGACGGGAAAGTCCGAACTTTGCACCGCGTCGATAATGAGGCTTCCGAGGCCCGGGTATTGGAAGACGATTTCGAGGCCGATCATGCCACCGAACATGTACCCCAACTGGGTGGCAAGTACCGCCACCGTCGGTTGGAGCGCATTGCGCAGGATGTGGCCTCGGAACACGCTGAAGGTCGACAGCCCCTTCATAAAGGCGGTTCTCGAGTAGTCCGAATCCAGCGCAGTGATTACACCTTCTCTGGTTACACGGGCGATGTAACCGAAATACACAAACAACACTGCCAAGGCGGGAAGGAGTAGATGCTGAAGCTGGAGAAAGAACCCGGGGTCGACCAGCTCTGCCCCTTGTCTCACTCGTGGTGCGGCGCCACTGACCTTAAAGAAGTCGAATGGCACTGCGAGGAGCGCAAGCAAGAAGACACCGGCGACAAACTCCGGCATAGATGAGAGTGCGAGACCGCCGTTGACGATGGTTCGGTCGATCCACGTGTCCTTCTTGTACGCAGCAACGGCGCCCGCTGTCACCGAGAGCGGCACGAGGACTACCAGCGCGAATGACACCAGTTTGAGCGAGTTCCACAGCGACGTGCGAATTAGCCCGACGACGCTTTCGCCCGGCTTGGTAAACGCTTCACCGAAGTCGAGGGTAAACACCGAGACGAAGGTGTTGCGAAGCTGCTCGGGA
>CAYTUB010000226.1:0-1901 GCA_964441145.1 uncultured Acidimicrobiales bacterium
GCTGTTTCGCTACCAAGGCGAGGGTTCCCGCTGCGGCAGCGAGATCGTTCGTTGTGCCGATCGTCTTCGGGTTGTCGATCACCACCGTTCCGTGTCGCCCGGCGGTTTGGACCAAGCCATCCCGGGCGAGAGCTTCGTACACCTTGTTGACGGTTCCCCGTGCAAGGCCAAGATCGCCGGCGAGCTGGCGTATTGGTGGCAACTTTGTGCCGGCTTCGAGCTGGCCCGACGAGATCAACCGCGAGATCTGGACGCGGAGTTGTTCGAATACGGGCATTGCCGAGGTCGAGTCGACGTGGACGATCATGCGGTTGCTACCTCCGGTGCCCACCGTCGAGGCGGATGGGGTCGGGCGAGCCACAGCGTGTAGAGGCTTGCGGCGAGGAAGGAGAACGAGCAGATCGCCTGAATCGCTGCGAGCTCGAGGGAGTCTCCGTCGGGCAGCTTCGAGACGGCCCACACGGTGGCCAGTAGGGCGGCGGATAGTTGGAGCAGTGCTACCGAGCGGGTAGCAAACGATCGGATATGTATGTCGACCACCTTTGCACCGTCTGACAACAAGGGTCGGCGACGGTTCCTCGTAGCGCTTCTGGTCTGTTCGGACACGCCGGTTAGCACTACAGCGCCCACCGATATGGCGAGCGCATCGAAACCCCACCCCGAAACCGCAGCGAAGACCCCAATGAGAACCGTGAGGGCGGCTATCGCCCGAGCGGCAACTACTATCCGCTCGTCTACCTCGATCTCTCGGTCGGCGAGGGAAGCGGCAATCGAGTCCGATCGAGGCTCGCTCAATCGAAAGCTCTCAGCGGAGAGGGCACCGACGATGGCTCCGGCCAGAGCGCAGAACCACACATCGGCGAGCGGGGTTCCGGCCTCGCCAATCCCGATCGTGATGCTCTGATTCAGGCGAATGCCGACAACTGCGGCAAAGAACGCTCCGAAAAAGCCCCCGGTCAATCGATGTTTGCGATGTCGTCGGAGATAGCTGCGATATACCTCGGCCTCTTGGTCGGTGGGCGCTTCATTCTCAGCCAGCCACGCGACATCTCGGTCGCTGACGGTGCCGGCGGAGGCGAACCATTGCATGGCGAACCCGATGGCGGCGACGATGACCGCCAACATGATCAAGCCCATCGGATCTCCTCTTGCCGTTTGGCCTATTGGCATAGTACAGTGGGCCAATGGTGGAAGCAAGCAGTCAACCCAGCACGGCAGAGTCGGGCGGAGAACGTCACGGGGCCGTCGTTGACGATCCCTCTCTCGAGACGCTCCTTCCCGCGTCGTCCTGGGTTCGAGGCGCTGTGGCCGTGGGGCTGCTGACCATTCTCGTTGTCGGTGCCTGGCTATCGCCGTCTGTCTTACGCCCGAATATCGGCGCATCGGGAGGGCCATGGTCTCGCACGATATTTGAGGACGCCGGCGAGGTCGTCACGACGATGAGACTTACGCCAGAGGGCCGCGACACCACCATCGTCGCGGTCGAGTCGCTACCGGGAGCGCAAGTGGTCGACGCCTGGGTGCTCGATTACGCACCCGATGGGGGATACGACGAGTTTCCCGTTGACCCGCTCGAAGACTTGGCTGAGCGTTATCCAGGGCAAGACCTCGCTGCCTCAAGCCTTCCCCAGCGGGTGAGTGAAAGCGACGGTGAGCGGGAGCTCGTCGTGTTGTGGCGGATCACCGACTGCGTGGAACTGCAGGGGTCGCAGCAACCAGTCGTCGAGTTGCGTACCGCCATCGGTACGACTGTCCGTCAGCCGGTCGACGAGTTCCTCAATCCTGGTTCGTTCCACGAGTGGGTCGAAATGGGTCTGTGCGAAGACCCCCGTGGTTAACGCTGCCGGCTAGCGCGGCGCCTGCACCAACTCGATCAGCACGCCCTCGCCGCTGAGCGGGAA
>CAYTUB010000227.1:0-1851 GCA_964441145.1 uncultured Acidimicrobiales bacterium
ACCTCGGGTGGCGCTCCAATACTGGCCAAGTCGATGTCTGGGTCAGCGAGGGGATCCCACGAATCATCGGTTGTTGCCGGCGTCACGTCTATGGGTGATTCAGGTTTGGGCTCGGCCATGCTTGCGACCGACGGGTCTGCATCCGGAACCGTCTCGCTCGCGATCTCGGGATGGTGATCCACGGGTGCCAGCCCCGATGTTCGCGCTTCAGGTTGGTCTTCATCTATCGCGGGTTCAACCTCAGCGTGATCTTCATCTGTCACGGGTTGGTCGGCGGCAGAAGAACGCATAGCAGCGTCGTTTATCTGAAAGGCAAATGCCCCGGCAGATACCCAACCTTCGATGAGCGAACCATCAGGTTCATTTACCTCGCCGCACGTAACGCTTCCGCTAGAGAACTGGTCCTCGAGCACCGTCGACTTCGCTGACCCATCGAGCGAGGCATCACCAGCTTCAACGACAAGGTCGCCGAAGACGAAGACATTTGACGAAGCAAGGTCCAGGATTACGAAGGCGGGCAGATCGAAGTCCTGTTTCACCAGGAGGACCGACAGCTCTTTGCCTCCAACCGCCCCCGTTTCACGAAGCAGTGCAAATAGTTCGTCGTTCGGCTCAGTGGTGAACGCAACCACCGATTCTGTGCGGAGGAGGCGCCCCGGCCCGTAGGCGAATCGTAGTTCAGTCATTACTGCTCACTTCAGGAGAGCTGATCGTCCCGTCGCGAGACAGCTCGATAATGACCGCAGTCGCGTTATCTCGGCCGCCCGCTTCGTTGGCAGCATCAACGAGCGCATCTGCAACGCTCTGACAGGTTCCCGTCTTGGAGAGATCGGCGAGCTCGTGGCTCGACAGAGATTCGTGAACACCATCGGTAGTGAGCAGCAGGCGATCGCCGTGGAGCGCGGACACCGTGCCCACATCGAGTCGCTGGGCTCGGTCAGGATTCCCGATGTAGGAAGTCAGCGCCCGGGGTTTGCCACGAGTGTCACCCACGGTTGGGTCGAGCCCCTCCTCTTGTCGCAGGTTGCCCAGATTGTGATCCACGGTTAGCTGTTGCAACTCGCCATCTCGGATTCGGTAGATCCGTGAATCGCCTACGGCCAACGTGACACACCGGTGTTCCTCGACCACAACACCCACGAGCGTGGACCCAGCTGCCTCAAAGCCAGCACTCTTGCATTCTCTACGCACCGAGCTGTTCACCAACGAGAGCGCAGTAATCCAGCCGTCTTCCGGTGAACTCGCAAGAAGGTGCTCGACCGTTAGCTGACTGGCGAGAGCTCCACCCTCTGCTCCACCCATCCCATCGGCAACAACGAAGAGGTTGTCAGACGAGCCGAAATGGTCTTCATTCGCCGGTCGAACCAGGCCCACCGTCGTAGCCGCACCCTGATCAATGACCGTTAAACAAGCGCCGTCGACATCAGGGAATTCTGAGAGCGTGTCGTCATCGCTTGGAGTAATCATTAGGCCGCAACGAAATCGATGAAGCCCAGGGCAGGGTCGCCGCCGTTGCCACCCACGAAGAGGAAGAACACGATGGCTGCAGCAACTACTAGCGCCACGAGAGCAGCGATCCCGATCAGAAGCCAGTGGGTTCCCTTCTCGGCCGTTGTTGCTGGGGGCGCGGTCGGTCGTTTCGGTGGGGTCCAGGCTTGCGCGTTGCGCGGAGGCGGAAGCAGGTTTGCCTGTGGCCGGCCTACCGGCTCGACGGGTTGCCGGGGTAGTTCTTGTGTTCGGGCTCGTGGCGCTGGGGGTGGGCTCGGCAGCGGAGGCGCTGGCCTTGGCGGGGCAGGGGCGTTCGGTCGTTCGGGCGACAGCCCAGGTCGTGCCGCCACGGTCACATGGTCA
>CAYTUB010000228.1:0-1777 GCA_964441145.1 uncultured Acidimicrobiales bacterium
GTTGAATGAACCTCGGTTGCGTAACACGAACCCCAGGTGGCTGGTAGCTGCCTTTGGAGCGGTTGGTCTCTTATTGGTACTCGCGCCGTTTCTACTAACGCTCTCGCGAGTAGTTGCTGGAGGCGGCGCGGTCCTTGGCGGCGGCCTGCTCGCAGGACGGGTGGCGACAGCGACAGCCGCCGCACCCGCTGGCGACGACGACGGTTCGGTCGAGGGCGATCTCGGAGCGCTCGGTCGAGCAGTCAGTGACGCAACATCTGACCCGAACGTTCGATCTGCAGGGAAGGAGGCAGCCGGAGCCGTCCTGGTTGCTGAAGGCATTGTCGGCATCGAGAACCCATTCAATTCTCGCAATCGCGGTGGGCTGTATTCGTCGGCGATCGGAGTGCTCGCAGGCATCGCCCTACTCCTGTATGCCCCGGTAGTGGGTGTCTTGGTGACCGGAACCGAGGACGATATTCGAGTCGATGGCACCATCACCGAGTGGACCGAAGGTACCCGTCAGAATGACGAAGGGGAGACTGTCAGATTTTGGAGCCCCACCTATAGCTACGAAGATCCAAGAACCGGGGTCGAGTACCTCCATCGCAGTTCGTTCACTGAAAGCGCTCCCGGCAACACGGGCGAGATCGGAACTATTGCCTTCGCCGCGAACAACCCCGGTTCATCGATCGTCGTGCAGCCTTGGGGGAAATGGGTGCGTCCGGGCCTCAGCGTTGTAGCCGGCCTCATCATCGTGACTTCGCTAGTTGTAGTTGCCATGAGGCTCGTGTCTCTTGTCGCCGGGGTTCATCTACTCACGAGTGGACGTGCTGAACGACGAGCGAACGGTGACGACCGGCCTGTCCTCACCGTCATACGAGACTCTGCCTCGTCGATCATCGATCAAGCCTCCGCGAAGATGCCATCTGGGTCACGGGGAACACTCCTGTCGGCCCTGGTCGCAGTGCGTCGAGAGGGTCGAGATTCCGACAGCATTCACGCGGCCAAAGACATAGTGGGTGCGACGGTGCTCGCCGACTCCTTGTTCGGCCTCGAGCGGCCTTTTGACGGAGAGAACACGCGGCTCGGCATCTTCGGCAACGGACTACTTCTTGTGCTCTGCGCCGGGCTCGCATTCCTGGGCGTCTGGGTCGGAAACAACATGGGATATGTCGGTGATCGATCCACAGCAGCGGGAACGGTCGTCGCAGTCGACTTCGGCGATGCCACGATCGAATACGAGGACGGACGAGGGCGAAGCTGGTCGATCGTCGAGAGCGACTCGGACAGGCTCGCGGGCCAGCAGGTGCAAGTGGTCTTCGAAGCAGGAACGCCCGAGGTTGCCACGGTTGCCCGGCGTGGTGCCAGTGCTGTTCGCTGGTTACTTCTAGGCACGGGCGTACTGGGCGTGCTTGCCGCGTTCCCGCAGTTCCTTATGCAGGTGGCGGGCATTGTCATTGGCCTCGGGCTGCTCGTTGGTGTGAGGCCATCGTCGGGCTCATAATCGAAACGGTTCCGGGCCTTTGTTGTTTTGTTGGTCAGGCTGTCGCTGTCCTGAAGTCGATGCTCGAGACGTTGTTGACCGTGAGCTGGATCTGGTGGTTGATCTCTACCAACACGATCTCGGCCGCACTGCAGCCAGGACAGCGGATGACCGTGCCCGGACAGCGCAGATAGACGTGTGCTTGGGCAATCGAGTGGCGTTGCCCACACGCTCCGCACACCAATTCAGCGAGACTGACGTCGGTGCCGGTCGCGATTGAGAGCGCTCCGATGATGGCGTTTCCATCTACGT
>CAYTUB010000229.1:0-1764 GCA_964441145.1 uncultured Acidimicrobiales bacterium
CGCTCTTCGGCTACCCCACCCTCACCGAAGGCATAGAAGACCTCCGCTCCAAAGCGTCCTAGGCCAGTTAAACCGGGGTCAGTGCGACTCTTCGACAATTTCGGCATTAGAGAAGTCGCTCTCTAGGTCGGCGAGTTTCGGCGCGGTTACAAAGACCCTGCCACCATCGCCGAAGTCCGCAATGTCCGAGAGCCCGTCCAATTGAACGATGAGTTCGCCGTGTTCGCTCGGCTGCAACTTGTCTCCGTGGCCGCCGACACGATGCAGCGGCCCAGGAATCAGCGTTGCCTCGTACTCGTCTTTGCGTTGCTGCCAGAGCCGGTATCCGTCCACCGGTTCGGGCTTGGATGGGTCATTGATGTCGAAGTCCAACGTTCGTCGGGTTTCTTCTGCCCGCAGTTCGACCGCCGCTTCGGGCACGACCATTTCCGCAGGAAACAGCTCGGGCGTCCGATGACGTCGTGTCTCGTTCTCGGCAGGAGTGAAAACCAATGCTCCGAAAGAAAACGGCAGGATCTCGACGAGTTCTGGCGAGGCGATCTCCTCGAAAACCATGGGACAGTAGAAGACCGAAAGCAGACCCGACGTCGACAGATGCTCAATCGGTAACACAGCGTGAATCTCGGCCAGGTCGACCTGGGCCAAGAACGGAACCGGCCCGCCATTGATCGTCGGCCACTCCACGTCGGCTGGCAGATCTGGCTCGCCCCCGATGCGGGTCCGATTCGAAGACTCCTCCACAGGCACTAGCCGCACCGAAGCCAGCGGTTCGGGCCGCGGCGAGGCGGGAGTAGGTGCTACGGACGCCGACGGCGATGCCCCGATGCTGTCTACGTAGGCCGAGAACGATTGCTTCGGAAGCAAGAGAGAATCCGGCAGGTTGCTCATCGACCAACCGGGACAGAAGTCGCTTGGAGAGAACTCAGGATCAAGCCACTCAAGATCAACCGTGCTCGCTTCATCTAGCGAGCGAATTGTTTGGCCGTCGCCATCTTGGACGTAGAAGGTCTCGGTGCTCGCTCCCCACAGAATGTGAGACCCACCGATCGGGAGCTGAGTGCGTTGTCCTGTTTCGATATCTACGACCTCGAAACCGCAATCATCATCGGCCTCCCATGAGACCCAGAAATAACGCCCGTCATCGAAGCCCTCGTCAACAATCTCCGCGTCCGCATCAGAGGGAAGCCTGAACTGACCCGACGTCGCCAGGTCGAGGACGTAGTAGTGGTAGCCGTGTGCATCGGTTTCACGTCGCACCGCAAAGCTTGTTCCCGATGCAGATACGAGTTGACCCTCGATCTCGCTCATCGGTGCCCAAGCGAAGTCTTGTCGAAGGGTGAAGGTTTGCTCCGCTCGGTTCACCACAAGCACCCGCCTCGGCGCGCCTCCGCCGAACCCCTGGTGTATCGAATCCGCGAGGTCCAACGCCAACTCATCGTCGCCAGCGATCTCAACCTGTCTGAGTGTTGTCGGGTTCCCCGATTCGCCCGGGATAGTCAGGACACGGGCCTCGCGCGACTCAAGATCAACCACCATCGCGGCCGACACGCCATCTCGCCGAACATCACCAAACAAAACCGCCACGGCGCGACCCTACGTCAAAGACAACCAAAATCTGTGATCGATCAACATGAGCAGCTTCGAAGCTCGAGTTGCGCCGTAGCTCGCAGCTGCGAAGGTCAACCCTTCGGGTTGCTGTGCGAGCGGTGAGGGCCTCCGGCCAACCGCAGCGCGAGTCGAGGAGCGCAGCGACGGATCGAGCCT
>CAYTUB010000230.1:0-1657 GCA_964441145.1 uncultured Acidimicrobiales bacterium
CGGCGACAGGCCAATCGCTGTAGTGAAGGAGATCCGTGAACTCACCGGCGCGGGCATCAAAGCAGCGAAGGAAATCGTGGACAACGCACCGTCGGTTGTCGATCGGCTCGACCGGTCCGATGCCGAGGCGTTGATGGTGAAACTCCGCGCAGCTGGGGCGAGGGTCGAACTGACATAGCCCAGGCTCCCATAGCAATTTTGACGTCGTTTTCGCCGAAGCCTGAACCAACACTTTGTAACGCCGATGGGAACCGGTGTGATGGCCAAACGAGGTTAGGGCTGGTCATGCGCTACGTGCGGGAGCGAGAAAGATGACAACTCTATATTCAACGAGCAATTCAGTTTTGACCGGAGGCGCTGTTCGAGCCTTGATGGCCGACAGCGACAAAGAGGAACACTTCCTCATGTCGGTGATGGGCAGCATTTGGGCCCCACACATCGACTTCGACTTCGCAGTGGACGGGGCAGAGATGCTTTTGAAACTGGCATTTACGGACTCTGTCCATGAGCTGCCGTCGATAATCATCTTGAACCGATACATGGACAAGTACGACGGACTTCGAACGCTCTGTGAGCTTCAAGCCCATCCGGTGTTGTGGCAGATTCCGGTAGTCGTAGTTGTCGATGACTTCGACATCCGATCGGAGATCGACTGCTATCGATCAGGAGCGTGCTGGGTGCAACCCAAAGCGCAAGACATTGACGAGATGCGCGACTTTCTCGCCTGCGTCGAAGGCTTCGCCGCCTCGACCGCAGAATACGACTCCTCCGGATTGTGGGACCTCACCCTGCTAACCGAGCAGTATACGAGCGAGATAGAGCGCTATCGCGATGAACTGGCCTGGAGCCGCAAGCTCTAGAACCGAGCAAGCCAATCGAAATCGATGGAACATCGCTGGATTACGCGGTCAACGTCCCCGACGGTTTTACCGTCGGGGACACTGCTCCTCTTCGAACAGCTCGAATCGTTCCGTTAACGGCGACGTCCTAGGGGCGCTCCGGAAAATGGGGGTCTTCGGTGCGGGTGCGCTTGAGCTCCCAGAAGCCGTCCATCGTGGTCATGGTGACCATGGCGTCCCAGACGGCAAGTGAATCGGT
The DNA here is from genome assembly GCA_964441145.1 of uncultured Acidimicrobiales bacterium. GTDB lineage: Bacteria > Actinomycetota > Acidimicrobiia > Acidimicrobiales > SHLQ01 > SHLQ01. The sequence continues at coordinate 1,099 of CAYTUB010000230.1, forward strand.
GGGCATCTTTGAAATGACCGGACCGAAGATTCCCTTGGCACCGTCGGGTGTACCGAACGCGATGATCGGGGTGCCGACGTCTTGGCCGACGAGGGCCAGGCCTGCATCCATGCGGGTACGAATCTCGGCGTCAAAGCTCTCGTCGTCGAAGGCTTCGGCGTGCGAGGCGTCGAGCCCCGCAGCCTCCAGGAACGGTGCCACACCTGCGGCGATGATCTCATCCATCTCGGCGTCACCGTTCGACCGGTCGTGGTGGAGGACTGCACCGTACTGCCAGTACAGATCCTTCACTGCGTCGTTCCCCTCGGCGGCGCGCACGGACTCCATCACGCGTAGGAGGCTGTGGGTGAATGTGACCGGTTCGAAGAACGGGCTGTCTTCGCCTGGCTCGTTCTTGAAGAGCAAGCTAATTGGCTGCCAGGTGATGTTGAGGTCACGGTGCGGCTGCACCTCGTCGACGACCCAACGGGCCGTCATCCAACACCACGGTCAAATAGGGTCTACGTAAAAGTCGATGTTCATGATGACGAGACTAGCCAACTGGGAGCACCGGCGCGAG
>CAYTUB010000231.1:0-1631 GCA_964441145.1 uncultured Acidimicrobiales bacterium
GGTCGGCGCTCTTGAAAATGCCCGAGCCCACGAACACCGCATCGGCGCCGAGTTGCATGGCAAGACCAGCATCTGCCGGAGTCGCGAGGCCACCTGCACAAAACAGGGGCACGGGAAGTTGGCCAGTCTCAGCAATTTCTTGCACGAGCGGAAGTGGTGCACGAAGTTGCTTTGCCCACTCGAAAAGTTCTGGCTCATCGGCCTGGGTGAGCTTGCGAATGTCGCCGGTGATTGTTCGCAAGTGGCGGACTGCTTGGACGACGTCGCCGGTGCCTGCTTCACCCTTCGAACGAATCATGCACGCACCCTCCGAGATTCGACGTAACGCCTCCCCCAGGTTTGTAGCTCCACACACGAACGGCACTGTGAACGCCCACTTATCGATGTGATGGGTCTCATCTGCCGGGGTGAGAACCTCGGATTCGTCGATGTAATCGACGCCAAGACTCTGCAAGATCTGTGCCTCAACAAAGTGGCCGATGCGCGCCTTGGCCATCACCGGGATCGTGCAGACCTCTTGAATGCCCTCGATCATCTCGGGATCGCTCATTCGTGCAACGCCACCATCAACCCGAATGTCGGCGGGGACGCGCTCGAGCGCCATAACTGCGACAGCGCCGGCGTCCTCTGCAATCTTTGCCTGCTCGGCGTTGACGACGTCCATAATGACGCCGCCCTTGAGCATTTCGGCCAATCCTCGCTTTACGAGAGGGCTACCTGTTGTGGTCTCTTCGTCCATGAGACCAGTCTACAAAGAGATCCGCGTTTGCCTGAAGTGGAACCGGCACTTGCTACCACTGGATTAGGGAGCGTTACCCCGGTGTCGGCCTCAGCGCTTGTGCCTCGATGGGCCGGAGTTCAGTGGCCGTATTCGCTGGAGCGAGCGACACCCACGTTTGTCCTGGGGCGAGACCGATCGTTTCACCGTCTGCGGTTTCCAACGTGTACGGGTCACGAGCGAACTCTCGGGTCCATGTGCCCTCAACTCGAAATCCGTTGCTATACACCTCGACAGGCCCTTGGCCGATCGTCACTGCGTCGACCGATGATGCATCGACCTGACTCGGTAGATACGTCGTCGTCATGATGATGACGTTCTTTGGAGTGATCTGTACATCGTCCCGGGTTACGAGCGGGTTCTCACCTTGAAAACGCAAGTAGCCGATGTCCACTTCTGACCACACGTACTGAACATCGCTGCGAGCAGCAGCAAGGACACTTGGCGAAGACTGGCCTAGTTCAGTGACGTAGTTCGAGTAGTCGTACAGCGACTGTGGTGGCTCGCTATCTTCGGGCGCTCTTTCGAGTAACCGAGATACATCGGCAACCATGTTGTCTGGGGCGCTGAAGCTGCCAATGCGTGTGAACTCTGGGTCGCCGATGTCTGCGCTGAATCGAATGAGGCTGTCGTCGCGATCGGCGGTGCGGAGTTGGGCATGGACACCGTCGTTGGCACCGGAAAATCCAAATACTGGACGGTTGAGGTTCGCCACGATGTTGATATCGGAGGTTCGACCTGACCGAATCGAACCGACCTGCTCCGGAAAGCTTGAGTGGAATACTGCGAGAAAACGAGTGGCTTCTTGCTCGATTCGTTCCTCAAAGATGATGTCGGCCTCGTCGAGCCCATC
>CAYTUB010000232.1:0-1600 GCA_964441145.1 uncultured Acidimicrobiales bacterium
CTCTGTGTCCCGCTCGCACTTCCGGCGAGATCCGCGTTTGCGGCGCCGAAACTCAAGAACTTCTCCGCTCGCCGATTTCGGGCGAGAACCGCGGCAATGAAGACTCGCTGGCCCTTTAGATGTCGGCGAGAAACGATTCGATTAGCTGGAGCTGCTCGTCGGTCGGGTTGCCACCGAGCTCCGACGAGGAGTTGTCGCCGAGCGCCCAATACGCAAACGACTCGGCAAAGTCGCCGGCGCCGGTCGCGAAGTCTCCCGCATAGGCATCTGGCCACCAAGGAGCTCCGCCAAGATCACGTGCGTCACGCCAATCGTTTCGCTCGCCGTCACCAAAGTGTTCCACGTCGATGGCATGCGCCAGCTCATGAGCCAGAATCCCGGCGAGTGACTCGGCCGTATCGCTGTCACGAACGAACATGTCGATCGACTTGTCATAGGGGTAGGTCAGACCACGGAAGCGGTCGTCGCTATCGAGGTAGTTGATTTCCCAGCCCGGCAAAATCGCTTCCCAATCGAAGGGCAACAGCGCCTCGGCCTCGGCACCCAGACGTTGGTTCGAATTCTCGAACGCAACGCTCGGCGGAGGCTCTTCGACACCGGCGCTCGCAGCTTCGGCAGCGGTCGTGGCGGGGGCGCTTGCAACTTCGGCAGCGGTCGTTCCAGGCACGATGACAGCACCCGCCAATCCGCGGAGCGGCTCGGGTTCTGGTTCGGGCTGATCCAACGACTCCGGCGGAGCTTCGGGAGCTGAGCTGACCATGACGAGCGTTCCAACCGACACCGCACTCACGATCACACCGGCGGTCGGAACCCACAGCCGACGCTTAAACCAACCAATGAGTCCCGGTACGGCCTCATCTTGGGCGAACATCGAGGCGAGCAATTGCTCCTCGATGAGTTCGCGTCGTTCAGCGAGCGATGCCGCCAAGATGTCGAGGTCCTCGCCGCGCAGCGGCACTGAGGAACCCGGCGATCGGTCGCGCAACACATATACCAGCGACAGGTAGCGATCGAGCACGTGCTGATGGGCTTGGGAGTCGAGCGGTAGAGCGTGACCCGACGCCATCAACACGTTGTCGTTCAAGTCGATGGTCAGTTCCGCTCGATGCGGGATGATCGGACCGGAGTCCAGTTCGTAGAGCGACGTGATCGTCGAAACGATCTCGTCGTTGAGGACTCGATGACCAGCTTCGAAGTCGGCGAGCTCGCCCACGGTGAACCCGCTGATCGCGGCAAGTTCCTCCAGGTCGGTTCCACCCCGCTGGCGTGCCTCTACGAGAAGCTGCCCAAGACGGTTTGCTGGAACGACGGTTGGTGCGTTGCTGGCCACATAGCCAAGGTCGGCGTGGCCCCCTTGGAATTGAGTGAAGACCTGCCCGGAGAGTTACGAGTTGGTCGCGGCTCGGAGGGATTCGAGGATGGTTTCGGTCGTCGGGTCCATCAACTCGCTGACGATCTTTCCATCGGCCAAGAAGAGCACGCGATCGGCGTAGGCAGCAGCGATTGGATCGTGGGTGACCATCACGATTGTTTGGCCGAACTCGTCGACAGCGCGCCGCAAGAAGTCGAGAATCTCCGCGCCCGTCTGGCTATCGAGGTT
>CAYTUB010000233.1:0-1597 GCA_964441145.1 uncultured Acidimicrobiales bacterium
AGGAGAGGGCGTCCGGTTGGTGGCGGTGGCTGGGGGAGCGTTTCCTCTGTTGTGTCCCAAATTGATGCGGGATGACCTTGGTTGGTCGAGGCAGCTCTCCAGTAGGCATGGCGTTCTCGGAGTGAGCGAATGCCGAGAGGAAGAACAAAGAGGGCTAACAGGAGCATCCCTGCAAAACCGAAACCGTCGCGTGTGTCGAGGGTGCCGGCGATCTGCAGCGTTAGGGATATGACGTAGAGCGCGATGATGGCAAGGCCCATTAGTGGTCGAAGTGCTATGAGCATCCGCTGGGTGAGCGGGGTGAGAGCGAGGCCCAACATGACGAGAGCGATTCCGGGGAACCAGTTCGCGAAACCCATGGTGCTGTCAAAGCCTTCGTTGCTTCCATATACGAAAGCCGTGCTGGCTCCAGCCAAGAGCAGCAAGCGACCGAACCGTTTCGGTCCGTAGAGCGATGGGCCAAATCCCAGTAGTAGCCACGGTAGGACGAGCCGGGCGAAGTCGGTGAGGTTTGCGTGGATGCTCCAAAGGAGCATGCCAAAGGCCACGCCGTAGGCCGCCGCGTCACGCAGTTCGCGCCACCACCTGGACTGCGAGGAGTCCTCGGGGGCGGCCTGACGATCAAAGAGGTGTTTGCTGGGCATCGTTCTGGTGGCCTTAGCTGGGGAAGCAGTCGTCGGGGAAGTCGACGACATGGTCGGGCGACCCTATTGGGGCTGCCCCGTAGATCGTTGTCAAGACGGTGACCGTGAGCTCACGTGGGACTCGGGCACCCTCAGCAACTCGATCACGCACGTTTACGACATGGGAGTCTGGGCCGTTGTCGAAATAGGAATCGGTGACGACGGTGAAATCGGTAACCAGCGTTTTGCTGAACTCGCGAGTCTGCGAACAGCGAAGCTCGTAGCCGAGATCTTCGAGCCGCTCAAGTACGAGCTCCCGCTGCGTGTCTAGTTCTCCACGGCGATCGTCGTATGCGAATAGTGCGACACCGGCTCGCGCTGCCTCCTCAACCGGTGGTTCGGGACGGCGGCAAACGATACAAACACTTGGCAACCATTGCCCTTCATTCTTCGGGGGAACTCTAAATCTGTAGTCCGGGCGCGGCAGAGTCTCGGCGATCCGGTCTCGTTCGTTGACGGCCTGATCGATCGCCAACGGCCCACGAACGTGTGCCGAGGTTGCGAGCAGCATGCCGAACAGAAGCGCGATCGTGAATCGGGCCAGCCGTTTGGAAAGTCGATCCAGGTCCGGCGCGGACGCTGCCGGATCTGCTTCTAGTTGTGTGGTTTCGGTGTCCATCGAATCCGCCTTCGGGCATGGCTGCACGCTTTATTGAGATCGACAGCCCATAAAGTCGCCTTAAGCAGACCCGATTCGGGCTCAGATCAACGATGCGGTGTTCGACAAGGTCTTCATCGATAACGATGGGAATGTGACAAGCAGGCTCCGACCGTTGTTCGCCGAATTATTGCGTCGGTCCAAAAACAAGAAAATCCGAGACGCTTTGAACGTCCCGGATAGTCAGGTTCCTAATACTAAGACACTTGCTGCTTCGCTCTGTCCCTCTGATCCCGACTCTATTGATCAACAGGGT
>CAYTUB010000234.1:0-1541 GCA_964441145.1 uncultured Acidimicrobiales bacterium
CGACACCGCGATAGCCATGCCATGTCCATGTCTCCAGCTCCAACTGCACATCGACCCGGAGCATGAAACGCTTCAAGCGCGCCATCAACGATTCTCCCCAACCGTGATCGAGGTCGAGGAGGAAGTGGTCGGCCGAAACCTTCGTAATCCGGAACCACGCATCGACCTTGCCTTGCGGTTGCAGGATCAGGCTCCACGCGGACTCGCCGACGGCCATGGTCTCAACGTCTTGGCTGAGTTGGCCTTGCAGATACGAAAGAGCGTCGCCCCCACTCACTGAAACTACGTCTCGCTCACCTACATAGACGCCGGTCATGACGTCCTCCCGTTGCGTTGTGCGGTCATTATTCGAGCCCCCGGCACCGCAGCGAGCAATGCCTTGGACTTGTTGATGCATTCGTTGTGCTCATCGATCGGCACGCTGTCGGCCACGATCCCAGCGCCAGCTTGAACCGACGCGCGATTGCCGGTCACGAACATGGTGCGGATAGCGATCGCGGTGTCGATGTTGCCCGAGAAGTCGAGATAGCCAATGACTCCCGCATATGGGCCGCGTTTGACCGGTTCGAGTTCGTCGATGATCTCCATCGCCCGAACCTTGGGAGCTCCCGAAACCGTGCCGGCAGGAAGCGTCGCTCGCAGCACATCGATCGCGCTGTTGCCCTCGGCGAGCTTGCCAGAGACCTGTGAGGTCAGGTGCATGACGTGGCTGTAGCGCTCCAAGGTCATGATCTGATCACGCGACTCGCTACCGAACTCGATCACTCGGCCGATGTCGTTGCGGGCCAAATCTACGAGCATGACGTGCTCGGCGACCTCTTTGGGGTGTTCGCTCAGTTCCGCGGCGAGCTGCTTGTCTTCCGCGTCGGTCTTGCCCCTCGGCCGGGTGCCAGCAATAGGACGACTCACGACGGTGTCGCCACGCAGTTGCACCATCGGTTCTGGTGATGCGCCGACGATGTCGAGGTCGCCGATGCGCATGTAATACATGTACGGACTCGGATTGATCTGGCGCAGCACCCGGTACAGGTCGAACGTCTCGGCATCGAGTTCGAAGTCGAAGCGTTGGGCGAGCACGACCTGGAAGATGTCTCCGGCCAGGATGTATTCCTTGGCGGCCTCCACCGCAGCGCAGTAGACCTCCTCCCCCATCGAGGACTTCACCTCAGGGAGTTCCGGGTCTCTCGGTGGCGGTGATACCAACGGTTCGTCGATGGGCTGCGCGCCATCGTTCTGCAACGCGAGAAGCCGTTCGATCGCATCGTCGTAGATCCGGCGCAGCTCATCTTCGGAGGCGTCGACTGGAACGACGGTGTTGGCTACGAGCGTGACCTGTTGTTTCCAGTGGTCGAACGCTGCCAGCTCGCCGATCAGGGCCATCACGCCGTCGGCATGACCAGAATCGTCTTCGGGAACGTTTGGAAGCCGCTCGACCTCGCGCACGACGTCGTAGCCGATGTAGCCCATCAGCCCGGCGTGCAGCGGTGGAAGGTCGTCTAGCTCGGGGGTCGTGAAGTTCTCGAGCAGCTGCTCGAGGGTGT
>CAYTUB010000235.1:0-1534 GCA_964441145.1 uncultured Acidimicrobiales bacterium
CGCTAGGGCTCGGATTGCGACCGCTGGAGGCCGGAGGCCGGGAAATCAGGCGCTACGCGGGCTATTCGCCGACGAGGCCAACAGCATCGCTGCGGTTGGCAAGCCAGTCAGCCAAGTCCTCTTCTTCTTCACCTGAGCTGTAGAACTCCATTGGGGTGTAGTCCGGAGCGTTTGGTTCAACCTTGCGGTACTCACCAATGCCGGTACCCGCTGGGATCAGCTTGCCGATGATGATGTTCTCTTTGAGACCAACAAGACCGTCGCTCTTGGATTCGATTGCGGCCTCGGTGAGGACACGAGTCGTTTCCTGGAACGATGCAGCCGACAGCCACGAGTCGGTGGCCAGCGATGCCTTGGTGATACCCATCAACTGTGGGCGACCTTCGGCGGGGCGCTTGCCTTCCTGAACGAGTTGACGGTTTGCGTCGGCGTAAATCTTGGTGTCGACGTTCTCGCCTGGCAAGAAATCGGAATCGCCGGGCTCAGACACCGCAATACGGCGGGTCATCTGACGCACGATGAGCTCGATGTGCTTGTCGTGAATCGATACACCCTGATCGCGGTAGACCTTCTGGACTTCTTCGACCAAGTAGCGCTGCGTTTCACGCACGCCCTTGATGTCCATGAGCTCCTTGGGATCACGTGGACCTTCAACGATTGCATCACCAGCGGTGATCTCGTCGCCGTCGTTGATCTCGAGACGAGCCAACGATGGAACCGTGTAGACATCCTCGGTGCCGTCGTCGCCAATGATGAGGATCGTGCGGCCCTTGCCGTCGTCCTCACCGACGCGAACAACGCCAGAGGTAGCTGCCAGTGTGGCCTTGCCCTTCGGGGAGCGAGCTTCGAAGAGCTCAACAACACGTGGGAGGCCACCAGCGATATCGCCGCCACCTGCAACACCACCGGTGTGGAAGGTGCGCATGGTGAGCTGCGTGCCAGGCTCGCCGATCGACTGTGCTGCGATAACACCAACAGCTTCGCCGGGTTCGATAGTGATGCCGGTCGCCAGCGACGTGCCATAGCTCGCCGCAGAAACGCCACGCTCAGACTCATCGGTGAGCGGAGAAAGCACTCGCACACGATCGATGCTGTCGTCATCGCGCATTGCGATCATCATCTCTTCGCTGATTTCGGTACCGGCCTTGAAGGTCTCGCCTCCGGCCGTCACGTCGTCAGCGAGGCTACGGCTGAGAAGTCGCGTCTCAAGATAGGTGCGCTTGTTGCCCGAATCGGGATTGACGTCCTCTACCCAGATGCCGCGGACGGTGCCACCAGCTTCGAAGGGATCTTCGGTGTTGATGATGAGTTCCTGGGCCACGTCGACAAGACGACGGGTCAGGTACCCAGAGTCAGCGGTACGAAGCGCCGTATCGACCAAGCCCTTACGAGCACCCGGAGTAGCAATGAAGTACTCGAGCATGGCAAGTCCCTCACGGAAATTACTCTTGATTGGGCGTGGGATCATATCGCCACGAGGGTTCGCGACAAGACCACGCATACCGGCGATCTGACGAACCTGCATCATGTTTCC
>CAYTUB010000236.1:0-1508 GCA_964441145.1 uncultured Acidimicrobiales bacterium
TCACCTCACCAGACGACCACTCGATCACGAGCGGCAACCTTTGTGTGAAGGGCCGCTTCGGCTACCAGTACGTACAGAACCGGCCGTCGTAGCAATGGAAATTTGCGCGCTAGACGGCAACAATCGCCGTCGAACGCGCAAATTTGATGAAGTCAGCGCTAAAGGAAGACACCAAAAATGGCCAATAACTTCGACGCAGTAATTATCGGGGCGGGGGTGTTTGGATCGGGGATTGCCTTTGAGCTGTCCCGACGGGGTCTGAAGACCTGCAACGTCGATATGAACGCTGCGCCCGGCTACGGCTCGACATCGAGCTCGGGAGCCATTCTGCGGTTCAACTACTCGACGGTGCCCGGCATCGATCTCGCATGGGAAGGCAACCGGTACTGGGAGAACTTCGACGAGTACCTCGAAACCACCGACGAGCGCGGCCACGCACGCAAGATCGTCACCGGGCACTTGTTCCTCAATTCTGAACCCGAGCTGTACGCGCTGTACCTCGACCGTCTTGCCCAGACCGACGTGAAGTTCGAGGAGTGGGGTCCCGAGAAGGTGGCCGAGGCAATGCCATGGCTCACGCTCGCCTCCTACGGCGAACCATGCACGATCGACGATGATCGTTTCTGGGCTGAACCGGAGGGCACGCTTCCCGGCGGGCTGTACATGCCCGAGGCTGGGTATATCTCCGACCCGCAGCTCGCAGCGCACAACCTGCACACCGCAGCAATCGCCAAAGGCGGCGAGTTCCGCTTCAAGAAGACCGTGGCGGAGATCCTCACCACCGGCGACGGGTCAGCCGTGACCGGCGTGAAGCTCGCCGATGGCGACGAGATACACGCACCCGTCGTGGTCAATGCTGGCGGACCCTTCTCGACCGAAGTCAATGACCTCGCTGGTCTCGGCGGCCGCGATGCCATTCAGACCCGTCCGATGCGTCACGAAGTGCATGTGGCACCAGCGCCCGAGGGCGTCAACTTTGAGACCGACGGCGCACTGATCAACGACCAAGAGCAGGGCTTCTATTGCCGCCCCGAGGCGGGCAACCAGATCTTCATCGGGTCAGCTGACCCCGAGTGTGACGGCGAGGATTGGGTAGACGACATGTCGACGCTCAACCGAGAGATCACCGAACCGCGCTGGAACATCCAGATGATGCGCCTCGCCAAGCGGCTGCCTGAATTCGGCGTGCCACACCAGCGCAAGGGCCTCGCCGACGCCTACGACGTGAGCTCCGATTGGGGACCGATCTATGACCGGACCGATCTCGACGGCTTCTTTGCCGCTCGCGGTACCAGTGGCAACCAGTTCAAGAACGCCTGCGTCGGCTCACACATGATGGCCGAGCTCATCACCGCGGTCTCCAACGGCCACGACCATGACAACGATCCACTCGTCGTCACCGGACGTTGGACCGGGGTCGAGCTCGACATGGGCAACTTCAGCCGCAACCGCAGCATCAACCCCGACTCAACAGGCACCGTCCTCGGGTAAAAGATTTGTCCCCCAAA